>NZ_JBFAJW010000009.1:0-478465 GCF_040655395.1 Nocardia sp. NPDC050435
GAGAGTGGATGCGTTCCTAGACAGCTCGCACTTCACTCGGAGGTCTTCGTCATGTCCAGCTCGCCACGCCGTCACCAACGTCCATGGTCAGTACATCTAGCGCGCGCCACCCGGGCAGGGCACAGTGGAGGCATGGCGGTCGCGCATGGTTCCGGGGTCGATCGAGAGGCGTTGCGCGAGCATCTGGTTCGCACCAGGATCGCGGGCGAGGTGGCGACGCCGCGGGAGTCGAACCTCACCAACTTCCGCCGTATGGTCGCGCGTGATCCCGGCTACCAGTTCGGACTTCGCCTGCGGGAGTGGACCTTCGAGGAAACGCTCGCCATGATGGCGCGGCAGTGCGGCGTCAGCCCGGACCCGAAATACACGCACGGCGTCGACACCATCGATCCGGATCTGACGATCGACGCGCTCGACGCCATGGCCGAACGGCTCGCCCACGCCGCCCGGCACCGTTCCACCGTCGTGTTCGCCACCGGTCACCCCGCCACACTGCTGGGGGTCTACCGCGCGGTCGCCGACAAGCTCGCCGCCGCCGGCTGCGAGATCCCGACGCCCGCCGCCGGTTGGAGTTACGCCTCCAGCACCGACAGCCTGAAATACCGCGAGATCTCCTACACCGGCGGCGTCGCGGCGCTGATCAGCAAGTCCGGCGACTACCGGCACACCCACGACCCGCAACCCATGCAGGCCATGCTCGCCGAGTTGCAGGGCACCGGCGCCTGGCCCGGCCTGGTGCTGGCCGATCACGGCTGGGCCGGCGCGGCCGGCGAAGCCGGCATCGAGGCCGTCGGCTTCGCCGACTGCAACGACCCAGCACTGTTCGCCGGGCACGCCGAAGGCAAGATCGCCGTCACCGTCCCCCTCGACGACGGCATCCTCCCCAACCACTACCGCCCGCTCATCGACTACCTACTCGCCCGCGCCGGACTCGGCGACTGAAGCTCCGCGGCGGCAGGCCCGGGGTCGGTGATGAACTCGCGGGTCAGCGCGATCAGGTCGGACGGGTCGGCGAACCAGTCCATGTGACCCGCTCCGGGCAGCTCGACGATGCGACTGCCCCGGATTCCGGCGCTCAACTCGCGCGAGCCCGCGACGGGAATCATCGCGTCCTCGGCGAATCCGATCACCAGCGTCGGCGCGGTGATCGCGGGCAGCAGCGGGCGGATGTCCACCCGCCGGCCGAGATCGATCTGCCGCCCGATGCCCAGCGGCGGCCAGGCATCCGCCAGCGATGCGGCCAGACCCTCGTGCCCGAAGCGGTCCAGCGCGGCGGCACTGAAACCCGTCAGGGCCGAAAAGCGCTTGAACAGTTCACGATCGGTGTGCAGCAGCTGCGCCCAGGTGTGGAAATAGTATTGATCGCGGGGCCCGCTGGAGTGTGCCCAGCCGCCGACCAGCACCAGGCTGCGCACCAGCTCCGGATGGGTCGCGGCGACCGCGGCCGCGGCGACGGCGCCGAGCGAGAATCCGAGCAGATCCACCGGCCCGTCGACGGCCGCCCGAGTCGCCGCGACGACTTGGCCGGCGAGCAGATCGAGCGTCAGATCGGCACCGTCGTCGGTGGTCTGGCCGCTGCCGCTGAGGTTGGGGCGCACCACGGTGCGATCGGCGGTGAACTGGTCGACGACATTGCCGAAGACCTTCTCGGCGTCGCCGCCGGTGCCGTGCACCAGCACCAGGCCGGGTCCGTGCCCCTCGGCTTCGTAGTGCACGCGGGTGTCGCGGGTCGAGGTGAAAGGCATGGCACACCACCGTTCGTCGTCTCATTAAGATGAGCGCTAAGATAATCATCGCTCATGTGAGTGTCAAACTAATGAGCGCTCATCTAAATTCCCCGGAGGACTGGTGACCGACAGTGTGGCGGCCGTACTGGAACAGTGGCGGCGCGAGCGTCCCGACATCGACTTCGCGCCGATCGGCGTCGTCGGCCGGATCATGCGGATCTCCCGCCTGTGGGACAAGGAGATCAAGGACTTCCTCGCCGGACACGGTTTGGAGCCCGGCGAATTCGACGTGCTGTCCACGCTCCGGCGCTCCGGCGCGCCCTATGAACTGAGCGCGGGTACCTTCCTCAAGACCTCGCTGGTCACCACCGGCGCGATCACCCTTCGCGTGGATCGCATGCAGGACAAGGACCTGGTCACTCGTGTCCGCGACGAGAACGACCGCCGGTCGGTCAAGATCCGGCTGACCGAGCACGGGCTCGCGGTCATCGATCAGGTTCTGCCCCTGCACATCGCCAATGAAGCCCGGCTGCTCGAAGCCTTGACGCCCGAGGCGACCGAGCACGTCACCGGGGCCCTGGCCACTCTGCTGCGGTCTTACGGCGACACTCCCAGCGAATAGCCGGCCACCCGGGCCCGGCGACGGACAATGTTCAGATTGCGGTCATGTCCATGTCGGTCCGGGACGATAGGCATCCCTGGTGAGAATTCGCCGTAGTACCCGAAACACGCTGGTCGTCGTGGCCGTGTGCGCCAGCGCCGCAGCCGCCGGCTGTTCGTCCGACCCGAGCGCGGACTTCACCGTCGGCAAGGACAAGCCGCTGGTGATCAGTCTGGACGAGTTGCTGGACCGGACCGGGGGTAGCGCCGCGGTGGCCATAGCGAAGCCCGAGCACGGGACGATCACGCGGCAGACCGACGGTGCGCTGGTCTACACCCCGGCGGCCGGATACACCGGACCGGACAAGATCGAGGTGACCACCACCGACGCCGTGCGGCTCTACACCACCGATATCGCGCCGCTCGGTGAGTTCGGCGGGGCGACCGTGCAGGGCAGCGCGTACGGTTCGGCCTTCGTGCCGGTGCCGGGAGCCGACGGGGAGTTCTACGGGCTCACCGATCGCGGGCCGAACGTGGACGGGCCGGGCAAGAACGAGAAGCTGGCCGTCGTACCGGCTTTCACGCCGCAGATCGCCCGGTTCAAGCTGGTCGGCAACAAGGCCGTGGTGCAGTCGACCATTCTGCTGCGCAACCGCGCCGGGAAGCCGTTCAACGGATTGGTGGACGTCTCGGCCGACACCGGCGAGACCATGAAGGACCTGAACGGAACGGTCCTGACGCCGACCGATCACGGGATCGACAGCGAGGGCCTGGTCGCGCTGCCGGACGGCACGTTCTGGGTCTCCGACGAATACGGCCCGTTCCTGGTGCATTTCGACGCCGAGGGCACCGAGCTGGAGCGGCTCACCCCCGGGCAGGGATTACCGAAGGAACTGCGGCTGCGGACCCCGAACCAGGGCATGGAGGGCCTCACCGTGACGCCCGACGGCAGCACGCTGGTCGGCGTCGTGCAGAGCGGCCTCAGCACCGCGGGCGTGAGCTCGGCCCGCGAGGTGCCGATGACCCGCATCGTCACGGTGGACCTGAAGACCAAGGCGGTCAAGGAGTTCGCGTACCCGCTGGAGAACCCGAAGGAGAAGCTCGCCGTCTCCGAGATCACCGCGCTCAGCAACACCACCTTCCTGGTCGACGAACGCGACGGCAACAAGGCGCCCAAGGCGAACAAGAAGCTGTGGACCATCGATATCGCCGGCGCCACCGACATCGGCCCGCAGTCCACGGTTCCCGGCGCGGTCTACGATCCCGAGCAGGGCCTGCTGGTGGAGGGCAAGCCGCTGGAAACCTGGGTCGGCACGGTGCCCACCGCCGACGGCGTCGCCGCCCTGCGGCGCGCCGGAATCACCCCGGTCGGCAAGAAACTCGGCCTCGACCTCGGCGGCCTGGTGGACGCCCTGAATCCCGACGGCAAGTTCTTCGCCCACGACAAGATCGAGGGCATCGCCACCACCGACGGCGGCAAAACCCTCTACATCGCCAACGACAGCGACTTCGGCCTGGCCGGGGCCGGCAACAAGCCGCCCTTCACGCTGAAGCCCAAGACCATGCCCGACGGCGCCCAGGACTCCGGCGAAATCCTCGCCGTCGACACCACCCGCCTCCCGGCCGAGACCGAAACCAAGACCGTCACTCTCACGGTCCAATGATCCGGCAATGACAAAGGCCCGCTTCCCAATGGGAAGCGGGCCTTTGTTCGACTTGTCAGCCGTGGAGGGCGCGAATTACTTCGCCTTCTCCAGGACCTCGACCAGACGCCAGCGCTTGGTGGCCGACAGCGGACGGGTCTCCATCAGCTGAACGCGGTCGCCGATGCCGGCGATCTCGTTCTCGTCGTGCGCCTTCACCTTGGAGGTGGTGCGAATGATCTTGCCGTAGAGCTTGTGCCGGTTACGGTCTTCCAGCTCGACGACGATCGTCTTGTTCATCTTGTCCGAGACAACGTAACCGCTGCGAACCTTGCGGCTGTTGCGCTGCCCTTCGATCTTCTCGCTCATGCCGCATCTCCCTTGCCAGCGGGTCCGGTGGCCAGACCGAGCTCGCGCTCACGCATGACCGTGTAGATGCGCGCGATCTCGTGACGGACGACGCGCAGACGACGGTTGTTGTCGAGCTGACCCGTCGCCATCTGGAAGCGCAGGTTGAACAGCTCTTCCTTCGACTCGCGCAGGCGGGAAACGAGTTCCTCTTCGGTGAGCTCGCGGAGCTCTGCGGCTGGTGTTCCGGTAGCCATCAGAACTGCTCCTCCCTGGTCACGATCCTGCACTTCATGGGGAGCTTGTGCATCGCGCGGCGCAGGGCCTCACGAGCGGTCTCCTCGTTGGGGTAAGACATTTCGAACATCACGCGGCCGGGCTTGACGTTCGCGACCCACCACTCCGGCGAACCCTTACCGGAACCCATGCGGGTCTCGGCGGGCTTCTTGGTCAGCGGGCGATCCGGGTAGATGTTGATCCAGATCTTGCCGCCACGCTTGATGTGGCGGGTCATCGCGATACGAGCCGACTCGATCTGCCGGTTGGTGACGTAGGCCGGCTCCAGAGCCTGGATGCCGTACTCGCCGAACGCCACCGAGGTGCCGCCCTTGGCCATGCCGGAACGGCCGGGGTGATGCTGCTTGCGGTGCTTGACCTTGCGAGGCATCAGCATGGCGTCAGCCCTCCTGGTTCTCTGCCGGAGCCTCCGCCACAGCAGTGGCGGCGCGCCCGGCCTCGGTGCTGGTCGCCGTGGTGCCGGCGGAGCCGGACCGACGCGGGCGAGACGGACGCTCGCGACGCGGACGGTCGTCACGACCGCCGGCCGGAGCGGAGGCGGCGGTCAGCTCACGCTTGCCACCGACGATGTCGCCCTTGTAGATCCAGACCTTCACGCCGATGCGACCGAAGGTGGTCTTGGCCTCGTAGAGGCCGTAGTCGATGTCCGCACGCAGGGTGTGCAGCGGCACGCGACCTTCACGGTAGAACTCCGAGCGCGACATTTCGGCGCCACCGAGGCGGCCCGAGCACTGCACGCGGATGCCCTTGACGTTCGGCGAACGCATGGCCGACTGGATGGCCTTGCGCATCGCGCGACGGAACGCCACACGGTTGGACAGCTGCTCGGCCACACCCTGAGCGACGAGCTGCGCATCCGACTCGGGGTTCTTGACCTCGAGGATGTTCAGCTGCACCTGCTTCTTGGTGAGCTTCTCCAGCTCGGCGCGGATGCGATCGGCCTCGGCGCCGCGGCGGCCGATGACGATGCCCGGACGAGCGGTGTGGATGTCGACGCGAACCCGGTCACGGGTGCGCTCGATCTCCACCTTGGAGATGCCGGCCCGCTCCATGCCGTTGGCGAGGAGCTTGCGGATCGCGACGTCTTCCTTCACGTAGTCCGCGTACTGCTTGTCCGCGTACCAACGCGACTTCCAGTCGGTGGTAATGCCGAGGCGGAAGCCATGGGGGTTGATTTTCTGTCCCATTTACTTTGCCCCTCCCTTCCGGCGGTTACGAGTGGCACCACCGGCGGTGGGAACGCTCTCGACCTCGATAGTGATGTGGCTGGTGCGCTTGCGGATCCGGAACGCGCGGCCCTGGGCCCGCGGCTGGAAACGCTTCATGGTCGCGCCCTCGTCGACGAACGCCGTCGAGATGACCAGCGTGGCCGGGTTCAGGCCGAGGTTGTTCTCGGCGTTCGCCGCGGCGCTGGCCACGACCTTGGCGACCGGCTCGCTCGCGGCCTGCGGCGCGAACTTCAGGATCGCCAGGGCGTCCTCCACTCGCTTGCCGCGGACCAGGTCCACGACACGGCGAGCCTTCATCGGAGTGACGCGCACGTGCTTCGCGGTCGCCCGCGCAGTCGGGTTCTGAGTCTCAGTGGTCATCGCCGCTTGCTCTTCCGGTCATCCTTGACGTGGCTCTTGAACGTCCGAGTGGGCGCGAACTCGCCCAGCTTGTGTCCGACCATGTTGTCCGAGACGAACACCGGCACGTGCTTGCGGCCGTCGTGGACGGCGAAGGTGTGGCCGATGAAATCGGGGATGATGGTCGAACGACGGGACCAGGTCTTGATGACCTGCTTGGTGCCCTTCTCGTTCTGAACGTCCACCTTCGCGAGGAGGTGGTCGTCGACGAACGGGCCCTTCTTCAGGCTGCGTGGCATTTCTTACCTCCTCCTTAGCGCTTCTTGCCGGTCTTGCGACGGCGGACGATGAGCTTGTCGCTCGGGCGATTGGGCTTGCGGGTGCGGCCTTCCGGCTGACCCCACGGCGAGACCGGGTGGCGACCACCGGAGGTCTTGCCTTCACCACCACCGTGCGGGTGGTCGACCGGGTTCATGACGACACCACGGACCGTGGGGCGACGACCCTTCCAGCGCATACGGCCGGCCTTGCCCCAGTTGATGTTCGACTGCTCGGCGTTGCCGACCTCACCGACGGTGGCGCGGCAGCGCACGTCGACACGGCGGATTTCACCGGAGGGCATACGCAGGGTCGCGTACGGCCCTTCCTTGCCCAGCAGCTGGATGCTCATGCCGGCCGAGCGGGCCAGCTTGGCGCCGCCGCCCGGACGCAGCTCCACCGCGTGGATGGTGGTACCCGTCGGGATGTTGCGCAGCGGCAGGTTGTTACCCGGCTTGATGTCGGCGGTGGGGCCGGACTCGATCGGGGTGCCCTGCGTCACGCCCTTGGGGGCGATGATGTAGCGCTTCTCGCCGTCCTTGAAGTGCAGCAGCGCGATGTTGGCGGTGCGGTTCGGGTCGTACTCGATGTGCGCGACCTTGGCCGGGATGCCGTCCTTGTCCAGCCGACGGAAGTCGATCAGACGGTAGGCACGCTTGTGGCCGCCACCGCGGTGACGAGTGGTGATGCGGCCGTGCGCGTTGCGGCCACCCGTGCTGTGCAGCGGGCGGATCAGCGACTTCTCGGGGGTCGACCGGGTGATCTCGGCGAAATCCGAGACGGACGACCCGCGGCGGCCCGGGGTAGTCGGCTTGTACTTGCGAATTGCCATGAGTTCTTCTCTACTTTCTGGATTCCCAGGCGCTTACGCGACCGGGCCTCCGAAGATCTCGATGGGCTTGCTGTCGGCCGAGATGGTCACGAGCGCGCGCTTGGTGTCCTTGCGCTTGCCGTAACCGAAGCGGGTCCGCTTGCGCTTGCCCTGACGGTTGGCGGTGTTGACGCTGGTCACCTTCACGCCGAAAACCTTCTCGACGGCGATCTTGATCTGCGTCTTGTTGGAGTCCGGGTGCACGATGAAGGTGTAGGTGCCTTCCTCGATCAGTCCGTAGGACTTCTCCGAGATGACCGGCGCCAGCAGGATGTCGCGGGGGTCGGCGATGGTGGTCACTTGCTCTCCTCCTGTGCCGCCTCGGCCGGGCCGTGAACGAAAGCGTTCAGAGCCTCGACGCTGAACACCACTTCGTCGCTGTAGAGCACGTCGTAGGTGTTGAGCTGATCCGGGGCGATCGGCTGCACGTTCTCCAGGTTCGCCACGCTCTTCCACGCGGCGACGTCCTCGCGGCCGACGACGACCAGGAACTTCTTGCGATCCGAGAGCTCGGACAGGAAGGTCTTGGCGGTCTTGGTCGACGGGGTCTGACCCGAGACCAGTTCGGTGATCACGTGGATGCGATCGTTGCGCGCCCGATCGGAGAGGGCACCGCGCAGCGCGGCGGCCTTCATCTTCTTCGGGGTGCGCTGGCTGTAGTCGCGCGGCTGCGGGCCGTGCACGGTGCCACCGCCGACGAACTGCGGCGCGCGGGTCGAGCCCTGACGGGCGCGGCCGGTGCCCTTCTGCCGGTACGGCTTCTTGCCACCGCCGGAGACCTCGCCACGAGTCTTCGTGGCGTGGGTGCCCTGGCGGGCCGCGGCGAGCTGCGCGGTCACGACCTGGTGCATCAGTGCGATGTTGGCGGTCACGTCGAAGATCTCCGCGGGGAGGTCGACGGTGCCGTTGGTCTTGCCACCGATCTCCTTGACCGACAGCGTCAGGTTGGCCTTCTTCTCGAGGCTGGTCATGCGTGGGCACCACCCTTCACGGCGCTCTTGATCACGACGACGTTGCCGCGACGACCCGGGACAGCGCCCTTGATCAGCAGCAGGCCGTTCTCGGCATCCACCTTGTGAACCGAGAGGTTCTGCGTGGTGATGCGGTCGTTGCCCATCCGGCCCGACATGCGCATGCCCTTGAACACGCGGCCGGGGGTGGCGCAGCCACCGATGGAACCGGGGCGACGGTGCACAGCCTGCGCACCGTGCGAGGCGCCCTGGCCGGCGAAGCCGTGGCGCTTCATAGTGCCGGCGAAGCCCTTGCCCTTGCTGGTGCCGGTGACGTCGACGTAGGTGCCCTCTTCGAACACGTCGGCCGAAAGCTCCTGGCCGATCTCGAAGGAGGACGCGTCGGCGACGCGGATCTCGGCAACGTGGCGGCGCGGGGTGACACCGGCCTTGGCGAACTGGCCGGAAACCGGCTTGTTCACCTTGCGCGGGTCGATGGCGCCGAAAGCGATCTGCACGGCGCTGTAGCCGTCGCGCTCCTCGGTGCGGATCTGGGTGACGACGTTCGGTCCGGCCTTGATGACGGTCACGGGAACGACGCGATTGTTCTCGTCGAACACCTGGGTCATACCGAGCTTGGTGCCCAGGATGCCGGCCGCGGGCCTGCTCTTGTTATCAGTAGTCATGTCTCGAGTCCCCGTCACTGAATGTTGACGTCGACGCTGGCCGGCAGGTCGATGCGCATGAGCGCGTCAACCGTCTTCGGCGTCGGGTCGAGGATGTCGATAAGCCGCTTGTGCGTGCGCATCTCGAAGTGCTCGCGCGAGTCCTTGTACTTGTGCGGCGAGCGGATGACGCAGTACACGTTCTTTTCGGTGGGCAACGGCACCGGGCCGACCACACGGGCCCCGGTACGGGTCACCGTCTCGACGATCTTGCGCGCAGACGCGTCGATCGCCTCGTGGTCGTAGGCCTTGAGCCTGATGCGGATCTTTTGTCCCGCCACGCTAAGTGTCCTTTTCTCCGCTTTCGTTCGTGATCCCGGAAGCCCTGGGGCTTGGCCGAAACCACCCTCATTTACACAGCCCGAACACACGAAGACGTCTCACGTGAGACCACGATCGAGGCACGCTCGATCTCTCGCCGCTGTTCATCTGTCATGGTTCTCCGGTCCACGCGGTCGGGCGTGTCGCCTTCTCGCTCATTCTTCGGCCCGGATCAGAATTTCCTCTCGGGCCGGAACGGGTGTCCCGGACGTACTCACGCTGGAAACCAGCGAAGTACATATTTGCTACAACTCGCCTCGGCTCGGTTTACGCCAGGTATCCATAGGACTCAGACATAACCCTGTGCAAGGCAACCCGAACAGTATGCCCGACGCGCTTCGCCGATTCAAATCCGGCCCCCCACTCCCGCTCACACCCCGGTGACCAGCCAGTTCACCCCCACGCCGCGCGTCCCCGGATCGCGGCCGATTATGCCCGCGGTGCTGGGCTTTGGAACTTACTTCTGAGTAAGATAGCGGCATGAGCAAAGAGACCGCCACGTACCGGGGCTGGAAGAAGCTGCCGGACAACCGGCTGGGCCACACGCTGTTCTCGCTGGGGATGGTGGCGCGGGTGCCGTACTTCGGCACGGTGCTGCCCAGCGTGGTGCGGCTGGAGCCGGGGCTGTGCGAGGTGACCTCGCCGAAGTGGTTCGGCATCCACAATCACCTGGGCACCTATCACGCGATCGCGGCGTGCAACCTGGCCGAGGTGGCGATGGGCATGCTGAGCGAGGCGACGGTGCCGGGCACGCACCGCTGGATTCCGAAGGCGATGAACGTGCAGTACCTGGCCAAGGCCGAGACCGGCCTGCGCGCGGTGGCCAAGCTGCCCGAGGTCCCCGATTTCGCCGCGATCACCGAGGGCCGGGACCTGGTGGTTCCGGTCTCCATCTACGACAAGCACGGCCTCGAGGTCGTGCACGCCGACATCACCACCTGGGTCACCCCCAAGTAGCGGGCGCCGGGTGCGGCCGAAGTCACCTCGGCCGCGCCCGCGCGGTTGTTGCCAGCCGGCGCGCGGAACGGATTAGATGCGTCTATGAGTGGCAGCGTGGGCGGGGAATTCGAACTGGTCGTGGTCGGGCTCGGGCCGACCGGCCGGGCGCTGGCACACCGGGCGATGCGGGCCGGACTGCGGGTCGCCGCGGTCGACCCGCGACCCGAGCGATTATGGCCCGAGACGTTCTCCTGCTGGATCGACGAGCTACCCGGCTGGCTCCCGGCCACCGCCATCGCGCAGCGGATCGAGGCGCCCACCGTCTGGACCAAGACCGAGCACCGGATCCCCCGCCCCTACTGCGTGCTGTCCAAGCAGGGCCTCTACGACGCGCTGCCGCTGGACGACGCCACCGTGGTCGCGGGCCGCGCCAGCCGGGTGGACCCGCACGAGGTCGAACTGCGCGACGGCACGATCCTCAGGGCCACAACGGTTTTCGACACCCGCGGCCTGCCCGCGCTGGGCCGGCGCCGGGCGGCGAGCGCGCACGGCATCTTCGTCGACGCCGAGACCGCGGCGCCGATGATCGCCGACGGCGAGGGACTGCTGCTGGACTGGCGACCGGAAAACGGCGCGGGCCCCGGCGAACCGCCCTCGTTCCTCTACTCGGTGCCGCTGGGCGACGGCACGGTCATCTTCGAGGAGACCAGCCTCGGCCTGCGCGGCGGCATGCCCCAGCACGAGCTACGCAGACGCACCCTGCACCGCCTGGCCGTCCACGGGATTCGCCTGAAAGGCGGCGAGCCGACCGAGGCCGCGCACTATCCGCTGGATCAAGCGCCCCCGCGCAAGGGCGTGGCGCTGGCCGTCCCGTTCGGCTCCCGCGGCGGGATGATGCACCCCTGCACCGGCTACAGCGTCGCCGACTCGCTCGCCCTGGTCGACACCGCCGTGAACGCGGTGCGCACGGGCCGCGACCCGATCGCGGCGCTCTGGCCGTGGCGCGCCCGGCTCGTCTACTGGATGCGGATGCGCGGGCTCTGGGGCCTGGGCCGGCTGACCACCGATCAGTCGATCGCGATGTTCGACGCCTTCTTCACCGAATCCGAACGCGGCCAGCGCGCCCTGCTCTCCGCGCACGACGACTACACCGCCCTGGGCGCGGTCCTGTTCAACACGGTCGCGCACACCTGGCCGTTCCGCTGGCGCTACGACCTGGTCGGCTGGACCAACCGGGACCGCTGGGTGGATTATCCGTTCCCACCCGCCCCCGAACGCAGCGAACGCCGCGCCGGGTAGGTCCGGCACGGCGTTCGGCGATGGCTTTCAGGCGCCGGTCTCCGCCGCCCGCTGATAGCCGCGCACGGCCGGCCAGGCGAACACGACGATGATGCCGAGGGTCCAGGCCACGGTCTTCAGCAGCGGTTCGGCCACCGGCCCGCCGTAGGACAGACCGCTCATCGCGTCGATCGCACAGCTCATCGGCTGGTTCTGCACGACGTCCTGCAACCACACCGGATACGCCCCGACCGGGACGAAACCGGTGTTGAAGAACATCAGCAGCGTGTTCACGATGCTGATCACGCTGACCAGCATCACGCCCTCGGTGATCGTGGCCAGCGCGGTGACCAGCACGGCGAAGCCGATGCCGAACAGCACCGGCAGGCAGATCAGCGCCAGGCCCGCGACCGGGCCCTGGTCGAATCGGAAACCGAGCGCGAAGCCCACGCACAGCACGAACAGTGTCGTGACGAGCACGCGGACCGCCTCGGCGAGCAGCCGCCCGGTCAGCCCGGCCGCCCGGTGCACCGGCATGGTCCAGAACCGCCCGAGCAGCCCGGTGGCCTTCTCGGTCTTGAAGCCCAGCGCGCTGACCACCGCGCCGGACATGGCCGCCACCAGCGTGATCATCGGCACCTGGCCGAAGATGGCCGGTTTGCCGGTGGCCGAGCTGATCGAATTGCCGAGCACGACATCGAACATCAGCAGCGTCAACGCCGGATAGAGCAGCGTCTGGATCGTGGTCGACGGGTCGCGCGCCCAGCCGTAGAGCAACCGCTTGCACTGCAGCGTGCTGTCCACGACCAGAGTGCGCAGGCCGCCCTCGGCCTTCGGCGCCACCTCGGGCGGCGCGGTCCAGCGCACCTCCGGGGTTTCGACAACAGTGCTCATGACCGCCTCACACTCGCCCAGATCGCAAACGGGATGAACACCAGCGCCGCGCCGATCAGCCAGACCAGCGGCACCCACAGCACCTGCCAGGTCACCCCGTCGGCCGCCATGTCCCGCATGGCGAAGGAGAACTGGGAGATCGGCTGGTTGCGGGCGAACGGCCGGATCCACTCGGGGAAACTGCGTTCCGGGACGAAACCGCAGGACAGCATGCCGAAGATCAGCGTCGGCAGGGTCAGCGCCTGGCTCAGCGATTCCGGGCTCTTGGTGAGCGAGCCGAGACCGTCCGCGCCGATCGCGAGCACGGTGCCCACGGCCAGCGAGAACGCGCAGAACAGCGCCGCCTGCCAGAACCCGGCGACGAACCGGAAGCCGATCATGTAACCGAACAGAATGGCCGCCACCAGCGAGGTGACCGAGCGGATCAGGCCCGCCGAGATCCGCGCCGACAGCGGCACGAGCGCGCCGATCGGCATGGTCTGCAGGCGGGTGCTCAACCCCGTCAGCGCCTCGAACGCCGAGAGCTGCGCGTTGGACATCATGGTGAAGGCCATCGTCTGCAACACGATCACCGGCATGACGAACTGGGCGTAGTCGATGCCCTGGAACTTCATCACGAAGCGCAGCGGCAGATAGAAGCCGAGCGTGAACACCAGCGGCGTCACGAACGCGATGATCAGCTCGCCCTTGGTGGCCATGATCCACACGATCCGGCCCGTCAGCGCCCGCCACTGCGCGAACGACGACGGCTTCGCCGTCGGCAGCTGCGCGAACAGCGTCGCCGGATCGGCGTCGAAACCGGACTTCTCCGCAGTGGTCACTGCTTGCCGCCCGAATGGCCGGTCAGGGAGAGGAACACGTCGTCGAGGGAGGGGCGGCGCAGGCCGATGTCGGCGAGGTCGACGCCGACGTAGTCGAGCCGGCGCAGTGCTTCGGCGAGGGTGCTCGCGCCGTCGGGCGCGGGGAAGGAGAGGCGGTCGGATCCGCCGAGTTCGGCCAGGACCGCGGGGGGCACCAGATCGCCGAGCGCGTCAGCGGCGGTCTGGAGCTTGCTCGGATCCAGCGGCACCACCTCGCAGTAGCTGCCGCCGGTCTTCTCCTTGAGCTCGTCGGCGGTGCCCTCGGCGATCACCGTGCCCTTGTCGATGACGATGATGTTGTCGGAGAGCACGTCGGCTTCCTCGAGGTACTGCGTGGTCAGCAGCACCGTGATGCCCTGGCTCTTGAGGACCTGCACCAGATCCCAGACGCCCTGGCGGCTGCGCGGGTCCAGACCGGTGGTGGGCTCGTCGAGGAAGACGACCTCGGGCCGGACCACCAGGCCGCAGGCGATGTCGACGCGCCGGCGCATGCCGCCGGAGTAGTTGCCGACCGCGCGGCGCCCCGCGTTGACCAGGTCGAACTGCTCGAGCAGGTCGTCGGCGCGGCGGCGGGCCGCGGCCTTGCGCAGCCCCATCAGGCGGCCGAACAGCTCCAGGTTCTCGCGGCCGGAGAGGTTCTCGTCCAGGGCGGCGTACTGACCGGTCATCATGATGGAGCGGCGCACGCCCGCCGGATCCGTGCGCACGTCGTGGCCGGCCACGACGGCGGTGCCGGAATCCGGGCGCAGCAGCGTGGAGAGCACCTTGACCGTGGTGGTCTTGCCGGCGCCGTTGGGGCCGAGAATGCCGAGCACGGCGGCTTTCTCCGCGGTGAAGCTGATGCCCTGCAGGGCGTGCACGTCACCGAAGGACTTGCGCACGTCTTTCACGAGGACCGCTGTCTCGCGTTCCGGCCCGCCCGGGCTCTCCACGTGCGAATCTGGCTTGGTCAAGCTCGGCATCAACTCTCCACTATCGGCGGGGCGGCAAGGCGTCTCCGGAGGAGATCCGTCCCAATGGGCGTGATGTTACCGGCTGGCCGGAACCGGTCGAGGCATCCGCGCGGTACCCAGTTCCGCCGTCGATTAAGTGTGTTATTGCTCACAGTCAGTGAATTCCATTGGCGCAATTCGGAATCGGCGCTGGTCGTGCCGTCAAGGGCAGTGCGGGGGCGGCGGCCGCGCCTTGTCGGGCCGAGAACACGCCCATACCCTGCAAATCAGGGAGGTGAGACCGATGGCAGAGTCTGCACAGCCACGAGTGACCGGTCGACGGGGCGGCTCCAACGTGCTGACCTCCTACGATCCGCGCACCGGCGAAGTCGTCGGGAGCTACGCGGTGATGGGGCACGGGGAGCTCAATCGCACGGTGCGCTCCGCGCGCGCCGCCGAGAAATGGTGGGCCGGACTGGGATTCGCCAGTCGCAAGCGCTGGCTACTGGATTGGAAGCGCAGCATCGCCCGGCGCGCCGGCGAGCTGGTCGACCTGGTCTGCGAGGAGACCGGCAAGCCCGAGGCCGACGCCGCCATCGAGGTGATGCTCGCGATGGAGACCCTGGATTGGGCCGCCCGCAACGCCGCCCGCGTGCTGGACCGCCGCAAGCTCGGCTCCACCTGGCTGACCCGCAACCAGCACGCCTCGGTCGGCTACCTGCCGCTCGGCGTGGTCGGCGTGCTCGGTTCCTGGAACAACCCGGTCTTCACGCCCATGGGTTCGATCGCCTACGCCATGGCCGCGGGCAACACGGTGGTGTTCAAACCGCACGAGCTGACCACCGGCGTCGGCGTGTGGCTGGCCGAGAGCTGGAGCCGGCTGGCGCCGAGCCAGCCGGTGCTGCAGGCCGTCACCGGCGAGAAGGGCACCACCAACGCGCTGTGCCGGGCCAAGCTCGACAAGATCGCCTACGCGGGCTCGGATTCCGGCGCCCGCGAGGTGATCTCGCTCTGCGCGCAGACCTTGACGCCGGTCGTGATCGAACGCGGGGGCAAGGGCACCATGGTCGTGCAGGTCGACGCCAAGCTGGACGACGCCGCCGAGGCGGCGGTCTTCGGCGCGATGGCGAACGCGGGCCAGAACCCGACCGGCATCCAGCGCGCCTACGTCGCGGATTCGGTGTACGACTCGTTCCTGGAGCTGGTCGTCGATCAGGCGCGCGGGTTGCGCCCCGGCGCGGACCGGCGCGCCAGCTACGGCCCGATGATCGTGGAATCCCAGGTCGACGTGGTGCGCAAGCAGGTCCGCGACGCGCTGGCGCGCGGCGGCAAAGCCGTTGTCGGCGGGCTGGACTCGTTCCGGGAGCCCTATATCGAGCCGATCGTGCTGGCCGAGGTGCCCGAGGAGAGCGTCGCGGTGACCGGCGAGGCCTGCGGGCCGGTGCTGGTGGTGAACCGGGTGCCCTCGATGGACGAGGCGGCGCGCCGGATCAACGCGACCGGCAACGGCGTCGCGGTGTCGGTGTTCACCCGGGACGCGGCGAGCGTCCCGGCGTTCGCGGAGCGGCTGCGGGTCGGGGTGGTGACGATCAATTCGTCGAGCGCCTACGCGGGGATTCCGGCGCTGCCCTTCGGCGGGGTCGGCGAGTACGGCCAAGGGCACAGCCACGGCGATCAGGGCCTGCGGGAGTTCAGCCGGACGCTGTCCATCGCCCGCAAGCGGTACCGCGCCCCGGTGAACCTGTCCACCTTCGATCGGCAGGGCCGGCACCTGCGGATGGCGCGCACAATGTTCCGGCTGCGGCACGCCCGGCGCACCTGATCGCACCGCCAGGTCAGCGGCCGAAGTCCGGCAATTCGACATATCGACCGGTCGGCTTTTATTAGGGTCGACCACAGCTCGTCCCGTCTCGTTGGTGACCTCATTCGCGCGCATCGGAGGACGGTTTGACCTCAGTAGCGGACTACACGGATCTGGACAACGGCACTCTGCTCACCGTCGAGCCCCTCCCCCGCGAGCTGTGGCCGGACGGCACCGCCCAGGGCTATCGCATCGAATACGTCGCCGCCAACTTCAGCGGCGGCAAACGCGCGGTCGGCGGCTCGGTGTTCGTTCCCGACCTCGGCGAGACCCCGGCCCCCGTGCTCAGCTGGGCGCACTGCACGGTCGGCAGCAACGAGCACAACGCGCCCTCCAGGGTCGGACTGATCCCCGAGGAGCGCGGGCACCTGGCGCACTGGCTGGCCGCCGGATTCGTCGTCGCGGCCACCGACTACGAGGGGCTCGGCACCAAGGAACCGCACCCCTACCTGGACGGCGAGGCCATCGCCGACGACATCATCGACATCGCGCGCGCCGTGCACCAGATGGACCTGAACATCGACCGGCGCACCGTGATCGGCGGGTTCTCCCAGGGCGGCCACGGCTCGCTGTTCGCGGCCGCGATCTGCACCGCCTACGCCCCCGAGCTGGATCTGCGCGGCACGGTGTCGCTGGCGCCGCCGGTGCGCTTCCTGGAATTCGTGGAGCCCTACACCGTCGACGGCGGCCAGAACGTGCACGCGCTGGTGCCCACCATCCTGGCCGGATTGCACACCCGGCGACCGGAGTTCGATCCCGCGCTCCGCGTCCGCCCGGCCGGGCAGGCCCTGATCGTGGCCGCCGGGCAGAAGTCGATGCAGGAACTCGACGCCCTGTGCTCGGGCACCACCAACGACGAGGCCGGGACGACCGGGCTGGCGACCTGGCAGCCGTTCGTCGAGGCCCTGGAATCGACCAGCCCGCCGGTGACCAAGTACGACCGGCCGCTGTTCCTGTGCGCGGGCGGCGCGGACCCGGTGTTCACCTCGCGCCAGGGCAGCGCCTTCGCCGCGGAACTCGCCGAGTGCGGCACCGAGGTCACCTTCCACGATTACGAGACCCTGGATCACACCGGACTGCTGGAGCCGGCCGGACAACTCGTCACCCGATGGGCGCTGGCGCTGGTCGACGCGCCGCACGCGCGGGTCACCGCCCCGGCCGAACCGGGCGCCGACCGCGATATCCGTTTCCGGATCCTGGACGCCACCGGCGACGGCCGGATCGGCCCGGACGACTTCCGCGCCCACGCGCTGCGGTTGGTGCAGAGCTTCGGGCATCCGCTGGGCGACCCGATCGCGATCCAGGTGCGCGAGGCCTACGGCCGGCTGGCCCGGCACCTGATCGAGCACTACGACCAGGACGGCGACGAGCACATCGATCTCACCGAGTTCCTCGCCGACGCCGGGCCGGCGCCGGCCGCCGTCACCGACAGCGCCCGCGACCTGGTGCTGGCGGTCATGCGGCTGATCGACGGTGCGGACCACGGCATTTCGCGTGCCCAGTTCCGGTCGGTGACGCACGGGCTCGGCATCGCGGCCGCCGAATCCGATGTCGTCTTCGGGCTCACCGACAGCGACGGCGACGGTCACCTCACCGTCGACGAGCTGGCCGCGAGCGTCGTGCACTTCCTGACCGGCGACGATCCGGGCGCGCCCGGCTACTGGCTGTTCGGCCGGGCGGAGTGACCCGGCCGTGCACCGGTGGACCTACCTGACCGAGGTCCGCGCGATCGCCCCGGAGCTGTGGCCGGCCGGGACGGCGCAGGGCTATCGGCTCCGCTATCGCGACGGCGACCGGATCAGTTCCGGATCGCTGTTCCTGCCGGCCTGTGCCCCGGCCAGCATGCCGTTGCTGACCTGGGCGCACTGCTTCGTGGGCTTGGACGAGCACAACGCGCCCTCGCGGCGCGGGCTGCCCCGGGTGGAGCGGGAACATTTGGCGGCGTGGCTGGCCCGCGGATTCGCGGTGGCCGCGGCCGACTTCCAGGGCCTCGACGGCTGCGGCGTGCATCCGTTCCCGGCGACGCGCCAGATCGCCGCCGACATCATGGGCATCTGCCCGGCCGCGCGCGAACTCGACGATCGCCTCGAAAAGACCGTGCTGGCAGGCGGATTCTGTCAGGGCGCGCGGGCGGTGCTGCACGCGGCGGCGGGACCGGACCTGAACTACCGCGGCGCGGTGGCGCTGGCGCCCCCGAGCTACGCGCCGTACTACACGATGGTCACCGGTCACGCCGACCTGCCGGCCGACGCGCTGATCCTGGTGCTGCTGGCCGGGATGCGGGCCGCCGACCCCGGCTTCCGCCCGCAGCGGTATCTGAACCGCCGGGGCGCGCAGCTGCTCGACGCCGTCACGTCGCTGTCGGTCAAGCAGATGCGGGAGTTGCTGGCGCCCTACACCGTCGGCGATCTGGGAGCACAGCGCCTGACCCGGCACCAGCCGGTCGTCCAGGCGCTCACCCGGTGCCGCGACTTCGCGCCGAGCGCCACGAAATCGGTCCTGGTGTGCACGATGGACGCGGACCCGATCTCGCCGCGGGGCGGCGCGCAGCGCGGATGCGACCAGCTGGCCCGGCATGGAACCGACGTGATACATCGGGCCTACACCGGCGGCGGGCACCTGGACGTACTGCGGCTAGCGGCCGACGACACCGTCGCCTGGGCGCTCGAGCGGGCCGTCTGAGAGCAGCACCGCCTCCATCAGGCTGCTGACCCGCGCCAATTGCTCGGGGCGGGAATCGAATCGGACCAGCCGACCGACGTCGATGACCTGGCCGATCGCGGCGTGCACCCGGAATCGCGCCTCGACCGGGTCGCCGTCGAGCAGGTTGGCCCACTCCAGCACGTTCTGCCGCTGGATGGCGCGCAGCTTGTGCTGTTCGGCCTGCGGCAGATTGGAGAACTCGGCGTAGTAGACCGGCATGATCTCCGGCATCGCGAAGGTCAGCCTGGCCTGCCGTTCGGCGATGCGCCGCACCGCGTCCGGACGACTGGTGGCTTCGGCGAGCGCCTCGGTGATGGCCATCGCGACCCGGTCGCCGGTGCGGTAGAACGCCGCGGCCAGCAGGTCGGCCTTGCTGGTGAAGTAGCGGTAGACGCTGGAGGCGTTGATGCCGACGGCCGCGCCGATCTCCTCGATGCTGGCCTCGTGGTAGCCCTGCCGGCCGAAGATCCGGATGGCCTCGGTGAGCAGCTGCTCCCGCTTCGAGGTGACCGGCAGTCCGCGCACGGCCGGGCCGGGATCGGGTTCGGGTGGGGCGGGCGGCAGTTCGACGTCCAGCACCGCCCAGGCCATGGCGTGCAGCAGCGGCAGCATGCGGGCGCCGGAGAGCGCGGTGCGGTGCGCGGAGATGCTGGCGATCGCGCTGAGCACGGCGGCCGCGCGCATGGCGACGTCGGCGGGCGGGTCCTGCGGGCGCAGCTGTGCGATCGGGACGGCCAGGGTGGCGTTGAGGTCCTCGTAGATCTTGCGGATCCGGATGCGGTCCTCGCGTTCCAGGTAGCGGCGTTCCCAGCGGTAGAGCCCGGCCTCGCGGCGGATCTCGATGGTGTGCTCGGCGATCGCCCGGATCAGGCCGTCCAGGCGTTCGGCGGGGGCGAGCCGGTCGTCGTCGGCGGCGACGGCCACGGTGAGCAGGTGCTTGGCGCCTTCTTCCGCGGCGGCCACCAGCAGCGCGTATTTGTTGGTGAAGTGCCGGTACAGGGCGGGCCCGGAGATGCCGACCTCGGCGGCTATCTCGTCGACGCCGACCGGGTAGTAGCCGCGTTCGCTGAACGCGCGCGCGGCGGCGCGCACGATCTGTACCTTGCGATCTTTCGGACGGCGGCGGACCGGGGAGGCGGGTGCGAGGTCCACCTCGCTGCGATCCGCGACCATGCACCTCTCCCGTTCTGCGGCGGCACTGGTTGTTGACAGCGCCGGACAAGTCCACCTAAGTTAACCACAATTCGCAAAGTTAACCACTATTCAGCCCCGCCCGACCGTCGAATGCCAGACCAGGAGCACACAATGAGTAATCCCGATTCCGACCGACCGGCGGGTTTCTCTGCGGTTCACGACGGCAAGATCCTGCGCGTCACCCTGACCAAGCCCAAGCGCAAGAACGCCGTCGACTACGACACCATGGTCGCCCTCGGCGACACCATCCTGGCCGCGGCCGAGGATCGCTCGGTCCGCGTCATCGTGCTGACCGGCGAGGGCAGCGACTTCTGCACCGGCGCCGACCTGGCCACCGGCCCGGAGGAGGCCGCCCGCGGCATCACCTCCGACATGGTGATGGACGCCGCCAACCGCCTGGTCCGCTCGATCGTCGACGCCCCGGTGCCGGTCATCTCCCGGATCAAGGGCGCGGCGGCCGGCGTCGGCGTCGGCATGGCCCTGGCCGCGGACCTGGTCTACGCGAGCGAGGACTCCTACCTGCTGCTGGCCTTCATCAATATCGGCCTGATGCCCGACGGCGGCGCGGCCGCCATGGTGGCCGCCGCGGCCGGTCGCCCGCTGGCCGCGGAGATGGCGCTGCTGGGCGAGCGCCTGCCCGCCCCCGCCGCCAAGCAGGCCGGGCTGTTCACCGCCGTGCTGGCCGAGGACGAACTCGACGCGAAGGTCGAGGCCGCGGCCGCGAAGCTCGCGGCCGGCCCGCGCCGCGCGCTCGAGCTCACCAAGCAGGCGCTCAACAATGCCACCCTGGGCGCGCTGGACGCGGCGCTGGCGGCCGAGAAGGCCGGGCAGAGTGAGCTTTTGCAGTCCCCCGACTTCTTCGAGGGCGCCACCGCGATGCTCACCAAGCGCAAGCCCGTCTTCCAGGACTGACTCCCCGGGGCGAGTCGCCCGAAACGCCAGACTATGTTCACTGGCTATGACTTACCTGGTTACCGGAGCAACTGGGTTCATCGGTCGATTCTTCATCCCTGAGCTGCTGCGGCGCCAGGGCGATATTCACGTCCTGGTGCGGCCGGGGATCGAGTCCGCGGATCGCTTCGCCGCGTGTGCCGCCGAATGGAACGCGGGCGACCGGGTGCGGCCGGTGCACGGCGATCTGGGCGCACCCAACCTCGGCATCGACCCGCGGTGGCTGGCCGAGCAGCGCGGGAGGATCGAGCACGTCGTGCACCTGGCCGTGGGGTACGACGCGCGCGAGCCCGGCGGCGGCACCCGCAATGTGGTCGACGCCGCCGTGGATCTGCGGGCGGGTCTGCTGCACCACGTCTCGACGGTCGACGTCGCGGGCACCAGCGAGGGCGTGTTCACCGAGGACATGTTCGAACTGGGCCAGGCCCTGCCCAAACCGGCGCAGCGCGCTCGCTACGACGCCGAGAAGATCGTGCGCGAGGCGCCGCTGCCCTGGCGGATCTACCGGCCCTCCCTGGTGATCGGGCATTCCGAGACCGGTGAGATGGACCGGATCGAGGGGCCCTACTACTTCTTCCGGCTGCTGCGGATGGCCGCGCAGCTGCCGCGGCTGCTGCCGGTGATCGCGCCGAAACTGGGCGAGACCAACATGGTGCCGGTCGATTTCGTGGCCCGCGCACTGGACCACATCGCGCACACACCGGGCGCCGACGCCACCACCTTCCATCTGGTGGACCCGCGCCGGTTCAGCGCGGCCGAAGCGCTGAATCTGTTCGCCGACGAGGCCGGCGCACCGCATCTGGTCGAGGTCATGCCGAAGCCGACTCTGGCCCTGACCCTGCGGGTGCCGGGCGCGAACTGGCTGCTCCCCCGGGTCGGCGTGCCGCTGGAAGTCCTGGAGCACAGCGAGTTCAGTTGCCGCTTCGACTGCCGCAACACCACCGAGGCGCTGGCCGGCACCGACATCAAGGTGCCGCCGCTGGACGCCTACGCCGCGCGGATCTGGAAGTACTGGATCGAGAACTGGGTCTAGGCCCCGGTGACCGTCAGGTAGATCAGCACCACGTTCAGCACGCTGATGACGCCCGCGACCAGCCAGGCCAGCGCGGTGGTGACCCGATGGTTGACATCGGCGCCCATCAGCACCCGGTCACTGGTGAAGCGCACCAGCGGAATCAGCGCGAACGGGATGCCGAAGGACAGCACGACCTGCGAGATGATCAGCGCGCGCGTCGGATCGATGCCCGCGGCGAGGATCGCGATGGCCGGGATCAGGGTGATCAGGCGGCGCAGCAGCAGCGGAATCCGGCGCTGGATCAGACCTTCCATGATCATGGCCCCGGCGTAGGCGCCGACCGAGGTGGAGGCCAGGCCGGAGGCGAGCAGGCCGATGGCCAGCAGCAGCGCGGCGATCGGGCCGAGCGCGTCGCGCACCGCGGCGTGCGCGCCTTCGAGGGTGTCCACGTTCTCCCGGCCGCGCAGGGTGTTCGCGGCCATCAGCAGCATGGACAGGTTGACGGTGCCCGCGAGCACCATGGCCAGCCCGACGTCGACCTTGGTCGCCTTGAGCAGCCGCACCCGCAGCGGGCCGCGCTGCGGGCTGCCGTGCCGGTCGCGGGCCAGGCCCGAATGCAGGTAGACCGCGTGCGGCATGACGGTCGCGCCGATCATGGCCGCCGCGAGCAGCACACTCTCGGCGCCATCGAACCGTGGCACCAGGCCGCCGAGGGTGTCCGACGCCGAGGGCGGTGCGATCACCACGCTCGCCAGGAAACCGACCGCGATGACGGCGAGCATGCCGGTGATGACGCGCTCGAAGGGCCGCTGCCCGCGCCGATCCTGGACCAGCAGCAACACCATCGACACCACGCCGGTGATCAGTCCGCCGACGATCAGCGGCAGATCGAACAGCAGCTTCAGCGCGATCGCGCCGCCGACGACTTCGGCCAGATCGGTGGCCATCGCGACGGTTTCGGCCTGCCCCCAGTAGGCCAGGCGCACCGGCCGGCTCGCCCGGTCCCGCACCGCCTCGGGCAGCGACATGCCGGTGACCAGCCCGAGCTTGGCGGATAGGAACTGCACCAGCCCGGCCATCACGTTGGCCATCACGATGACCCACACCAGCAGGTAGCCGAATTCGGCGCCCGCGCTGATGTTGGACGCGACATTGCCCGGATCGACGTAGGCGATGGCCGCCACGAACGCCGGCCCGAGCAGCGCGAAGAACGAGCGCGCCCGCCGGGTGGCGGATTCCGGCGCCCCCACAGTTGTACTCACGGAACAGAATTTTACGGGTTACCGAACTTTATGTTCAGCTTACCCCCGAAAAACGAACCGCCCTGGTCACGAGGGGTGACCAGGGCGGCGTCGCGGAGAATCAGAGCCCGAGCCCCCGAGCCAGCACCGGCCACGACTGGTGCAGATCGTCGTTCCAGTAGCCCCACGAGTGGGTGCCGGTCGGGCGGAAGTTGAACGTCGCCGGGATGCCCAGGTCGTTCAGCTTGTTCTGCAGGTTGTGCGTGCAGAAGTTGGTACCGGCCTCGATGACGCCGCCGATCAGCAGCTGATTGGCCAGACCGTAGGAGCCGGGCAGCGCGTACTTGCCGTCGAGGGTGTCGTACGGGCCGGGCAGGCCGGTGCCGGTGGAGATGTAGAGATCCACCCCGCGCAGGCCCTCGGCGTTCACGTACGGATCGTTCTTCACCCAGTCCGCGGAACCCTGTGGGCCCCACATGTTGTCGGTGTTGCCGCCGCCCCAGGTCTCGACGGTGAGCTTGACGAACTCCGAGCCGACCGGATCGGAGGTCTGCGCGCAGCCGCTGTAGGCGGCGGCCGCCTTGTACAGGCCCGGCTTGGCGATGGGCAGCGCCAGCACCGTGGTGCCGGAGGTGGACAGACCCGAGATCGCGTTGACGCCGTTGGTGCCCAGGGCGCCGTCGATCAGCGGCGGCAGTTCCTCGGTGAAGAACGTCGTCCACTTGTTGCGACCCAGCGTCGGATCGTCCTTGATCCAGTCGGTGTAGTAGCTCCACTTGCCGCCGATGGGCTGCACGACGTTGACGTTCTTGTCGCCGAGGAAGGTCAGCGCGTCGGTCTTGGCGTTCCAGGAGGCCTGGTCTTCGCCGCCGCCGGCGCCGTTGAGCAGGTACAGCACCGGGCGCGGCACCGAGGCGTCGGCGGGGCGCTGCACGTCGACCGGGATGGTCTTGTCCATCGCCTCGGAATAGACGTGCAACCGGATGTTGCGCGCGTCCTTGATCTCGGCCTTGGTGATCTTCGAGCCGTCCGGCGCGACCGGGTTGGCCAGCAGCGCCTTGTTGTCGATCACCGGATCCACCGCCGCCGCCGGTGAGACGCCGAGCCCGGTCATGACACCCGCGAGCACCGCGGTGGCCGCGATCATCGCCGCGGCCCGTGGGCCCCGGCGCCGGTTGGTTCGACGAATCACTTTGCACCTACTTTTCTTCAGCGATGGGAAATGTGCACAAGTCAGAGCAACGCGCCCACCATACGGCCTAGCTGTTCGGGACAACAGAGGTCACGTCCGCGCCCTGGGCTCCGCGCAGCAGTTTATCCAGAATCGGGCCGATCTCGCTCAATGCCTCCGGCTGGGTCATGAATTCGTGTTTCGCCGCGATCGGATGATCGACGACCTCGGCCGCGTACGGCCGCCACGCCGCGATCACGTCGTGCGAACGCCGCTCGTCGGCGGCGGCGCGGAAGTACTCGATCGTGCCGTCGAAGACGCCGGGCTCGTAGTCCTGGGTGAGCCCGACCGAGCGCATGGCGCTGGTGTAGACCCGCTCCAGCCGTTCCCGGGTCATGCCGAGCATCTCGGCCGGGATCTGCGCGTACAGCTTTTCGAAGTCGGCTTCGGACAGCACGTCGAGCTGATCGATGTCGAGCCCGGTGAGGCCGAGTTCGGCGAGCATCTCGGCGGTGGACGTGCGCCAGGTGGTGAGGTCGAAGCTGTGGTCGCTGTCGAGCAGCGCCAGCAGGGCGACCTCGCGGCCCGCGCCGCGCAAGCGCACCGCGATCTCGTGCGCGAGCACACCGCCCAGCGACCAGCCCAGCAGCCGGATCGCACCGCTGGGTTGTGCGGCCACGATCTCGGCGGCGTAGCGCTCGGCCATGGCGTACAGCGACGCCGGCGGCGGACCGTCCTCGGACAGCGCCGCGGCCTGCACGCCGATGATCGGCCGCTGCTCGTCGACGTACTGGGTCAGACCGGTGTAGCACCAGGCCAGGCCGTACATCGGGTGGATGCAGAACAGCGGTTCGGCGGTGCCGTGCGCGCGGATCGGCAGCAGCAGACCCAGCGCGGCGGCCGAGTCGACGTCGTAGTCCAGGCCGCCGTCCTGGGCCTCGGCGATGCGCGCGGCCAGAGCCCGCACGTCGGAGCCGAGGAAGAACGACTGCACCCGCAACTGCACCCCGGTGCGGCTGCGCAGCAAGTGCACGGCCTGGTTGGCGACCAGGCTGGTGCCGCCCAGCGCGAAGAAGTCGTCGTCGAGGCCGACCCGCTCCAGGCCGAGCACCTCCTGGAAGACTTCCGCGACGGCCCGCTGCACGGCGGTCACCGGCGCACGGAAGGCGCGGGCGGTGAACTCCGGTACGGGCAGCGCCTTCCGGTCCAGTTTGCCGCTGGCGTTGAGCGGCAACCGGTCGAGCACGACCACCACCGCGGGCACCATATAGGCCGGCAGTCCGCGCCGCGCGTGCGCGAGCAACGCGGCGTCGTCGACGGCCCGGCCCGCCGCCGGCACCACGTAGGCCACCAGCCGGGCCGGATCCTGGACCACCGCGACGGCCACGTGACCGACCGAATCATCCTGGCGCAGTACGGCTTCGATCTCGCCGAGCTCGATGCGCTGACCGCGGATCTTGACCTGGAAGTCGGCACGGCCGAGGTATTCCAGGCCGCCGCGGGCGAGCCGGACGATATCGCCGGTGCGGTACAGCCGCTCCCCCGCAACGTACGGACTGGCCACGAAACGCTCGGCGGTCAGCGCGGGCGCGCCCAGATAGCCGCGCGCCAATTGCACACCGGCGACATACAATTCGCCGGGCGCGCCGACCGGGACCTGCCGCAGCTGCCGATCCAGCACGTAGACCCGGGTATTGGCCACGGGCGTGCCGATCGGCACGGCGGCGCCGGTGTCCGAGGGCCGGGTCCAGTAGGCGGTGACCACCGTGGCCTCGGCGGGACCGTACCAATTGTGCAGCGCGCCGGGCAGGGCCGCGCCGAAGCGCGCGACGGTGCCCCCGCTCAGCGCCTCACCGGCGGCGAACACCCGGGCCGGCGTCGGCGGCAGTTCCGCGCCGAGTTCGAGGAACGCGTCCAGCATGGACGGCACGAAGTGCACCGTGCTGATCTGTTCGGCGGCCATGATCTCGGCCAGGTAGCGCGGATCACGGTGCCCGTCGGGCGCCGCGACGACCAGGCGCGCACCGGTCTGCAAGGGCCAGAACAACTCCCAGGTGGAGATGTCGAAGGTGATCGGCGTCTTGTGCAGCACCACGTCGTGGCCGTCGTGCGGGTAGGCCGACTGCGCCCAGCGGAACTGGTTCACCATCTGCCGGTGGGTGATCATCACACCCTTCGGGCGGCCGGTCGAGCCGGAGGTGTAGATGACGTAGGCCAGGTTCTCCGGGCGCGGTTCCGGCAAGTCCATCGGGACCGCCGGCAACGCGGCGATGTCGAGAACCTCGGTGCCGGTGCCGGTTTCGAAGCCGTCCGCGGCGGTGGTGAGCACGAACCGCGGACGCGCGCTGCCGAGCACGTGGTCGTTGCGCTCCACCGGGTGGTCGGGGTCGACGGGCACATAACCCGCCCCGGATTCCAGCACCGCGTAGATCGCCACTACCAGATCGATGGACCGGCGCATGGCCACGGCGATCAGGGTTTCCGGGCCCGCGCCGCGCTGGACCAGCGCACCGGCCAGCGTGCGGGCGCGGTAGCGGAGTTCGGAGTAGCTCAGCGTCTCCGCGCCGAAGGTGACGGCCGGCGCGTGCGGTGTGCGCACCACCTGCTCGTGGAACAGCGAGACCAGGGTGGCGTCGGCGGCCAGCGCCGGCGCCTCGGTGTCGTTGAGCGAGGCCAGGATTCGGCTCTCGGCGGACAGCAGCAGGGTGGTCTCGGCCAGGGTGCGCTCCGGCGCGGCGACGAACCCGGTGATCAGCATCCGCAGCCGCTCGGCCACGGCGGCGGCGACGGCGTTGTTCAGCAGCGACCGCTGGTGCAGCACCTCCACGTGCAGCCGGGTGTCGAGATTGATCAGCACGGTGAGCGGATAGTGCGTGTAGTTCACCGCTTTCAGGTCGGCGATGGCCATGCCGTCGATGCTGTTGCCCGCCTGGGCCAGCCCCTCGGTGTCGACCGGGTAGGACTCGAAGGCCATCAGCGAGTCGAACAGATTGTCCGCGCCGATGCCGCGCTGGATGTCGGCCAGGCCGACATAGTGGTGGTCCAGCAGCGCGGCCTGTTCGGATTGCAAGCGGCGCACCAGGTCCCGGGCCGTCCAGCGCGGGTCGAAGCGCACCCGCACCGGCAGCGTGTTGACGAACAGGCCGACCATCTCGTCGACGCCGTCCAGCTGCGGCGGCCGCCCGGAGACGGCCGCGCCGAACACGGCTTCGTCCCGGTCGGTGCAGCCGGCGATGACCAGCGCCCACGCGGCCTGCACGACCGTGTTGACGGTCACGCCCGCGCCGGTGGCGAACGCGGACAGCGCCGTCGTCTCCTCCGGGGTGAGCTGGAACTTGGTGGAGCCCACGCCCTCACCGGGCGCGAGCGGGGCGGGCAGCGCGGGCGCCAGCGGCGTCGGCTCGAGGCCGGCCAGCGCCTCGGTCCAGGCGCGCAGCGACGCGGCCGGATCCTGGCGCGACAGCCACGCCAGGTAGTCCCGGTAGGGCCGCACGCGCGGCAGCACCGTCGCGTCGCCGCGGGTGGCGTAGAGCGTGAGCAGGTCCTTCATCAGCAGCGGCATCGACCAGCCGTCGACCAGCAGGTGATGGGTGGTCAGCGTGAGGAAGCTGCGCCCGGACAGCGTGCGGTGCATGGCGAACCGCACCATGGGCGCGACCGCCGGGTCGAAGCGGCGCTGCTGCTCGGCGGCGAGCACGTCGGCCAGCTGCTCGTCGGGCACGCCGTCGATGGCCTGCCACGGCACCTCGACCTGCTCCAGCACCAGTTGCACCGAGGTGCCGTCGGCGGCGGTGACGAACGCGGTGCGCAGGTTCGCGTGCCGGTCCACCACGCCCTGGGCGGCGCGCTGCATCCGGTCGATGTAGATGCTGCCGGTCAGCTCCAGCGTGAACTGGACGATGTAGTCGTCGCTCTGCGGGATCTCGGCCGCGCCGGTGAGTTCGGTGAGGAACAGCAGGCCCGACTGCAGCGGCGAGAGCGGAAGGATGTCCGACAGGGTGGGATGCGCGCGCTGCCAGGCGTCGATCTCGCCCTGGCCGACGTGCACCAGCGGCACGTCGGACGGCGTGAGACCGCCCGAGGCCGGGTGTTCGGCGTGCCAGGCCAGCGCCTCCAGCGCCGAGAGCCAGTCCTGGGCCAGCTCCCGCACCTGGGTCTCGCCGATGATCTCGGCGGCGTAGAGGAACGTCACGTCCATGCGCGGGCCGTCCACACCGTCGTTGACGATGGCGTTGATGTCGATCACCGCGCCCGCGGGCATGGCCTCGTCCTGATCCGGATTGTGCTGTCCCGCTTCGCCGGTCGGCATCCAGCCCAGGGCGGTCAGGCCCTCGGGCACGCCGCCCGCGGAGACCCGGCCCAGGTAGTTGAAGCTGACCTGGCCGAGGTGGTCGGGCAGTTCGCCGCCGGCCTCGGGGTCCAGGTGCCGCAGCAGGCCGTAGCCGATGCCCTTGTCCGGCACGGCGAGCAGCTGTTCCTTGATCGCCTTGATCGCGTCGCCGGTGGCTTCGCCCCCGTCGAAGGCGGCGTCGATGTCGACCGCGCCGAGGTCGAGCGCGACCGGGTAGACGTTGGTGAACCAGCCGATGGTGCGGGTGAGGTCGCTGCCGGGCAGCACCTCTTCCTCGCGGCCGTGGCCTTCGAGTTTCACCAGCGTGGCCGGGGCCCGCACGCCCCGGCGGGCCCGCCAGGTGTACATCGCCAGCGCGAGCGCGGTGAGCAGGCCGTCGTTGACGCCGCCCCGGTAGAGGGCGGGCACCTTGGTCAGTACGGTCTCGGCGACGGCGGTAGGCACCTGGATCTGTACCCGCTCGACCGTGTCCTGGGTGTCCACGGCCGGATCCAGCGCGCGGCTGCCCAGCAGCGGATCCGGGGTCGCCAGCACGGTTTTCCAGAAGTCGAGTTCGTGGCGGCGGGTGGCGGCGAGGTCGGCCAGGCCGTGCGCCCAGCGCCGGAACGAGGTGCCGTTGGCGGGCAGGCTGACCGGCTCGCCGGCCGCGCGCTGCGACCAGGCGACGGCGAGGTCCGGGATGACGATGCGCCAGGAGACGCCGTCGATGGCGTAGTGGTGCGCGGCCACCGCGAGCAGGTCGCGGGCGTCGGGCCGGTGCAGCCAGGTGAACGCCAGCATCTTCGCCGCGCCCGGATCCAGTTCCGAGACCGTGGCTTCCATCGCCTGGGCGGCGATCCACTGCAGGTCTTCGTCGCTCACGCCGGCCGGCACGTCGGTGCGGGTGATCAGGTCGGCCATCTTCAGCGCGCCGGTGGGCAGGGTTTCGAAGACCCACTGTCCGTCGACGTGCTGGACCCGGGAGCGCAGGACGTCGTGGTGATCGACCACCGCGGCGATGGTGTCCACCAGTCCGGCCTCGTCGATGTCCTCGGGCAGGCCGAGCATCATGGACTGGAAGAACCGGTCCAGCACGCCGTAGCGCAGGTAGCCGGCCAGCACCGGTGTCAGCGGCACCCGGCCGACGCCGCCGCCCGGAAGTTCTTCCAGCACCACCGCTTCGGCGGCCTGCGCGGCGACCTGGGCCAGCCCGGCGACGGTGCGCTGCTCGAACACATCGCGCGGGGTGAAGACGATGCCCGCGGCCTTGGCGCGCGACACCAGCTGGATGGACAGGATGCTGTCGCCGCCGACGGCGAAGAACGAATCCTCCACCCCGACCTGCTCCAAGCCGAGCACCTGGGCGAACAACTCGGCCAGGCGGGCCTCGATCTCGCCGATCGGCTCGCGCGAGACGGTGGTCGCGAAGACGGGCTCCGGCAACGCTTTCCGGTCCAGCTTGCCGACCGGGGTGAGCGGTACCGCGTCGAGCACCATGATCGAGGACGGCACCATGTAGGCGGGCAACCGCTCCTCGACGTGCGCGGTCAGCGCGGCGAGATCGATCGAACGGCCCGGCGCGGCAACGACATACGCCACCAGTGTGGCCGCGCCCGCCGCGTTCTTGTGGCCGACGGTGACGGCGAAGTCGACGGTCTCGAACGAGGCCAGGGCGGCGTCGATCTCGCCGAGTTCGATGCGGAAGCCACGGATCTTCACCTGGAAGTCGGAGCGGCCGACGTATTCGACCTCGCCGGTCGGCGTCCAGCGCACGACGTCGCCGGTGCGGTACATACGCTCGCCCGGCAGATACGGGTGCGCCACGAACCGCTCGGCGGTGAGGCCGGGGCGGGCGTGATAGCCGCGCGCCAGCTGGATGCCCGCCAGGTACAGCTCACCCGCGACGCCCACCGGCACCGGGCGCAGCCCGGCGTCGAGAACCAGCGACTGCATGCCGCGGATCGGGCCGCCGATGGTGACGGTGTCACCGGGGGTCAGCGGGTCGCTGATATTGGTCATGATCGTGGTCTCGGTCGGACCGTAACCATTGTGGAACGCGCAACCGGGCAGCGCGGCAGCCCATTTCGCGACCAGTTCCGGCGGGCAGGCCTCGCCGCCCGCGACCACCGCGCGGAAGCTGTCCAGACCGGCCGGATCGAAGGTGGCCAGCGCGGACGGGGTGATGAACGCGTGCGTGACGCGTTCGGCGCGAATCAGCTCGTAGAGTTCCTCGCCGCCGTACATGCGCGGCGGCGCGACCACCAGGGCGCCGCCGCGCACGAGGGCGAGCAGGAACTCCAGGATCGAGGCGTCGAAGCTGGGCGAGGCGAAATGCAGTGCCCGCGAATCGGAGTCGAGGTCGTAGCGCTCCAGCTGCTCGACGCTGAAGTTGGCCAGGCCGGCGTGGGTGACCAGCACGCCCTTCGGGACGCCGGTGGAGCCGGAGGTGTAGATGACGTAGGCCGGGTGCGCGGGGCGCAGCGGCCGGACCCGGTCCGCGTCGGTGATCGGGCCGCGCTCCAGGTGATCGGTGTCGAGTTCCTCCAGCACCAGCCAGCGCACCGTGTCGGGCAGGTCCTCGCGCACGGCGGCGACCGTGATGCCCAGGGCGGAACCGGAATCGGTGACCATGTGCGCGATACGATCGGCCGGATAGGTCGGGTCCACCGGCACGAACGCGGCGCCGGTCTTGGCGACCGCCCAGGCCGCGAAGACCGAATCCGCCGAACGCGGGATGGCGACCGCGACCAAGTCCTCGGGGCCGATCCCCGCACCGATCAGCAAGCGGGCCAGGCGATTCGAGCGTTCGTCGAGCTCGCCGTAGGCCAGCGTGCTGCCGCCGGAGATCACCGCAGGGGCGAACGGGTTGATCGCCGCGGCCTCGGCCAGCAGCTCGGGCAGGGTGCGCGCCGGCACCGCCGGCTTGCCGGTGCGCGAGATCAGGTCCGCGCGTTCGGCCGGGTCGAGCACCTCGATGGCGCCCACGGCGATCGCGGGATCGGCGGCGATCGCCGCCAGCACCCGCTGCCAGCGCTCCGCGATCGCGGCGGCGGTCGCCGCGTCGTAGAGGTCGGTGGCGTAGGACAGCCGGCAGGCCAGGCCCTCGGGGCTCTCGTACACCGTCACCGAGAGGTCGAACTTCTCCACCTCGGGATCGAAATCCACGGTGCCCGCGGTCAATCCGGGCAGTTCGAAACTACCGCCGGGCAGGTTCTGGAAGGCCAGCATCACCTGGAACAGCGGGGTGCGCGCGGTGGAGCGCTCGGGGTCGAGCACATCGACGAGGCGCTCGAACGGGATGTCGGCGTGCGCGAACGCCGCCAGGTCCGTCTCGCGCTGCCGGGCCAGCAGTTCGGTGAACGACTCCCCCGGATCGATGCTGCTGCGCAGCACCACGGTGTTGACGAACATGCCGATCAGGTCGTCGATCGCGGCGTCGCCACGACCCGCGACCGGGGTGCCGATGGCCACGTCGTCGGCGCTGGACAGCCGCGACAGCAGGACCGCGAGCGCGGCGTGCACCACCATGAACAGGGTGGCGTTCTGGGCGCGCGCGAGGTCGGCGAGCGCGGCGCGGGTCTGCGTGCCGACCACGAAATCGACCGCGCCGCCGTGGAAGCTGGGCGTGCCGGGCCGCGGGCGGTCGCCCGCCACCGTGGATTCCTCGGGCAGGCCGGACAATTCGCGTTCCCAGAACGCGATCTGCTTGGCGGCCTGCGATTCCGGGTCGTCCTCGGAACCGAGCACCGCGCGCTGCCAGACGCTGAAGTCGGCGTACTGCACCGGCAGCGGGGCCCACCCCGGCGCGGAGCCGTGCGCCCGCGCCGCGTAGGCGCCCATGAAATCGCGGGTCAGCGGACCCATCGACCAGCCGTCACCGGCGATGTGGTGCACCACGAACACGATCACGTGGTCGTCGGCCTTGCCGTCCACGCGCAGCAGCGCGACCCGCAGCGGCACCTCGATCGCGACGTCGAAGCCGGTGTCGACCAGAGCGGTGACGCGCTCGATCAGGTCGGCGGCGGGCACGTCGAGCGGGGTGAGCGACGGAACGGCCGCCGCGGCGGGCTGAATCGCCTGGATCGGCCCGCCGGTGCCCGACTCCGGCTGCGGGTAGAACGTGCGCAGGATCTCGTGCCGGGCGATCACGTCCCCCAGCGCCTGCTTCAGCGCGTCCAGGTCGAGTGCGCCGGTCAGGCGCACGGCGACCGGGATGTTGTAGGCCGCCGAGGCGGTGTCGAACTGGTTCAGGAACCACATCCGCTGCTGGGCGAGCGACAGCGGAATCCGTTCCGGCCGTGGCCCGGCCACCAGCGCCGGCCGCCCGTCGGCGGCCTCGGCGGAACTCGCCAGCCGGGCGGCCAGCGCCTCGACGGTGGGCGCCTCGAACAGCAGGCGCACGGGCACCTGCGCGTCCAGGGCGGCCGCGAGCCGGGCGGTGACCCGGGTGGCGCTGAGCGAGTTGCCGCCGAGCGCGAAAAAGTCGTCGTCGACGCCGACCTGCTCCAGGCCGAGCACCTCGGCGTACACCTCGGCCACGGTCTGCTGCTGACTCGTCACCGGCGCCCGGTACAGCGAGGTCTCGAAGACCGGCTCCGGCAACGCTTTCCGGTCCAGCTTGCCGACCGGGGTGAGCGGGATCTCGTCGAGCACCATGATCGAGCTGGGCACCATGTGCGCGGGCATGCGCTGCTGGGCGTAGCCGGTGAGCTCGGCGACCTCGACGGTCTGCCCGGCTGCGGCGTGCACGTAGGACACCAGCATGATCGTGCCGCCGGCCGACTTGCGGCCCACGGTGACCGCGAAGTCCACCGAGTCGTGCTCGGCCAGCACGGCGTCGATCTCGCCGAGTTCGATGCGGAAGCCGCGGACCTTGACCTGGAAGTCGTTGCGGCCCACGAACTCGATCTCGCCGCCGCGGGTCCACCGCACGACGTCACCGGTGCGGTACATGCGCACACCGGGCAGCCACGGGCAGGCGACGAACCGGCTCGCGGTCAGCCCGGGGCGGCGATGGTAGCCGTTGGCCAGCTGATCACCGGCGATGTAGAGCTCGCCGACCACACCGGCGGGCACCGGGTGCAGGCGCTCGTCGAGCACCCACTCGGTGACGCCGCGGATGGGCGCGCCGATGGTCAGATCCATCCCCGGGGACAGCGGCTCGCTGAAGTTGACGATGATCGTGGTCTCGGTGGGGCCGTACGCGTTGTGGAACTGCCGCCCGTCGATGGCCCAGCGGCGCACCAGATCCGGGGACCAGCTCTCGCCGCCGGTGTAGACCGCGCGCAGGTCGGTCAGCCCGGTCGGGTCGATCGAGGCCAGCGCCGCCACGGTGAGGAACATGTGCGTAACCCGCTGGGCGCGCAGCAGTTCGGCCAGATCCGCGCCGCCGTAGACGTCGGTCGGGACGATGACCATCGTGCTCGCCGCGCCGGTGGCGAGCAGCAGCTCCAGCACCGCGCCGTCGAAGCTCGGCGTCGCGGCGTGCAGGGTGCGCGATTCCGGTGTGAGCGTGAACCTTTCGCGCTGTTCGGCGCTGTAGCCCGCGAGACCGGTGTGGGTGACCGCCACGCCCTTGGGCACGCCGGTGGACCCGGAGGTGTAGACCAGGTATGCCACATTGGCCGGGCGCAGCGGGCGGACCCGCTCCCGGTCGGTGACGGGCGCGGCGCTGTGCCGGGCGACGTCGAGGGTGTCGAGTGGCAGCCACTCGATGGCCGCGTCGACCGCCGGCAGGGCGGCCGATTCGACCGTGAGGCCCAGCGCCGCACCGGAATCGGTGAGCATGTGCCCGATGCGCTCGGCCGGATAGTTCGGGTCCACCGGCACGAAGCCGGCACCCGTCTTGGCCACCGCCCAGAACGCCAGCACCGATTCGATCGAGCGCGGTACACCGACGGCGACCAGGTCACCCGGGCCGACGCCGCGGCCGATCAGCTCGCGCGCGATCCGCGACGAGCGGGCGTCCAATTCGCGGTAGGTCAGCGAATCCTCGCCGTACTGCACGGCGACGCGATCCGGCTCCCGCGCGGCGGCCGCGGCGAGCAGTTCGGGCAGCGTGCCGGTGTCGGTGACGGCCGGTCCGGACATCCGGGCCAGCCGATCGGCTTCGACGTCGGAGAGCAGCCGCAGATCGCCGACCGCGGTGGCGGGATCGGCGACGATCTCGCGCAGCAGGCGGACGAATCGTTCGGCGAAGGTCCGGATGGTGGCGGCGTCGAAGATGTCGCGGGCGTAGCCGAGCTGGCCCGCCATGCCCTCGGTGCCGCCCGAACCGCCCTCCGCGATGGTGAGTTGCAGGTCGAAGCGTTCGATGTCGACCGGCGCGTCCAGACCGCGAATGCTCAGCCCGGGCAGTTCGAAATCACCCGCCGGCAGGTTCTGGAACGACAGCGCGACCTGGAACAGCGGGGTGCGGCCGGTGGAGCGCACCGGCGCGAGCACGTCCACGAGCTGCTCGAACGGGATGTCGGCGTGCGCGAAGGCGGCCAGATCGGCCTCCCGCTGCCGGGCCAGCAGCCCGGCGAAGGATTCGGCGGGATCGAGTTCGCTGCGCAGCACCACGGTGTTGACGAACATGCCGATCACATCGTCGAGTTCGGCGGCGCCGCGACCGGCGACCGGGGTGCCGATGGCGACGTCGTTGCGGCCGTTCACGCGGGCCAGCAGCACGGCGAGCGCGGCGTGCACCACCATGAAGACGGTGGCGTTGGCGGCGCGGGCCAGCTCACGCAGGCCGTGGTGGGTGTGCGCGTCGACCCGGAAACTCACCGACCCGCCCTGATAGGACTGGGTGGCCGGGCGCGGGCGGTCCAGCGGCAGCGTGGATTCCTCGGGCAGCTCCGCGAGCGTGCGCTGCCAGAAGCCGAGCTGGTCGGCGGCGGTCGACTCCGGGTCGGCGGCATCGCCCAGCAGTGCTCGCTGCCACAGCGTGTAGTCCGCGTACTGCACCGGCAGCGGCGGCCAATTCGGCTCGGCGCCTTGCGATCTGGCTGCGTACGCGGTCATCACGTCGCGGGTCAGCGGGCCCAGCGACCAGCCGTCGGCGGCGATGTGGTGCACGACCAGCAGCAGCACGTACTCGGCCGGGCGTTCGGCGATCTGGAACAACCGCATCCGCACCGGCACCTCGGCGGCGACGTCGAATCCGGCGGCGGCGAGTTCGGTGATGCGTTCGTAGAGCTCGTCCTCGGGGACGACGACCGGGCCCAGCTCGAGGGCGGCGTCGGCCGGGGCCAGGATCACCTGGGTCGGGCCGTCGGCGGACTGCGGGTAGACGGTGCGCAGTGTCTCGTGCCGGACGACGATGTCGGCGGCTGCGGCGCGCAGCGCGTCGACGTCGAGGTCACCGGAGAGCCGCACCGCCACGGGCAGGTTGTAGGCGGCCGCAGCTGGGTCGAACTGGTTGAGGAACCACATCCGCTGCTGGGCCAGCGACAACGGGATCGGATCCGGGCGCGGGCCCGCGACCAGCGGCGGACGCCCGTCACCGCCGGTGACCTCGATCCGGGCGGCCAGCGCCGCCACCGTGGCGGCCTCGAAGATCAGCCGGACCGGCAGGCGGGTGTCGAAGGCGGCGCCGAGCCGGGCCGCGACCCGGGTGGCGTTGAGCGAGTTGCCGCCCAGGGCGAAGAAGTCGTCGTCGCGGCCGATCCGCTCGACGCCGAGGACCTCGGCGAAGACCTCGGCCACCGCCGCCTCCATCGCGGTGGCGGGCGCGGCGAAGGCCGTGGTCTCGAAAACCGGTGCGGGCAGCGCTTTGCGGTCCAGCTTGCCGGAGGTGTTCAGGGGCAGCTCGGGCAGCACCATGACGGTCGCGGGCACCATGTAGGGCGGCAGCCCCTCGGCCAGCGCCGCGCGGAGCTCGATCGGGTCCGGGCTCGCCCCGGGCACCGCGACGACGTAGCCGACGAGCTGATCGCCCGTCGGCCCGGTCGCGACCAGGACCACGGCCTGGCTCACCGAAGCCTGTGCCAGCAAAGCGGTTTCGATCTCGCCCAGCTCGATGCGCTGACCACGGAACTTCACCTGGAAGTCGGTGCGGCCGATGTACTCCAGCCGGTGCGGCGCGTCCCGCCACAGCACCAGATCACCCGTGCGGTACATGCGCTCACCGCGCCCGAACGGACTGGCCACGAACCGATCCGAGGACAGATCCGGGCGGGCCACATAGCCGCGCGCCAGCTGCGCACCGGCCAGATACAACTCGCCCGCCACCCCGGCCGGGACCGGCTGCAACCGCGCATCCAGCACATAGACCTCGGTGTTCCACTGCGGCACACCGATCGGGACCGTGCGCACATCGGCCACCGACGCCGGCCAGTAGGTCACCGACACCGCGGCCTCGGTCGGGCCGTACAGATTGTGTAGCGGCGCACCGGAGATGGTGCGCCAGGCGGTGACGGTCTCCGGGGGCAGCGCCTCACCGATGACGAACACGTGGCGCAGCGCGGGGTAGGCGTCGAAGTAGCGTTGCGGGGAGTCCTCGCGCCGGCCCGGGGAGCGTCGTGTCCCGTCGGCGGCGAATTCGGCGGTGTGGGTGGCGAAGACGGTGAGCATGGAGGGCACGAAGTCGGTGGCCGTGACCCGCCCGGCGATCAGGCTCTGCTGAATGTATTGCGGGTCGCGGTGCCCGTCCGGGGTCGCGACGAGCAGTCTCGCGCCGGCCCGCAACGGCATGAAGAAACCCCACAGCGACACATCGAAGGTGGTGGCGGTTTTCTGCAGGTAGACGTCCTCGGGGCCCATCGGGTACTCGGCCAGCATCCAGGTGATCTGGTTGTGGATCGCTCGGTGGGTGATCGCGACGCCCTTGGGGCGCCCGGTCGAGCCGGAGGTGAAGATGACATAGGCCAGGTGCTCGGGCCGGATCGGGCCCGAAAGTTCTTCGGGGCGAACGGTTGCGGTGTCGAAGCCGGACAGCTCGACGGTATCGAGCAGGACGGTGGCCAGGCCGGCGGGCAGCGCCGCCGCGGTGTCGGTGGTGGCGAGGACGCAGACCGGCTGGGCGGTGTCGAGGATGTGGCCGATGCGCTCGGCCGGGTGATCGGGATCCAGCGGCACATACGCACCGCCCGCGGTGAGGACCGCGTACATGCCGACCACTAGATCGATCGAGCGCCGGATCGCCAGGCCCACCAAGGCTTCCGCGCCGACACCGCGCGAGATCAGCAGGCGTGCCAGCTGATTGACGCGTGCGTCGAACTCGCGGTAGGTCAGCGCGGTGCCTTCGTATTCGAGTGCGACCGCATCCGGGTGGGCCGCGACCGCTTTCCGGAATCCGTCGAGCAGTAGTTCGGGGGCGATCTCGCGGTAGGTGTTGTTCCAGCCCAGCACGATTCGGTTGCGCTCGGCCGGCTCCAGCACCTCGATGGCCCCGACGGGACGCAGCGGATCTGCGGCCACCTTGTCGAGCAAGCGGGTCAGCCGGTCGGCGAACTCGGCGACGGTGGGTTCGTCGAACAGGTCGATGGCATAGGTGAACAGCGCCGACAGACCGGCGGGCGCGCCGTCGCGCTCCTGCGGGACCATGGTCAGCTGCAGATCGAATTTCGCGAGCGCACCGTCGAAATCGACGACCTCCGCGGACAATCCGGGCAGCCGCAGGGTGGCCTGCTCCATGTTCTGGAAGAACAGCGCGACCTGGAACAGCGGATGATGGGCCTGCGAGCGGATCGGATCGAGGATCTCCACCAGCCGCTCGAAGGGCAGCTCGGCATTCGAGAACGCCGCCAGATCGGTCTCCCGGGCCTGTGCGAGCAGGTCTTGGAAGGACGCGCCGCGATCGATCCGCGTGCGCAGCACCAGGGTGTTGACGAACATGCCGATCAGGTCGTCGAGCGCGCGTTCGCCACGGCCCGCGACCGGCGTGCCGATCGCGATGTCGTCGGTATTGGACAGGCGCGCAAGCAGAGTCGCCAGCGCGGCGTGCACCACCATGAACAGCGACGCGCCCGATTCCTGGGCCAGCTCGTCGAGCCGCTGGTGCGTCTCGGCCGGAATCTCGAAGCCGAACACCGCGCCGCGCCCGGTCGCGACCGCGGGCCGGGGCCGGTCCGCGGGCAGATCGATCCGCTCCGGGACACCCGCCAAAGCCGTTCGCCAGTAGGCGATCTGCGCGGCGGCGATGGACTGCGCGTCCTGCTCGTCACCGAGGATCTCCCGCTGCCACAGCGTGTAGTCCGCGTACTGCACCGGCAGCGGCGCCCAGCCCGGCGCCGCGCCGCCGACCCGGGTGGCGTACGCGGTCATCAGGTCGCGCACCATCGGCGCGACGGACGCGCCGTCGGCGGCGATGTGGTGCACCACCACGATGATCACGTGCTCGTCGGCGCTGAACCGCGCCAGGCCCATGCGCAGCGGCACCTCGGTGGTGACGTCGAAACCGGTGAGCGCGTAGCCGAGCAGCCACTCCTGCAGCTCGTGCTCGGCGACCGGCTGCGGCGTCAGATCCGGCAGCACCCACAGGGTGGGCTGGATCGACTGGTAGCCGGTGCCGTCGTCGGCCGGGTAGATCGTGCGCAGCGACTCGTGCCGGTCGATCAGGTCGGCGACGGCGGCCTGTAGCGCTTCGACCCGCAACTCGCCCGAGAGCCGGATGGCGAAGGGAATGTTGTTGGCCGCCGACTCCGGGTCGAAGCGATTGAGGAACCACATGCGCTGCTGGGCCAGCGACAGCGGGATGCGCTCGGGGCGCGGCATCGGCTCCAGGACGCGGCGCGCGCCCGAACCCTCGAATTCGCGCAGCCGCTCGGCCAGCCGGGCGACGCTCGCGGCCTCGAAGAGCAGCCGCGCCGGGATCTGCGCGTCCAGTTCGGCGCCGAGGCGGGCGATGGCCCGGGTCGCGATCAGCGAGTTGCCGCCCAGGGCGAAGAAGTCGTCGTCGGCGCCGATCGGCTCTTCCAGGGCCAGCAGGTCGGCGAAGGTGGCGGCGACCAGCGTTTCGAGCCGTCCCGCCGGCGCGCGGAACTCGCGGGTGCGCAGCTGCGGCGCGGGCAGGGCCGCCCGGTCGAGTTTGCCGACCGGGGTCAGCGGGATCTGCTCGAGCACGGTCAGGGTGGTCGGGACCATGTGCTCGGGCAGTCGCCGCCCGGCGAATTCCAGCAGCTCTTCGGCATCGATGCGCTGCCCGTCGGCCGCGTGCGCGTAGGCGGCGAGAATCGTTGCACCCGTGTCGAGTTCGTATCCGAGGGTGACCGCGAAGTCGACGGCCTCGTGCGCGGCCAGCACCACGTCGATCTCACCCAGCTCGATCCGGAATCCGCGGATCTTGACCTGGAAGTCGTTGCGGCCCAAGTACTCCAGTTCTCCGGCGGGGTTCCAGCGCACCAGGTCACCGGTGCGGTAGAGCCGGGAACCGTTGGCATCGAGGGGATTCGCCACGAAGCGCGCGGCGGTGAGCGCGGGCCGGCGGTGGTAACCGCGGGCGAGTTGCGCACCCGTGATGTACAACTCGCCGACCACTCCGCTGGGAACCGGCGTCAGCCGGTCGTCGAGCACATACTCGGTGATCGCCCGGATCGGGCCGCCGATCGTCACCGTCTCACCGGGCACCATCGGCGCGCTGATGTTGGTCATGATCGTGGTCTCGGTCGGACCGTAGCCGTTGTAGAACTCGCGCCCGGATCCCCAGCGCCGCACCAACTCCGGCGGGCACGCCTCACCACCGGCCACCACCACCCGGAACTCGTCCAGCCCGGCCGGGTCCACCGACGCCAGCGCCGCGGGCGTGATGAACGCGTGGGTCACCCGCTCGCGCCGCAGCAGCGCCGCCAGCTCGGCTCCGCCGTACACCGTCGGCGACACCACGACCATCGTCGCGGCCCCGCCGACGGCCAGCAGCAGTTCCAGCACCGAGGCATCGAACGACGGCGACGCGAAATGCAGCGTGCGCGACTCGCTGGTCACCCGATAGCGGTCGCGTTGCTCGTCGCAGAAACTCGACAGGCCCGCCTGGGTGACCACCACGCCCTTGGGCTTACCGGTCGATCCCGAGGTGTAGATGACATAGGCGGGGTGCTCGGGCCGCAGCAGGCGCACCCGGTCGCGGTAGGTGACGGCGTCGGCCGGCTGCGCGGCGAGCGCGTCGGCCACCTCGGGATGGTCCAGTTCCAGCCAGGACAGCGCGTCCGGGAGCCGGTCCCGCTGGGCGGTCAGCGTCAGGCCGAGCACCGCGCCGCAGTCGGCCACCATGTGCTCGATCCGGTCCTGCGGATAGTTCGGGTCCACCGGCACGAAACCCGCGCCAGTCTTCGCGACGGCCCACACCGCCACCACGGACTCCAGCGAGCGCGGCACGCCCACGGCGACCAGATCCTCCGGTCCGACGCCGCGCTCGATCAGCAGCCGCGCCAGCCGGGTGGACTGGGCGTCCAGCTCGGCGTAGGAGAGGTGGCCCAGAGTTTGCCCGGCGTCGGCGAAGCGCACCGCGACACCCCCGGGGTTGGCTTCCACCGCGGCGCCCAGCAACTGCGGGAGCGTCTTGACGCGCGACCGCTGCACGCGGGCGGCCGGGCGCGACCTGGTCGGCCGGGTCATTCGCACACCGGTCCTGTCAGCACGTACCGGCAACTCGAGTCGACCCGAACCATGAAGCAGCTCACCCTATCTATCCAGCTAGTTAGTCGACAATCCGTGCTCCCCCGCACCGCGACTATCTGGAACAGCATCGTAGAGACACCTCGCGCTTGTTACCAGAATCGCTGACCACGCCCATTCCTCGAGATGTCCGGCCGAGCGTCGCTGCCCCGCAATCGCGGTTGCCACTGGCATGCTGAGACGGTGAAAATTCGGACACTTGGCAAGTCATTGCTGCTCTGCACCGGATTGCTGATCTCGGCCTGCTCCACCGGCGGCGGTGGCGGTCCCGAGGCCGGGCTGGTGCTGACCGAATCCGATTTTCCCTCGGGTGAGAAGAAAATGGTCATTCCCGATGACCAGGTCCGGGACCGGATGAACGACGTGCTGTCGGTGCAGGCCATCGACTCCGTCACCCCCGCCGAGTGCCAGAACCGGGTCGAGGACATGACCGACCAGGCGAGCAAGGTCACCGCCGACGCCGGCTTCGCCGCGGCCTCCGGCGGCACGCCCCCCTCGGTCTACTTCGAGGCCGTCTCGGACGCGAAGGTCGACCTCGCGGTCTTCACCACGGCCGTGGAGAAATGCCCGAACATGCAGGTCGCCAGCACCAGCCCGGACCGCCAGCGCCTGTCGTCGAAGGTCACCCTGGAACCCCGCAAGCTGCCGGCCGGGCTGGACGGCGTCGACGCCGTGGCCTACCGCACCACCACGGTGTCCTCGGTGCCGGGCTTCGGCGCGTTCACGATCAAGGCGTATCTCGGGTGGGCGCGCGTCGAGAACAAGACCGTCGCGATCCGGGCGGCGGTGCAGACCGCCAATTTCGACGAGGCGGCGGCCGAGAAGTTCTTCGTCGCGGCGGTCGACAAGGTCCGCAAGTAGCAGGTCAGCGGTACTGGTCGGCCAGTTCCGGCAGGTGCGGCGCGGTGGCGGCCTGCTCGCGGGCGTAGGCCTCGAACGCGGTCCGGGCCTGATCGAGGGTCATGCCCAGCGCGGTCTCCACGAAGACCCGATCGCCGCCGACCAGGATGAAGTCGTCGGTGGAGATCAGGACCGCGGCCATGTGGTCGGGCGAGGCGAGCAGGACGTCGGCCTTGCCGGGCCAGGGCCAGTTCGGGATGTCCTCGAGGTTGGCCAGCACCGCCTGATCCTCTTTGCTCTTGCCCTGCCGCTCGGTGGTCAGGCAGTAGACCTGCTCGTACCCGGCCCAGGAGAAGGCGTTCAGGATGTGCGCGCCGCCCGGGTCGCTGCCGAGACTGCCGACCGCGTGCCCCGGGACGACGAAGCGCCCGGAGCGGGTGGCCCATGCCGGGTCGAACTCCCGGGCGGAGGCCAGGAAGTGCCCCCGTAGCCCGGTGCGTTCGTCCTTGCTGAGATTGTGCACGCCGCCGCCTTCCTGCTGGAGTCCGCACCGGAACGGCCATCGAACCATGCGGTACGCACCAGGTCCGGCACCGTCACCGGTGTGGCACCGGATCGCTGCGGAACTCCCGGGTCGGACGCGTCAGCGCTGGTCCAGCAGTTTCGCGATCTTCGGGCCGATCCGCTGCAGCACCTCGGGTGAGGTGAGCAGTTCGTGGGCGGCGTCGACGGGATGGTCGACGATGTCGCCGTCCACGTACCCGGTCCAGGTGCGGGCCAGGTCGTTGCCGTCGGCGCTGAAGAAGTCCAGGCGGCCGTGGTAGACGCCGAAGCGAGCTTCGGATTCCAGCCGGGCCGAGCGGATCGCGCTGCGGTAGAGGGTGCGCAGGCGGTCCCTGGTGATGACCGCGAGGTCGGCGGGGATGGTGGCGTGCAGCGCGTCCAGGGCCGCGTCGGTCAGGTCGTCGGTGTCGCCGTCGAGGGTGAGGGCCGCGCCGGTGACGCCCATCTCGGCGAACAGGGCGGCGATGTCGGCACGCAGGTCGGCGGTGTCGTCGCTGATCCGGCTGTCCAGCATGACCAGCGCGCCCACCTCGGCGCCGTCGCCCTGCAGCGCGACCGCGACGGCGTGCGCCAGGACACCGCCGATGGACCAGCCGAGCAGGTGGTAGGGACCCGTGGGCTGCACCCGGCGGATCTCGGCCACGTACCGGTGCACCAGCTCGTCCAGCGAGGCGGGCAGGTATTCCGGTTCCGACAGCGCCGGGGACTGCACGCCGTAGATCGGGCGGTCCAGGTATTGCGCGAAACCCGAGTAGCACCAAGACAATCCGTAGAGCGGGTGGATCGCGAACAGGGCCGGGCGGGTGCCCTCGGCCCGGATCGGCAGGATGACGCCCAGCGCCGCCGCGGAATCCTCGGCGTAGTCGACCCCGGCGGCCAAGGCGGCCTGCACGCGCCGGGTCAGCGCCGCGACGGTGGAGTCGGTGAAGAACCACTGCACCCGCACCGGCGCCCCGGTCACGGTGCGCAGGCGGCCGACGGCCTTGGTCGCCACCAGCGAGGTGCCGCCGAGGGCGAAGAAATCGTCGTCCAGGCCTGCCCGCGCTACGCCGAGCACCTCGGCGAACACCTCGGCGACGGCCCGCTGCAACGCGGTCTCCGGCGCCCGGTAGGGACGCTCGGCGAGCTCGGGCATCGGCAGCGCCGCGCGATCCACCTTGCCGACCGGAGTCAGCGGGAGCGCGTCCAGGACGACGATCGCTGCGGGCGTCATGTGCTGCGGCAGCCGCGCGGCCGCGAACACGGACAGCTCGGCCGGATCCACCGCGCCGCCCGGGAGGGGCAGCACGTAGGAGATCAGAACCGTTGCGCCCGAGTTGTTCTCGCGTCCGACGGTGGTCGCGAATTCGACATCCGGATGTCCGGCGAGCACCGCGTCGATCTCGCCGAGCTCGATGCGGAAACCGCGGATCTTCACCTGGAAGTCGGTGCGGCCGAGATAGTCGAACTCCCAATCCCCTTCGACCGCACCGGGAATCAGGCGCACCAGGTCGCCGGTGCGGTACAGCCGCTCGCCCGCGGCCCAGGGGTTGGCCACGAAGCGATCCGCGGTCAGCGCGGCGCGGTCGTGGTACCCGCGTGCCATCGCCGCACCGGCCAGGTACAGCTCGCCCGCCACACCCGGCGGCACCGGGTGCAGCCGCCGGTCCAGGATCAGGGCCGAGATACCGTGCACCGGAACGCCGATGGTGACCGGCGCGCCGGCCCGCTGCGGGCCGTACACCGCGCCGATGGTCATCTCGGTGGGTCCGTAGCCGTTGATGTAGCGGCGGCCGGGCTGCCAGCGGGCCAGCAGTTCGGGGGCGGTCACGTCACCGCCGGCGGCCACGAGCTCGAGCTGCTCGAGCCCGGCCGGATCGACGGTGCCGAGCAGCGCCGGGGTCATCACCGCGTGCGTCACGGCTTCGGCACGCATCAGTTCGGCCAGTTCGTCGCCGCCCAGGATGGTCGCCGGGACCACGACCAGGGTCGCGCCCGCGTAGAACGCGGTCAGCCACTCTTCCACGGACTGATCGAAACTCGGTGAGGTCACCTGCAGCATCCGATGGTGTGCCTGCACCCGATAGGACTCGTGGGCTAGGTAGCCGATGAAGCCGCCCAGGCCGCAGTGGGTGACCGTCACGCCCTTGGGCAGGCCGGTCGAACCGGAGGTGTAGATCAGGTAGGCCGGATGCCGCGGATCCAGCGTGGCGCGGCGATCGGCGTCGGTGACCGGGGCGGCCGACCGCGTCTGCAGCAACTCGGTGGTGGCCGCGTCGTCGAGCACCAGCCACGGCACGGCGCCGGGCAGCCCGGCGGCGTGCACGGCGGCGGTGAGACCCAGCACGGCGCCGGAATCGGTGAGCATGTGCTGGATCCGGTCGCCCGGGTAGGCGGGGTCGACCGGCACGAACGCGCCGCCGGTCTTGGCCACCGCCCAGATCGCCGTGATCATCTCCAGCGACCGCGGGAATGCCAGGGCGACAATCTTTTCCGGCCCGACGCCGTGTTCGATCAGCACCCGGGCCAGCCGGGTGGAGTAGTCGTCGAGCGCGCCGTAGCTGATCGACATGCCCAGGTAGCGCACCGCGGTGCGGTCGCGGCCGTGGCTGAGCCCGCGGGCCAGCAGGTCCGGCAGCAGGCCGCTGTCGGTGGCGGGTGCGCCGCTGATCGGGGCGAGCACGCGCTGTTCCGCGGCCGAGAGCAGCGGCAGGTCGCCGACCGGCCGGTCCGGCGCGGCCACCGCCGCTTCCAGCAGCCGCGTGAAGCGCTCGGCGAACCCCTCGACGGTGGTCTCGTCGAACAGATCGCGGGCGTAGGTGAGTTCGGCGTGCAGGCCGGATTCGGATTCCCGCAGGGTCAGCGACAGGTCGAATTGCTCGGAGAGCAGGCCGGATTCGACGGCTCGCACCCGCAGTCCGGGCAGTTCGTAGCCGCTCTCCGGCAGGTTCTGCAGCGCCAGCGACACCTGGAAGAACGGGTTGCGCGCGGTGGAGCGCTCCGGCTCGAGCAGTTCCACCAGTCGTTCGAAGGGCACGTCCGCGTGCGCGAACGCTTGCAGGTCGGCTTCCTTGGTGTCCGCGAGCAGTTCAGCGAAGCCACGCTCGCCCGGCACACGGGTGCGCAGCACCAGGGTGTTGACGAACATGCCGATGACGTCGTCGATCTCGGCTTCACCGCGACCGGCGACGGGGGTGCCGATGGCGATGTCGTCGGTGCCCGACAGCCGCGCCAGGAACACCGCCAGCGCGGTGTGCAGCACCATGAACAGCGTCGCGTTCTGCTCGCGGGCAAGGGTTTTCAGGTCCGCGTGCAGCTCGGCGTCCAGGCTGAACCGGACCCGCCCGCCCGTAAAGGAGGCCAGCTTCGGGCGCGGCCGGTCCGTGGGCAGGTTCAGCTCGTCCGGGAGCCCGGCCAGGGCCGTGCGCCAGTACTCGGCCTGCGCGGACAGCACGCTGTCCGGATCGTCCTCCGCGCCGAGCACTTCGCGCTGCCACAGTGCGAAATCGGCGTACTGCACCGGCAGCGGCGCCCAGCCGGGGGCGGCGCCCGCCGCGCGAGCGGCGTAGGCCAGCACCACATCCCGGGTCAGCGGGCCCATCGACCAGCCGTCCGCGCTGATGTGGTGCACCACGAACGCCAGCACGTGTTCGTCCGGGGCGATTCGGAACAGCTTGGCGCGCAACGGCACCTGGGAGGTGACGTCGAAGCCGGCGGCGACCAGCTCCAGGATCCGGGCGCCCAGTTCCGCGTCGGGCACCTGCTCCGGCGTCAAGTCCGGCACCGTACTGTCCGGCGGGAGGATCACCTGGTAGGCGGTGCCCTCGCGTTCCGGGTAGACCGTGCGCAGGGTTTCGTGGCGGGCGATGACATCCGCGATCGCCTGCTGTAGGGCCGCGGTGTCGAGGTCGCCGAGCAGCCGGACCGCGCCCGGCACGTTGTAGGCCGCCGAGTCCGGATCGAACTGGTTGAGGAACCACATCCGCTGCTGCGCGAGCGAGAGCGGGAGATCGGCCGGGCGTGGGCCCGCGGTCAGGGCCCGGCGGCCGCTGCCGGCGTGCTGCTCGGCCTTGGTCGCCAGCCCGGCGACGGTGGCGGCCTCGAACAGGGTGCGGACCGGCACGCGCGCGTCCAGCGCCGCGCCGAGGCGGGCCACCACCTGGGTGGCCAGCAGGGAGTTGCCGCCCAGGGCGAAGAAATCGTCGTCCGCGCCGACCTGGTCGACGCCGAGGACGTCGGCGAAGGTGCGCGCGACGATCTCCTCGATCGGCGTGCCCGGTGCGCGGTAGGTCCGGGCTTCGAACTCCGGTTCCGGCAATGCCTTTCGGTCCAGCTTGCCGTTCACGGTGAGCGGGAGCGCGTCCAAGACCACGAATGCCGCGGGCACCATGTAGGAGGGCAACGCCGCGGCGAGGGCCGACTTCACCTGTGCCACATCCAGTTCGGGCTTGCCCGTGGGAGTGTGCGGCTCGGCGTCCTGGCCACGCAGACCGGCCAGGCGTGCGGCTTGGACCGCCGCGCCGAGATCGTCCACTCCGGACTGGGCGGTGCGGGGCACGAGGTAGGCGACCAGGCGGTCGCCCCCACGCCCATCCGACCGCGCCACCACCACAGCCTGCCCCACCCCGGACAACCCCACCAACACCGACTCGATCTCCCCCAACTCGATCCGGAAACCCCGAACCTTCACCTGAAAATCACTACGCCCCCGATACACCAAACCACCCACACCATCCCCCACCACCAAATCACCCGTCCGATACAACCGCCCACCCGACCCGAACGGATCAGCCACGAACCGACCCGCCGTCAAACCCCCACCACCGACATACCCCCGCGCCAACTGCACACCCGACAAATACAACTCACCCACCACACCCACCGGCACCGGACGCAACCGCGCATCCAACACCAGCACGCCGCTGTTCCACACCGGCACACCGATCGGAACGGGTTCCTCGCTCCCGCTCACCCGATGCGCGGTCACCGACACCGCCGCCTCGGTCGGACCATACAAATTGAACAACTCCACCCGCGGCAAACCCGCCCGCAACCGCCGCGCCAAACCACCCGGCAACACCTCACCGATCGCCAGCACCCGCCACAACGAATCCGGCAACCCACCCGCACCCAGCAACGCCTCCACCATCGACGGCACCACATGCAACGTGGTCACCCACTCCCGAGCCATCAACTCGTTCAAATACACCGGATCCCGATGCCCCTCCGGCGACGCGATCACCAAACGACCACCACACACCGCCGCCGACCAGAACTCCCACACCGACAAATCGAACGTCGCCGCCGTCTTCAACAACACCGCATCCGCGGCATCCAAACCGAACTCCGCGACCTTCCACAACAACTGATTCACCACCGCGGCGTGGGAAACCACCACACCCTTCGGACGACCCGTCGAACCCGACGTGAAAATCACATACGCCGAATTCCCCGCACGCAAAGTCCCCGCACGCTGCTCATCGGTCACCGGGCCGCTCGCATACCCCGACAGATCGACCTCATCGATCCGCACCACCGGCGCGACCCTGGTCTCGAACCCGGTCTCGGCATTGCTCAGCACACACACCGGTGCTGCGGTCTCGAGCACATAGTCGGTGCGCTCGCGGGCTTGATCCGGATCGACCGGCACATACGCACCACCAGCCACGGTGACCGCGTACATCGCCACCACCAGATCCACCGACCGACGGATCGCCAACCCCACCCGCGACTCCGGACCCACACCCAGCGAGATCAGATGCCGCGCAAGCCGATTCACCCGAGCATCCAACTCGGCGTACGTCAGCTGAGCACCATCGTCGGTGACCAGGGCGGTCGCCTTCGGATCAGCGGCGATAGTGCCGGCCAGCAGCGTCGCCAGCGTCGCCGACGAATCCAGTTGGCGCACGGTCGCGTCCCGCTCGACCAGCGCGAAACGCTCGGCCGGGTCGAGGATTTCGAGGTCGCCGACAGCGGTGCCCGGGTCGGCGACGATCTCGGTGAGCAACCGCACGAACCGGTCCGCGAACCCCTGCACGGTCGAGCGATCGAACAGATCGGTGGCGTATGTGAAGAACCCGCCGAGTCCGGCCGGGCGACCCTCCGCGTCGTAGCTGTCGCCGATGATCAGGTGCAGGTCGAATTGGGACAGCTGGCGTTCGGCGTCCACGCCCGAGACCTGGAGGCCGGGCAGTTCCAGCACCGACCGAGCCAGGTTCTGGAAGGACAGCCCGACCTGGAACAGCGGATGCCGTGCCGTGGAACGCTGTGGATTCAGGACCTCGACCAGCCGCTCGAACGGAACGTCCGCATGGGCGAAGGCTTGAATGTCGTTTTCGCGCTGCCGGTTCAGCAGTGTGGTGAAGCTCGCGCCCGCCTCGACCCGGGTGCGGAACACCAGGGTGTTGACGAACATTCCGATCAGATCGTCCAGCGCCGCCTCACCACGGCCCGCCATCGGCGTACCGATGGCGATGTCGTCGGCCCCCGACAACCGCGCCAAAAGCACGGCCAGCGCGGTATGCACAACCATGAACAGCGTCGCGCCCTCCGCGCGGGCGAGTTCGGCCAGGGCACGGTGCAATTCGGCGTCGATCCGGATGTCGACCTTGTCGCCCGCAAAACTCTGCACCGCCGGTCGTGGCCGGTCGGTGGGCAGTTCCAGCTGATCGGGCAGATCGGCCAGCGCCGTGCGCCAGTAGGCGACCTGCTTGGCCGACAGCGATTCCGGGTCGTCCTCGCTGCCGAGTACCTCGCGCTGCCAGAGGCTGTAGTCGGCGTACTGCACCGCCAGCGGCTGCCAGTTCGGCGCAGCGCCGGCGGCGCGGGCGAGATAGGCCGTCATCAGGTCGCGGGTGAGCGGGCCGGCGGAGGAGCCGTCGGCCGCGATGTGGTGCACGACCAGCGCGAGCACGTAGTCGTCGGCGGCGTCGGCGATCTCGAAGAGCACCGCCTGCACCGGGACCTCGGCGGTCACGTCGAACAGCGTCGAGACCAGCGCTCCGACATAGTTTTCCACCTCGGCCGCGGGCACCGGGTGCACCGCCAGCCGCGGCACCCCGCTCTGTCCGGGGGCCAGAATCACCTGGACCGGGCCGCCGTCGGTCTGCGGGTAGACGGTACGCAGGATCTCGTGCCGGGCGACGATGTCGTCGAAGGCCCGCTGCAACGCGGCGGTGTCGAGTACGCCGGTGAGCCGGATCGCGACCGGGATGTTGTAGGCGGCCGACTCGGTATCGAACCGGTTCAGGAACCACATCCGCCGCTGCGCGAGCGACAGCGGAATCTCGGCCGGGCGAGGTCCGGCGACCAGCGGCTTGCGCCCACCGGCCCCCGCCTGCTGCTCGGCCTTGACGGCCAGCCCGCTCACCGTGGCCGCCTCGAACAGCGTCCGCACCGGCACCCGCGTATCGAGTGCCGCGCCCAGCCGCGCGACCACCTGCGTGGCCAGCAGCGAATTGCCGCCGAGCGCGAAGAAGTCGTCGTCCGCGCCGACCCGCTCTACGCCGAGCACCTCGGCGAACACGCGCGCCACGATCTCCTCGATCGGAGTCGACGGTGCGCGGAAGGTCTGCGTCTCGAACTCGGGCTCCGGCAGCGCTTTCCGGTCCAGCTTGCCGTTGACGGTCAGCGGGAGGGCGTCCAGGACCACGAATGCCGCGGGCACCATGTAGGACGGCAACGCGGCGGTTAGTGCCGACTGCAGTTCTGCGACGTTTACCTCGGCTCCTGGATCCCGGCCTTCGCCGGGATCCAGGTCGCTGGTGTGCCGGGGCACGACGTAGGCGACCAGACGGTCGCCGGTGCGGGGGTCGGAGTGGGCGAGGACTGCGGCCTGGGCGATGCCCGGCTGGGCGAGCAGGGCGGCTTCGATCTCGCCGAGTTCGATGCGGAAGCCGCGGATCTTGACCTGGAAGTCGGTGCGGCCGCGGTATTCCAGTTCGCCGTCGGCGTTCCAGGCGGCGAGGTCGCCGGTGCGGTACAGGCGGGTGCCGGGCTGGAAGGGGTTGGCGACGAAGCGGTCCGCGGTCAGGTCGGGGCGGCCGAAGTAGCCGCGCGCGAGTTGCGCTCCGGCGAGGTACAGCTCGCCGGGGACGCCGGGCGGCACGGGGTGCAGGCGGGCGTCCAGGACGTATGCCGTGCTGTTCCATTCGGGGGTGCCGATCGGCACGGCCGGGTCGTCGGCGTCGGTCACCGCGTGGCTGGTGATGGAGACGGCGGCCTCGGTCGGGCCGTACAGGTTGTACAGCGCCGCACCGGGATTCGCGGTGCGGAAGCGTCGCGCCAGGGTGGCGGGCAGCGCTTCGCCGATAGCGAGAACGCGACGCAGGGTGCCCGGCATCTCGTTGTGCAGCAGGGCCTCCAGCATGGACGGCACCGCGTGCAGCGTGGTGACACCCTCGCGGGCCATCAGCTCGGTCAGATAGGCGGGATCGCGATGCCCTTCGGCGCTCGCGATGACCAGCCGGCCGCCGCTGACCGCCGCGGACCAGAATTCCCAGACCGACAGGTCGAAGGTCGCGGCGGTCTTCAACAGCACCGCGTCGTGGGCCCCGAGCCCGAATTCCGCTGTCTTCCACAGCAACTGATTGACGATCGCACCATGCGACACCGCCACACCCTTGGGCCGACCGGTGGAGCCGGAGGTGAAGATCACGTAAGCGGTGTTGCCCGCCCGCAGCGGCACCGGACGATCCGCGTCGGCGATCGGCGCAACGACAGCGGTCGCGTTCGACCCAGCGATGTCCGGATCCGTGTCGGTGATGGACCCCACGACAGCATGCACGTTCGACCCAGCGGTGTCCGGATCCCCGTCGGTGATCGGTGTCACGACAGCAGGCGCGGTCAACCCCGCGATGTCCGGATCCCCGTCGGTGATCGGCGCCACGACAGCAGGCGCGGTCAACCCGGCGGTGTGAGGATCTCCGGCGGTGATCGAACCCACGCCGGCAGGCACGTTCGCCCCGACGGCCTGCGGATCCCCGGCCGAAGCGTCCACCCGCACCACCGGGGCGATCCCCGTGCTGAAGGCCGTGCCGGCATCGGTCAGTACGCAGACCGGTGCCACGGTGTCGAGGATGTAGTCGGTGCGCTCGGCCGGCTGATCCGGATCGATCGGCACGTACGCACCGCCCGCCCGCGCCACGGCGTACATCGCCACCACCAGGTCGACCGAACGCCGCAGGGCGAGCGCGACCCGGGATTCCGGCCGCACGCCCCGCGAAATCAGCTGCCGGGCAAGCCGGTTCACGCGCGCGTCGAGCGCGGCGTAGGTGATCCGCTGCCCGTCCGGGCCGACCAGCGCCACCGCCTCGGGCGTCGCGGCGACCGCAGCGTCGAGCAACGTCACCAGGGTCGCGTCCGAATCCACTTGGTGCGCGGTCGCGTTGCGCGCGACGAGCGCGGCCCGCTCTCCCGCGTCGAGCAGATCGATGTCCCCGACCGGCGCCTGCGGCGCGGCGACGAGCGCGCGCAGCAGCCGCGCGAAGCGGTCCGCGAACCCGGCCGCAGTGCTTTCGTCGAACAGGTCGTCGGCGTAGGTGAGGATGCCGCCGATCCCGGCCGGTGTGCCGTCCGCGTCGTAGGTATCGGCGAGCACCCAGTGCAGATCGAACTGGGACAGGCGCAGATCCATCCCGAGCCGGTCGACGGTGAGCCCGGGGAGTTCGAGCGCGGTGCGGGTGATGTTCTGGAAGGACAGCCCGACCTGGAACAGCGGATGCCGGGCGGTGGAGCGCGCCGGGTTGAGCACCTCGACCAGCCGCTCGAACGGGACGTCGGCGTGGGCGAGCGCCTGGATGTCGAAATCACGCTGCCGCGCAACAAGTTCGGCGAATCCGAGGCCCGCCTCGACCCGGGTGCGGAACACCAGGGTGTTGACGAACATGCCGATCAGATCGTCCAGCGCCGCCTCACCACGGCCCGCCATCGGCGTACCGATGGCGATGTCGTCGGTCCCCGACAACCGCGCCAGCAACACCGCCAGCGCGGTATGCACAGTCATGAACAGGGTCGCGCCCTGCTGCTTGGACAACTCGGTCAACGCACGGTGTACCTCGGCGTCGATCCGGATGTCGACCTGGCCGCCCGCGAAGGACTGCACGGCGGGTCGCGGCCGATCCGCGGGCAGGTCCAGCTGATCCGGCAGTTCCGCCAGCGCCGTGCGCCAGAACGCGATCTGCTCGGCCGACACCGATTCCGGATCGTCCTCGCTGCCGAGCACCGCGCGCTGCCAGAGGCTGTAGTCGGCGTACTGCACCGCCAGCGGCTGCCAGTCCGGAGCCGCGCCGGTGACGCGGGCGAGATAGGCCGTCATCAGATCGCGGGTGAGCGGACCCACCGACCAGCCGTCACCGGAGATGTGGTGCACCGCCACCGCGAGCACGTGATCGTCGGCGAGACCGTCGATGTCGAACAGCGCGGCCCGGACGGGCGGCGCGGCGGTCACGTCGAAGGCGGTGGACAGCACGCCCAGTACGGCCCTTTCGACCTCCCCCGCCGCGACGGTGCCGAGTTCGAGCTCCAGGCCCGCCCGCTCGGGCGGCAGGACGACCTGCACCGGTCCGGCTTCGGTCTCGGGGTAGACCGTGCGCAGGGTCTCGTGCCGGGCCACGATGTCGCCCACCGCGAGCCGCAGGGCCTCGATGTCGAGTGCGCCGGTGAGCCGCACCGCGATCGGTACGGTGTAGGCCGCGGACTGCCCGTCGAAGCGGTTCAGGAACCACATGCGCTGCTGCGCGAGCGAGAGCGGAACGCGTTCGGGGCGCGGTCCGGCGACCAGGGGTCGCCGCCCGCCCGCGCCGGCGAGTTCGCCGAGCCGCTCGGCGAGCGCGGCGACGGTCGGGGCCTCGAAGATCACCCGGGCTGGCACGTGCGCGTCGATCGCCGCGCCCAGCCGGGCGGCGACCTGGGTGGAGATCAGGGAGTTGCCGCCGAGTTCGAAGAAGTCGTCCTCGCGCCCGACCTGCTCGAGTCCGAGCACCGTGCCGAACACCGATGCCGCCGTCTCCTCCAGCGGCGTGCGCGGCGCGCGGTATTCGCGCGGCGCGAGTTCCGGTGCGGGCAGGGCCTTGCGGTCCACCTTGCCCGCCGCCGTGAGCGGAACCTCGTCGAGAACGACGACCGCCGCGGGCACCATGTACGGTGCCAGGCCGCGCGCGGCGAAGTCTTTCAGTGCGCTCGGATCGAGCGAATGCCCCAGTGCAGCACGCACATACGACACCAGGACGGTGTCACCGGCGGGACCGGGACGGCCCATGGTCAGCGCGAACTCCACCCCGGCGTGCCGGCGCAGCACCGCGTCGATCTCGCCGAGCTCGACCCGGAATCCGCGAATCTTGACCTGGAAGTCGCTGCGCCCCAAGAACTCCAGCGACCAAGCCGCGCGCGGCTCCCCGGAGATCCAGCGCACCAGATCGCCGGTCCGGTACATGCGGGTGCCCGCGGGACCCCACGGATCGGCGACGAACCGCTCGGCGGTGAGCCCGCCCCGGTTGCGGTAGCCGCGCGCGAGCGCCCCGCCCGCGAGATAGAGCTCACCCGTGACACCCGGCGGCACCGGCCGCAGGGCGGCGTCCAGCACATACGCCGACATCCCGAACACCGGCTGCCCGATGGTGACGCGCTGTCCGGCGGCCAGTTCCGCGTAGGTGGCCACGATCGTGGTCTCGGTCGGCCCGTAGGCGTTGAGGTAGGTGCGGCCGGGCGCCCAGCGCGCCAGCAACTCCGGCGTGGTGACATCGCCACCGGCGTGGATCAGCCGCAGTTCCGTCAGCCCGGCCGGATCCATGGTGCCGAGCACGCCCGGCGGGATCAGCGCGTGCGTGACCCGCTCGGCCCGCATCAGGTCGCTGAGCTCCACCCCGCCGAACACCGTCGCCGGGGTCAGCACCAGGGTGGCCCCGTGGGCGAAGGCGCTCAGCCATTCCAGCACCGAGGGGTCCGCGATCGGCGTGCGCACGTGCAGCACCCGGTCGGCCGAACCCAGCTGGTACAACTCGCCGGAGTAGTCGACCAGATCGCGCAGGCCGGCGTGGGTCACGGTGACGCCCTTGGGCATGCCGGTCGAGCCGGAGGTGTAGACGACGTAGGCGGGATGCTCCGGCCGCAGCGGGGACAGCCGTTCGGCGTCGGTCACCCGGTGGGCGGGCTGCTCGGCGCAGAGCTGTTCGATCGCGGGATCGTCGAGCACCAGCCACTGCACCTCGCCCGGCAGCCGGGGCACGTACTCCGCGGTCGTGATGCCCAGCAGCGCACCGGAATCGGTGGCCAGGTAGCGCACCCGGTCCACCGGATGCGTCGGGTCGACCGGCACGTGGGCGCCACCGGCCTTGGCGATCGCCAGCGCCGCGGTGACGGTGTCGTAGGAGCGCGGCAGCGCCACCACGACCAGCTGTTCGGGACCGACGCCGCTGCCGATCAGCACCCGCGCCAGCCGAGAGGTGCGCTCGTCCAGTTCGCGGTAGCTGATCGAGGCGCCCTCGGCGCGCACGGCGGTGCGGTCCGCGCCGTGGCGCAGGCCGCGGGTCAGCAGATCCGGCAGCAGGCTGCCGGGCAACAGCATCCGGCTACTCGCCGCCGCCGCGAGCGGCGCCTGTTCGGCGGCGCCGAACAGCGGCAGGTCCGCGATCGCGGTGTCCGGCCGCTGCGCGACCGCGGCCAGCAGCCGCGTGAATCGATCGCCGATTCGGTCGATCGTGCTGTCGTCGAACAGGTCTCGCGCGAAGGTGAATACACCCGCGAGCCCTGCGGGCGCGCCGTCGGCGTCGTACTGCTCGCCGATCAGCAGGGACAGATCGAATTTGGCGCTGCCTTCACCCAGATCGATTCCGGCCAGCGACAATCCGGGCAGTTCGAAGCTCGGCGGCGTGAGATTGTCGAAGGACAGTGAGACCTGGAACAGCGGATGCCGCCCGGTCGATCGCGGCGGATCGAGGACCTCGACCAGGCGCTCGAACGGAATGTCGGCGTGCGAGAACGCCTGCAGGTCGGTCTCGCGGGTGGCCGCCAGCAGATCCAGGAAACTCGCGCCGGGCCGAATCCGGCTGCGCAGCACCAGCGTGTTGACGAACATGCCGATCACGTCGTCCAGCGCCGCGTGCCCGCGCCCGGCGACCGGCGTGCCGATCGCCAGGTCGGCGCTGCCGGTCAACCGGCTCAGCAGGGCCGCCAGCGCGGTGTGCACCACCATGAACAGCGTCGCGTGCTCCTCGCGCGCCAGCCGGGCCAGCGCCGCGTGGGTCGCGGCGTCGAGCGTCAGCTCGGATTTGCCCGCGGCCGAGGTGGGTACCGCCGGACGCGGCCGGTCCGCGGGCAGTGTCAGCTCTTCCGGCAAGCCCTCCAGCTGCGCGGTCCAGTACGACAACTGCTGCGCGGCAAGGGAATGCGGGTCGCTCTCGGCGCCGAGGGCAGCGCGCTGCCACAGCGTGTAGTCGGCGTACTGCACCGGCAGCGGCGTCCAGTCCGGCGCGGCGCCACCGCTGCGGGCCAGGTAGGCGAGCATCAGATCACGGGTCAGCGGACCCAGCGACCAGCCGTCGGCGCTGATGTGGTGGGCCACGAAAACCAGTACGTGCTCGGCTGTCCCGGCGACCCGCAGCAGGCGGACCCGGAACGGCAGCTCGCGGGTCACGTCGAACCCGGTGGCCACCACGTCCCGGATCGCGGTCTCGAGCGCGGCCGCGTCCACCTCGATCGGCGTCAGGTCGACGACCACCTCGGTCGCGGGCCGGATCCACTGCACCGCCGCGTCGTCGGCCAGCGGATACACCGTGCGCAGGATTTCGTGCCGCGCCACCAGGTCCGTGACGGCCGCGCCCAGCGCGGCGACATCCAGAGCACCCGTGAGCCGGAGGGCCGCGGGCATGTTGTAGGCGGCCGAGGCGCTGTCGAAGCGGTTCAGGAACCACATCCGCTGCTGGGCCGGCGATAACGGAATCCGTTCCGGCCGTGGGCCCACCACCAGGGCGGCGGGCTCGGCGCTGCCGGTCCGCGGCGACAGTTCGGCCGCCAGCCCCGCGACCGTCGACGCCTCGAACAGCGCGCGCACCGGAATCCGCGTCTCCAGGGCGGCGCCGAGGTGCGCGGCCACCCGGGTGGCGACCAGGGAGTTGCCGCCGAGTTCGAAGAAGTCGTCGTCCGCGCCGACCTGATCCAGGCCGAGCACGGTCGCGAACACCTCGGCCACGATCTCCTCGACCGGTGTGGCCGGGGCGCGGAATTCCCGGGCCGCGAAACTCGGTTCGGGCAGGGTCTTGCGATCGAGCTTGCCGCTGGCGTTGAGCGGGAACTCCGGCAGCTCCACCAGGGTCGCCGGAATCATGTAGGCGGGCAGGGTTTCCGCGATCGCGGCCAGCAGTGCCCGCGGATCGATCGCATGCCCGGGTGTGGCCACGACGTAGCCGACGAGCTGGTCGCCGAGCTCGGAGGCGACCACCAGCGCCGCGGCCTGGCTCACGGAATCCTCTGCCAGCAAGGCGGTTTCGATCTCACCCAGCTCGATGCGCTGACCACGGAACTTCACCTGGAAGTCGGTGCGCCCCAGGTACTCCAGCCGATGCGGCGCGTCCCGCCACAGCACCAGATCGCCGGTGCGGTACATGCGCTCACCGGCGCCGAAGGGACTGGCGACAAAGCGATCCGAGGTCAGATCCGGGCGGCGCACGTACCCGCGCGCGAGTTGCGCACCGGCCAGATACAGCTCGCCCGGCACCCCGGCCGGGACCGGCTGCAACCGCGCATCCAGCACGTACACGCGGGTGTTCCACTGCGGCACGCCGATCGGCACCGTGCGCGCGTCGGCTGCGGAAGCGGGCCAGTAGGTGACCGAGACCGCGGCCTCGGTCGGACCGTAGAGATTGTGCAGGGGCGCGGCCGAGACCGCCTGCCAGGCGGTGACGGTCTCCGGCGGCAGCGCCTCACCGATGACGAACACGTGGCGCAGCGTGGGAAAAGCCTGCCCGGTGGCCGGGGCGTGCGCGGCGAACACCGCGAGCATCGAGGGCACGAAATCGGTGACCGTCACGCTCTGCGCGGCAATGGTTTCCGCGACATACCGCGGATCGCGATGCCCATCCGGCGTGGCCACCAGCAGCGTCGCACCGACCCGCAACGGCAGGAAGAAGCCCCACAGCGACACATCGAAGGTCGTCGCGGTTTTCTGCAGATAGACGTCCTCGGGTCCCATCGGGTACTCGCCCAGCATCCAGGTGATCTGGTTGTGGATCGCCCGATGCGAAATCGCGACACCCTTGGGACGGCCGGTCGAGCCCGAGGTGAACAGGACGTAGGCCGGATGCTCGAGCCGGACCGGCCGCAGCAGTTCCGCGGGATCCAGCGGTTCACCGCTGAACCCGGCCAGCTGCAGTTCGTCCAGGGCCAGCGCGTCGGTCCCGGCGGGCAGGCAGCTCGCGGCGTCGGTCGTGGTCAGCACGCCCAGGGGCTGAGCGGTGTCGAGGATGTGGCCGATGCGCTCGGCCGGGTGATCGGGATCCAGCGGTACGTACGCACCGCCCGCGGCGACGATCGCGTACATGCCGACCACCAGATCGATCGAGCGCCGGATCGCCAGGCCCACCAGCGCTTCCGCGCCGACGCCACGCGAGATCAGCAGGCGCGCCAGCTGATTGACGCGCACGTCGAACTCGCGGTAGGTCAGCGCGGCGCCCTCGTAAGCGATCGCGACCGCGTCCGGATGCGCCGCCACCGCGCGCCGGTACCCGTCCAGCAGCAGCTCGGGGGCGACCGGATGATCGGTGTCGTTCCACGCCAGCAGGATTCGCTCCCGCTCGGCCGGATCCAGCAGCTCGAGCGCGCCGACCGGCGACTCCGGTTCGGCGGCCACGGTCGCGAGAACGCGCACCAGCCGATCCGCGTAGCCCACGATGGTCGCCTGGTCGAACAGGTCGGCGGCATAGGTGAACACCGCCGCCATGCCGCCGAGCTGCTGCTCGCTCTGTTCGGGCACGATCGTCAGCTGCAGATCGAATTTCGCGACGGCGCCGTCGAAGTCGAGCGTACGCACCGTCATGCCGGGCAGTTCCAGCTCGGCCTGATCCATGTTCTGGAAGAACAGCGCCACCTGGAACAGCGGGTGGTGCGCCTGCGAGCGCACCGGGTCCAGCACCTCGACCAGCCGCTCGAAGGGCAGCTCGGCGTGCGAGAACGCGCCGAGATCGGTTTCCCTGGTCGCCGCCAGCAGATCCAGGAACGACGCACCCGGATCGATCCGGGTGCGCAGCACCAGGGTGTTGACGAACATGCCGATCAGATCGTCGAGTTCGCGCTCGCCACGGCCCGCGATCGGGGTGCCGACGGTGATGTCCCCGGTGCCCGACAGACGGGCCAGCAGCAGCGCGAACGCGGCGTGCACGACCATGAACTCCGAGGTGCCCGAACGCTGCGCCAGGGCGGCCAGCCCCGCGCGCACCGAGGCGTCCACCGTGAAGCCGTACTCCCCCGCCACCCCGGAGGCGACCAGTGGGCGCGGCCGATCGGCGGGCAGGTCGAGCCGGTCCGGGATACCGGCCAGCGCGTCGCGCCAGTACGAGATCTGCGTCGCCGCCAGGGATTCCGGATCATCGGCGTCGCCCAGTACCGCACGCTGCCACAGCGTGTAGTCGGCGTACTGCACCGGCAGCGGCGACCAACTCGGCCGGGCGTCCTCGCGCCGGGCCAGGTAGGCCATCATCAGGTCGCGGGCCAGCGGCGCGAAGGACGCGCCGTCGGCGGCGATGTGGTGCACCACCACGGCCAGCACGTGTTCGTCCGGACCGACCTGGGCCACACCGACGCGCAGCGGCACCTCGGCGGCCACGTCGAAGCCCGAGAGCAGGATGCCGCTCAGCCAGCGCGGCAGGTCGGCCTCGGCCACCGGCTCGCGCACCAGGCGCGGAACCACCTGGGCCGCAGGGAGAATCACCTGGTAGCCGGTGCCGTCGACCGGCGGGTACACGGTGCGCAGGGTCTCGTGCCGCTCGATCACGTCGGCCAGCGCGTTCTGCAGGGCGTGGGTGTCCAGCGCACCGGTCAGGCGGATCGCGAACGGGATATTGTTCGCCGCCGAATCCGGGTCGAACTGATTGAGGAACCACATCCGCTGCTGCGCCAGCGACAGCGGAACGCGGCGCGGGCGCGGGCCCGCGGTCAGCGCCTGCCGCGCACCGGTGTCGGCGTGCCGTTCCACCTTCAGCGCCAGCGCGGCCACCGTGGTGGCCTCGAACAGCAGGCGCACCGGCACCCGGGCGTCGAGCGCGGCGCCCAGCCGGGCCGCCACCTGGGTGGCCAGCAGCGAATTGCCGCCGAGCGCGAAGAATTCGTCGTCCAGGCCGATGCGCAGGTGCTCGCCGGCGCCGTCGACCCGCAGCACCTCGGCGAAGGTGTTCGCCACGATCTGCTCGACCGGTGTGACCGGCGCCCGGAACACCGCCTTCTGGAAAGTGGGCGCGGGCAAGGCTTTCCGGTCCAGCTTGCCGTTGACGTTCAGCGGCAGCGCGTCCAGCACCACGAACGCCGAGGGCACCATGTAGGACGGCAGCACCGCGCCCAGCGCGGAATTCACCTGGGCGACATCGATATCCGTGCCCACCAGATAGGCGACCAGCCGATCGCCGGTGCGCGGATCGGCGACCGCGAGCACCGCGGTCTGCGCGATGCCCGGCAGCGCCAGCAGCGCGGCCTCGATCTCGCCGAGCTCGATCCGGAAGCCGCGGATCTTGACCTGGAAGTCGGTGCGGCCCCGGTAATCCAGCGCGCCGCTGGTGCGCCAGGCGACCAGGTCACCGGTGCGGTACATCCGGGCGCCGGGCTCGAACGGGTTGGCCACGAAGCGTTCTGCGGTCAGGTCGGGCCGGCCGAAGTAGCCGCGCGCCAGCTGCGCCCCCGCCAGATACAGCTCGCCGGAGACCCCGACCGGCACCGGGTTCAGCCGCGCGTCCAGCACATACACCCGGCTGTTCCACTCCGGCCGCCCGATCGGCACCGCGACCGGATCGCCGTCCCGCACGCGATGGCTGGTGACCGACACCGCCGCCTCGGTCGGGCCGTAGAGATTGAACAGCTCGATCAGCGGCCGTTCCCGCCGCAGCCGCTGCGCCAGCGCGCCGGGCAGCGCCTCACCGATCGCCAGCACTCGCCACACGCACTCCGGCAGACCGGCGGTGACCAGCGCGTCCAGCATGGACGGCACCACGTGCAGGGTGGTCACCCACTCCCGGGTGATCAGCTCGTTCAGGTAGACCGGGTCCTTGTGACCGTCCGGGGCGGCGATCACCAGGCGACCGCCGCAGACGGCCGCGGCCCAGAACTCCCAGACCGACAGATCGAAGGTGGCGGCGGTCTTGAGCAGCAGCCCGTCTTTGGGGCCGAGCCCGAATTCGGCGGCCTTCCACTGCAATTGGTTGGCGATGGCGGCGTGCGTGACCGCGACGCCCTTGGGGCGGCCGGTGGAACCGGAGGTGAAGATGACGTAGGCGGTGTGCCCGGGCCGCAGCGGCGCGCGCCGGTCGGCGTCGGTGACCGGCCGATCGTCGGTCCCGGCCAGCGTGTCCAGCACCAGTACCGGGGCGAGCTCGGTCCGGAAATCGGTGTCGGCGTCGGTCAGTACGCAGACCGGTGCCGCGGTCCGCAGGATGTAGCCGACACGCTCGGCGGCTTGATCCGGGTCGACGGGCACGTACGCGCCGCCGGCCCGGGCCACCGCGTACATCGCGACCACGAGATCGACCGAGCGCCGCAGCGCCAGCGCCACCCGCGCCTCCGGGCCCACGCCGTGCGCGATCAACTGCCGGGCCAGCCGGTTCACCCGCGCGTCCAGCTCGGCGTAGTCGAGTTCCCGCCGGCCCGTGGCCTCGTCGGCCACCAGCGCGACCGCGTCCGGGAAGGCGGCGACCGTCGCGTCCAGCAGCGAGACCAGCGTCGCGCCGGGATCGACCGGGTGCGCCGTGTCGTTCCAGGCGTCCAGGATCCGGTCGCTCTCGGCGGCCGCGAGCAGATCGATGGTGCTCACCACGACGCCCGGGTCGTCGATCACCGCGTCCAGCACCCGGACGAAACGATCGGCGAAGCTCTGCACCGTCGACTCGTCGAACAGGTCTGTGGCGTAACCGAATTCGGCTCGGATCTCGGCCGGCGACCCGTCCTCGTGGTAGCGGTCGGTCAGCGTGACGTGCAGATCGGTCTTGGCCAGCCAGGTATCGAAATCGACGCCGCTGACGGTCAATCCGGGCAGTTCGAAGCTGGTCCGCGCCAGATTCTGGAAGGACAATCCGACCTGGAACAGCGGGCTGCGCGCCGCCGAGCGCACCGGGTTGAGCACCTCCACCAGGCGCTCGAAGGGCACGTCCGCGTTCGCGTACGCCTCGAGGTTGCGTTCGCGCACCTCGGCCAGCAGATCGGTGAACACCGCGTCCGGCCGCACCCGGGTGCGGAAGACCAGCGTGTTGACGAACATGCCGATCAGGTCGTCGAGTTCGCGCTCGCCACGCCCCGCGATCGGCGTGCCGACCGCGATGTCCTCGGTGCCCGCCAGCCGCGCGAGCAGCACCGCCAGGGCGGCATTGCACAGCATGAACAGCGAGACGTTGCTGGCGCGCGCGATCTCCTGCAACCGCGCGTGCCTGCGCGCGGCGATCTGGAAGCGCACCGTCTGCCCGCGGAACGAGCGCGCGGGCGGGCGCGGCCGATCGGTCGGCAGTTCCAGCTGATCCGGCAACCCCGCCAGAGTCCGCTGCCAGTAAGCGATCTGGCGCGTCGCCACCGAATCCGGATCCTGTTCCGAACCCAGCACCGCCCGCTGCCACAGCGCGTAATCGGCGTATTGCACCGGCAGCGACGTCCACCGTGGCTCGGCCCCGGCGGCGCGCGCGGTGTAGGCGACCATCATGTCGCGCGCCAGCGGGCCCATCGAGGAACCGTCGGCCGAGACGTGGTGCACCACGAACCCGATGACGTGCTCGTCCGGCGCCAGCCGGAACAGCGCCACCGCGACCGGCACGTCGGTGGTCACGTCGAAGGTCGTCATCGCCAGTTCGACGATGTGCGAGGCGATCTCGTCCGGATCGACGTCCACCGGCGTGAGCGTGAACGGCTGCTGCGGCGCGGAACGCACCACCTGATAGGGCCCCTCGGGCGAGGCCGGATACACCGTGCGCAGCGACTCGTGCCGGCTGAACACGTCGCCGATGGCCAGGCCCAGCGCGGTCACGTCCAGGTCGCCGGTCAGGCGAACGGCCAGCGGGATGTTGTCCACCGCCGAGCCGGCCGGGTCGAACTGGTTGAGGAACCAATACCGTTGCTGCGCCGGGGACAGCGGGATCCGCGCCGGACGCGGCATCGGGGTCAGCGCCAGCCGGCGGCCCGAGCCCTTGGCCTGTTCCAGGCGCTCGGCCAGCGCGGTCACCGTCGACGCCTCGAACAGCGCCCGCGCGGGCACCTGGGTGTCCAGCGCCGCGCCGAGCCGGGCGATCACCTGCGTGGCGATCAGCGAGTTGCCGCCGAGTTCGAAGAAGTCGTCGTCCGCGCCGATCGGGTTCGGCGGGTCCAGCAGGTCGGCGAAGACCTCGGCGACCATCTCCTCCAGATGCGTCTGCGGCGCCCGGAAGCGCTTGGCCCGCAACTCCGGCGCGGGGAGCGCGCCGCGATCCAGCTTGCCCACGGGGGTGAGCGGGATCTCGTCCAGCACCATGATCGTGGTCGGCACCATGTGCGCGGGCAGGCTCGCCTGGGCGTGCTCGGTCAGGGCGGCCGCCTCGGCCACCGCGCCCGGCGCGGCGTGCACGTAGGAGACGAGAATCGTGGCACCGGTGTCGAGATCGTGGCCCACGGTGACGGCGAAATCGACGGTGTCGTGCGCGGCCAGCACCGCGTCGATCTCACCCAGCTCGATCCGGAACCCACGGATCTTGACCTGGAAGTCGTTGCGGCCCAGATACTCCAGCTCGTGGTCGGCGGTCCAGCGCACGAGATCACCGGTGCGATAGAGCCGGGAACCGTTGGCATCGAACGGGTTCGCCACGAAACGCGCGGCGGTGAGCGCGGACCGCCGGTGGTAGCCGCGCGCCAATTGCGCACCGGTGATGTACAGCTCGCCGACGACGCCGTTGGGAACCGGCGTCAGCCGATCATCGAGCACGTACTCGGTGATCCCGCGGATCGGCCCGCCGATCGTCACCGTCTCACCGGGCACCATCGGCGCGCTGATGTTGGTCATGATCGTGGTCTCGGTCGGACCATAGCCGTTGAAGAATTCCCGGCCAGGACCCCAGCGCCGCACCAACTCCGGCGGGCACGCCTCACCACCGGCCACCACCACCCGGAACTCGTCCAACCCCGCCGGATCCACCGACGCCAGCGCGGCGGGCGTGATGAACGCATGGGTAACCCGCTCGCGCCGCAGCAACTCCGCCAGCTCGGCCCCGCCGTACACCGTCGGTGCGGCCACCACCATGGTCGCCGCGCCGCCCACCGCCAGCAACAGCTCCAGCACCGAGGCATCGAACGACGGCGACGCGAAATGCAGTGCGCGCGAATCGCTCGTGACGCGGTACCGGTCCCGCTGCTCGTCGCAGAAACTCGACAGGCCCGCCTGGGTGACCACCACGCCCTTGGGCTTGCCGGTCGATCCCGAGGTGTAGATCACGTAGGCCGGATGCTCGGCCCGCAGCATCCGCGGTCGATCGGCGTAGGTCACCGGCTCGATCGGGAATTCCGCCAGTTCCGTGGCGAATCCGGCGTCATCGAGGACCAGCCAGTCGACGGCGGTGGGTAACCGCTCGGCGACGGATTCGACCGTAAGCCCCAGTACCGCACCGGAATCGGTGACCATGTGCGCGACCCGGTCGGCCGGGTAGTTCGGATCGACCGGCACGAAACCCGCGCCCGCCTTGGCCACGGCCCACACCGCCACCACCGAGTCGACCGAGCGCGGCACACCCACCGCGACCAGATCCTCGGGACCGACGCCCCGTGCGAGCAGTAACCGCGCCAGCCGGGTCGACCGCTCGTCGAGTTCGGCATAGCTCAACTGCGCCAACGACGTTCGCGCGTCGGCGAACACCACGGCGGTGCCCGAGGGGTTCGCCTCCACGGCCGCGGCCAGGAGCTGCGGCAGGGTCTTGACGCGGGAGCGCTGCGGGCGGGCGGGCCGGGTGCGGGTGGGACGCGTCATCAGCGCACGCCCCCGACCACCGCGGTCAACTGCCAGCCCTGCACCTTCAACGCCACTCCCTCATCAGTTCTCTCAGCGGCGCACCGGCCGCTGTCGCGTACTGCTGTCGTGTTCGAAGCGATGCCATTCTGCCCTGCCGGACACGCCGAGCGATATGTCCCGCGGCGTACCTTTACCGGGCATTTGGGTCAGCCGACCCGGCTCGCCACCTCGATTCCCAGCAAATCCGCGAGCGGAATTATTTCGACCGCCGGTGCGTCGACCGGCACGATCCCGTCGGTCAGCACCGCGACCCGGAGATCTTCCAGTTCCTCGAAACCGAGGTCGCGCAGCGCGGACTGATCGGTAACGAGGTGGGTCACCCACTCGTCGGCGAGCAGCCCGGTCAGGTCTTCGCCGGCGGCGACCACCACCGCCGCGCCGTGCGAGCCCGCGGCCACCACCTCCAGCACACCCCCGGCCGAACCGGGAGCGCCGGTGCCGAAGGTGCGGGATTCGAAGGTCAGCTCCGCGCGCCCGGCGAACCGGTCGACCGCGGCCGCCAGCTCGTCGTAGCTGAGCGTGCCGCCGTTGTCGATCAGGGCCGGATCGCTGCCGCGCAGGGTGCGCAGCCGGTTCGCGTAGGTGACCGGCCGCGGCGACTGCGCGTCGATCTGCGCCCCGACGGCCGGGTCGTCGAGCGCCAGCCACTCCAGCGGCTCGTCGCCGGACCCGAGACCGATCTCGACCGCGAGGTCGGCGGGCAGCTCCGAACCCACCAGCGCCGCACCGGCTTTGAGCACCGCCCAGGTGGCCACGGCGGCATCGGCGCCGCGCGGCAGCCGGATCGCGACACCCGTGCCGGGACCGCAACCGCGATCGATGAGCAGGCGCGCCAGCTTCGAGGAGCGCGCGTCCAGTTCCTGATAGCTGACGGCCTGTTCGCCGTGCACCAGGGCGGGGCCCTCCGGGTCGTCCTCGACCGCCGCCGTCAGCGACTGAGTCAGCGCGGCGCCCGCCGTGCCGGTGTTCTCGACCGGTTCGGCCTGGGCCGTCTGACCGGCCTGGCCCCGGTCGCGCTCCGCGGCGTCGAGGATATCGATGTCGCCGATCACCACGTCCGGATCCGCGGCCACCGCGGCCAGGATCCGCTCGAATCGGCGCCCGAAGGCCGCGGCCGTCGACTCGTCGAAAATGTCGGTGGCGTAACTGAATACGACGTTCAGCTCGGCGCCGGCGCGGGCGTCGACGATCACCTGCAGATCGAACTTCGCCGCGATGGCGCCGGCGTCGAGCCCGGAGATGGTGAGGCCGGGCAGTTCCAGCGACGGCGCCTCGGTGCCCTCGAACGACAGCACCACCTGGAACAGCGGATTGTGCGCGGAGCGACCGGCGGCGACCTCCTCGACCACCCGCTCGAAAGGCACGTCGGCGTTACCGAAGGCGGACAGATCGATCTCGCGGGCCTGCGCCACCAGAGCCGCGAAGCTGGAACCGCTTTCAACGGTGGTGCGCAGCGCCAGGGTATTGACGAACATGCCGACCAGATCGTCCAGCGCCCGCTCGCCACGACCGGCGATCGGCGTGCCGATCGCGATGTCGGAGCTGCCCGACATGCGCGCCAGCAGCACCGCGAGCGCCGCGTGCACCACCATGAACAGCGTCGAATTGTGTTCCCGCGCCAAGCGGGCCAGGCTCTCGTGCACCTCGGCGGAGACACTGAGGCCGGTGGCCGCGCCGCGCATCGACGGCACCGCGGGCCGCGGGCGATCCAGCGGCAGCGCCAGTTCGCCGTTCAGCCCCGACAGCCGTTCGCGCCAGTACGCCAATTGCTGTGCCGCGACCGAGGTCTCGTCGTCCTCGGCGCCGATCGCGGCGCGCTGCCACAGCGCGAAGTCGGCGTACTGCACCTCCAGCGGCTTCCAGGCCGGCGACCGGCCCTCCACCCGGGAGACGTAGGCGGTGGCCAGATCCCGGGCCAGCGGGGCCATCGAGACGCCGTCGGCCGCGATGTGGTGCACCACCACCACGAGCAGGTGCTCCTCGGGGTTGTCGGCCGAGTTCAGCAGCACCGCGCGCAGCGGCACCGCCGTGGTCACGTCGAAGCCGCGCGACATCATCTCCGTGAGATGGGCGATCGGCTCCGCGGTGGTTACCACGTCCAGGCCGCCCGGCAGGGTCTCGGCGACCGACACGATCTCCTGATACGGCAGCCCGCCCGGCCCGTCCACCGGGTACCGCGTGCGCAGCGACTCGTGCCGCTCCAGCACGTCGGCCACCGCGTAGCGCAGTGCGGACACGTCCAGCACGCCGGTCAGCCGGATGGCGAGCGGGATGTTGTAGGCGGGCGAGCCCTGGTCCAGCTGGTTGAGCACCCACATCCGCTGCTGCACCAGCGACAGCGGAATCCGGGCGGGCCGCTCGCCGCGCGCCAGCGGCGGCCGGGTGGACTCGCCGGCGCCCACGGCCACGCGGGCGGCCAGCGCCGCGACGGTCGAGGCCTCGAACAGTTCGCGCACCGCGAGATTCGCGTCCAGCGCCTCGTTGACCCGGGCCACCGCGCGCGTCGCCAGCAGCGAATTGCCGCCGAGGGCGAAGAAATCGTCGTCCAGGCCGACCTCCGCGCCGTTCAGCAGGCCGGTGAAGACCTCCGCCACGGCCAGCTCGATCGGCGAGGACGGCGCGCGGAAAGCGGTGGCGCTCACGAACTCCGGCGCGGGCAGGGCCTTGCGGTCCAGCTTCCCGTTCGGGGTCAGTGGCAGGGTGTCCAGCACCACGATCGCGTCCGGGACCATGTAGGCGGTCAGGAATTCCGCTGCCGCGCTCCGCACTTCGGCCGGGTCGAGCCGCGCACCGGTGTCGGGCACGGCGTAGCCGATGAGCCGGTCGCCCGCGTGCTCGTCGGCGCTGACCAGCACGACGGCCTGGCGCACGCCCGGGCAGCGCAGCAGCGCCGACTCGATCTCGCCGAGCTCGATGCGGAACCCGCGCAGCTGCACCTGCTGGTCGCTGCGCCCGGCGTATTCGAGGTTGGCGCGCCCGCCGAAGCCGACCCAGCGGCCGACGTCGCCGGTGCGGTACATCCGCGCACCGGGCGCACCGTAGGGGTCGGCGACGAACCGGGTCGCGGTGAGGCCCGGGCGCCCCAGGTACCCGCGCGAGAGCTGCCGGCCCGCGACATTGATCTCACCCGCGACGCCGACCGGCGCCGGATGCAGCCGCTCGTCCACGACGTAGGCGTCCAGGCCCGGCAGCGCCCGGCCGATGACACTGGCCGCGTCGCCGACCATCTGCTCGTTCAGCTCCAGGAACGACACGTGCACGGTGGTCTCGGTGATGCCGTACATGTTGACCAGCCAGGGCGCGTCCACCGCGTGCCGCTCGTACCAGCGCGCGAGCTGGCGCAGATCCAGCGCCTCGCCGCCGAAGACGACGTAGCGCAGCGCGAACTTGCCGCCCTCGCCCGCGTGCGCGGCCCGGTCCGCCTCGGCCAGCTGGTAGAACGCCGACGGGGTCTGGTTGAGCACCGTGACCTGTTCCCGGATCAGCAACTCGCGGAACAGCTCCGGCGAGCGCGAGGTCAGGTAGTCGACCACGACGACGGTGCCGCCGTTGGCCAGCGCGCACCACAGCTCCCACACCGAGAAGTCGAAGGCGAAGGAGTGGAACAGCGTCCACACGTCGGTTTCGTCGAAGTCGAACAGCAGCTGGGTGTTGGCGAACAGCTCCACCACATTGCGGTGCGCGACGCCGACACCCTTGGGCACACCGGTCGACCCGGAGGTGTAGATGACATAGGCCAGGTTGTCCGGGCGCAGCGGCGCGGTGCGCTCCCGATCGGTGATCGGCCCGTCGGGCAGCTCGCCGGTCTGCTCCAACAGGATCGCCGGCACGTCCCCGGCGGGCACCGCATCGGCCACGGCCGCGGCGGTCAGCACGCAGGCGGGCGCGGCGTCGGCGAGCATGAACTCCAGGCGCTGCGCCGGATAGGTGGTGTCGATCGGCAGGTAGCCGGCGCCGGTCAGCAGCACGCCGAGCAGCCCGACGGGCAGCTCCTCGGTGCGCGGCAGCGCCACGGCCACCAGGGTTTCCGGCCCCGCGCCGCGCGCGATCAGCGCCCGCGCCACCCGGTTCGCCCGGCGTTGCAGCTCACCGAAAGTCAGTGTGCTGTCACCGAAACGGACGGCGACGGCGTCGGGGCGGCGGCGCGCCTGGGCCTCGATCAGATCCACCAGGGTGACCTCGGGCACCTGCGCGCCCGGGGTGTTCCACTCGCGCAGCACCAGTTCCCGCTCGCCCGGGGCGAGCAGGTCGACATCGCCGACCACGGCGGCGGCGTCGGCGGTGAGCGCGGACAGGATGCGGTGGAAGCGCTCCGCGAAATCCTGCACGGTCGGTTCGTCGAACAGGTCGGTCGCGTAGCTGAAGGCAATCGCGATGCCTTGCGGCGCACCGTCTTCGGCTAAATCCTCGACCAGTTCCAGCTGCAGGTCGAACTTGGCCAGCGGCACGTTCAGCTCCGCGCCCGCCACGCTCAGCTCGGGCAGCTCCAGCTCGGTGCGCTCCATGTTCTGCAGCACCAGCAGCACCTGGAACAGCGGATGCCGCGCGGTGGAGCGCACCGGGTCCAGCAGCTCCACCAGCCGCTCGAACGGCACGTCGGCGTGACCGAAAGCCTCGATGTCGGCTTGGCGGACCTGGCCGAGCAGGTCGGCGAAGCTGCGGCCCGGCTCGATCTCGGTGCGCAGCACCAGGGTGTTGACGAACATGCCGATCAGGTCGTCCAGCGCGGCCTCGCCGCGGCCGGCGACCGGGGTGCCGATCACGATGTCGCGGGTGCCCGACAGGCGCGCCAGCAGCACCGCCAGCGCGGTGTGCGCCACCATGAACAGCGTCGAATTGTGCTGCTGGGCAACCCGGTACAGCGCGGCGTGCAACTCGGCGTCGAGGCTGGAGCGGAAAGTCGCCCCACGGTAGGAGGCCACGGCCGGCCGCGGGCGATCCGCGGGCAGGTTCAGCTGCTCGGGCAGCGCCGCCAGCCGGCCCTGCCAATAGGTGATCTGCTGGTTCAGCAGCGAGTCCGGATCCGCCTCGGAGCCGAGGGTTTCGCGCTGCCAGAGGGCGTAGTCGGCGTACTGGACCTCGAGCGCGGGCCAGTCCGGGCGCCCGCCCCGGGTGCGCTCGACATAGGCGGTCATCAGATCGCGCGTCAGCGGGCCCATGGAGAAACCGTCACCGGCGATGTGGTGGATGACGCAGACCAGCACGTGCTCTTCCGCGTCGAGGCGCAGCAGCTGCACCCGGATCGGCGGCTTGGCGGTCACGTCGAACTTGGTCATCGCGACCCGGGTCACGAACTGCGGCACCTGATCCGGCGTCGCGTCCAGGGTGGGCAGCGGCGGCACCGCGCGAGGATCGGACAGCGGCAGCACCGACTGCACGCCGGCGCCGTCGACCTCCGGGTAGACCGTGCGCAGCACCTCGTGCCGCTGCACCAGATCCCGCATCGCGGACTGCAGGGCGACCACGTCCAGGCGTCCGGTCAGGCGGACCGCCACCGGAATGTTGTTGACGGCGCTGTCCGGATCGAACCGGTTCAGGAACCACATGCGCTGCTGGGCGTAGGACAGCGGGATCAGCTCGGGGCGCTCCATCGCGTGCAGCGCGCGGCCCGCCGGCGTGGCGGCCAGGCGCAGCACCTGCTCGGCCAGTCCGGTCACCGTCGAGGCCTCGAACAGCAGCTGCACCGGCACGCGCACGTCGAGCGCGGCGCCGATGCGGGCGGCGGCCTGGGCGGCCAGCAGCGAGTTGCCGCCCAGGGCGAAGAAATCGTCGTCGGCGCCGATGCGCGCGTCGTCACCCGACATCAGCAGTGCCGCAAAGACTTCGGCGATGACCTGCTCGGCCGGGGTTACCGGAGCGCGGAATTCGCGGGTCGCGAAGACCGGTTCCGGCAGCGCCGCCCGGTCCAGCTTGCCGACCGGGTTCAGCGGGATCTCCGTCAGCACCATGATCGACGCCGGAATCATGTGCGCGGGTAGCGATTCCGCGAGGTACGCGGTGAGCGCGGCGGTGTCCACCTCGGTGTGCGGCAGCACATAGGACACCAGCGCGGTCTGCCCGGAGGGCAGCGTCTTGCCCAGGGTGGCGGCGTAGTCGATCGCGGGGTGCGCCTCCAGCGCGTTGTCGATCTCACCGAGCTCGACCCGGAAGCCGCGCACCTTGATCTGGAAGTCGACGCGACCCAGGTACTCGATGATGCCGTTGTCGGCGCGCCGCACCAGATCGCCCGTGCGGTAGAGCCGGGCGCCCGGGGTCTCCGCGTCCGCGCCGAACGGGCTCGCCACGAAGCGCTCGGCGGTCAGGCCGGGGCGGCCCAGGTAGCCCTGCGCCAGCGCGGGGCCGGAGAGATACAGCTCGCCGATCACCCCGGCCGGCACCGGGCGCAGCCGCGCGTCCAGCACGAACGCGCCCACACCCGGGATCGAGGTGCCGATGGTGACCGGCTCGTCGCCGCGCATGGGCGGGGTGCTGGTCGCCAGAATGGTGGCCTCGGTCGGGCCGTAGCCGTTGTAGAACGCGCGGTCGCCGGAGGCCCAGCGACCCACCAGCTCGGGCCCGAACTTGTCGCCCGCGACCACCACGACGCGCAGGTCCGGCAGGTCGGCCGGATCCACCGACTCCAGCGCGCCCGGCGTGATCAGCATGTGCGTGACGCGTTCCCGGCGCAGCAGCTCGGCCAGCTCGAAACCGCCGAACACCGACGGCGGCGACACCACCAGCGTCGCGCCGGTGGAGAAGGCGAGCAGCATTTCCAGCACGGAGACGTCGAAGTTCGGCGAGCAGACGTGCAGCACCCGGGAATCCCCGGTCACCCCGTAGTGCTCGGCCTCGGCGGCGACCAGCCCGGCCAGGCCGGTGTGGGTGACCACGACGCCCTTGGGCTTGCCGGTGGACCCGGAGGTGTAGATGACGTAGGCCGGATGCCGCTCGTCGAGCGGGCGCACCCGGTCGGCGTAGGAGATCGGATGCTCGGGCCGCTCGAAGACCCGCCGCGCCACCACCGGATCGTTCAGTTCGATCCAGTAGATGCCGGAGCCGAGCTTGCGCCGGTGCTGCGAGGTGGTCAAGCCGAGCACGGCGCCGGAGTCGCCGACGATGTGCGCGATCCGCTCGGCGGGATAGGCCGGGTCGACCGGCACGTATGCCGCGCCCGTCTTCGCGATGGCCCACACCGCGAGCACGGACTCGACGCCGCGGGCGATGCCGATGGCGACCACGTCGCCGGGGCCGATGCCGCGTTCGATCAGCTCCCGGGCCAGCCGCGAGGAATCCGCGTCGAGCTGACGGTAGGTGAACTCTTCCGTGCCCGACCGCACGGCCACCGCGTCGGCGGCAGACTCCACGGCGGCGGTGAGCAGCTGACCGAAGGTGGGGCTGCCCGGCCTGCGGCGACGGGTACTACGACCGGAACGACGGGCAGTATCCATTCGGGTGTATTCACCTCTCGCGTCGAGCTCGGCCGCACGGCCGTTCTATCTCACCGGCCGCTCGGCCTTGTCTGTTCGGCCCCCACCCCGACCTCGTCGTCCTGGGCCGGCGCGGTCCGGGCAATCATATCGGCCGATCCCCGCCGGGACAGCTGGGCGAAAGCCGCACGAGTGCCTCCCGGCACATCGCCCGGTGACCCCCGAATGTTGCAGAAGTGGAACGGTGAGTCTTCTCATAGCCAGCCACGCCGGGTCGCCTGCACGCCCGCCTGGAAGCGCGTGCTCGCCCCCAGGCGCTCCAGCAGCCGGGCGGTGCGCCGGACCACGGTGCGCCGGGACATGCCCAAGCGGCGGGCGATGGTGTCGTCGGTGGCGCCCAGCCCCATGAGCGTCAGAATGGCCTTGTCGCGTTCGTCGAGTTCCTCGGCGGAGGGGTTCACCGAGATCGGCGCGGCCAGCGACCACAGCACGTCGAAGGTCTTGATCATCAGGCGCAGCGCGGGCGAACCGGAGACCCGGATGCCCATCGGATCCGGGCGGCGCTCGTCGGCGTGCAGCACCAGGATGCCGCGCTCGTCGTCGACGACGATCATCTTGAACGGCGGCTCGGGCAGCGTGCGGGCCTGCGCCCCACTGGCATTGGTGGCCAGCGCGTGACGTAGTCGATCCGCGTCCTGATAGATCGTGTCCTGATAGAGGGTCTGGTAGCGGATGCCCTCGCCGAGCCGCGCCCGCTTGAGCTGGAACTGGCGCTGCTCGCGTTCGGCGTCGCTGAGATAGGGCCCGCGTTCGATCAGCTTCACCGAATGGCGGGCCGCGGCCTGGATCTCCTCGAAGTCGGCCAGCATCTCCACCCGCTCGAAGACCGGCACGATGGCGCCGTTGCTGCGCGGCGAGCGCCGCACCGAGCGGAAGGTCTCGCTGAGTCGCGCGGCGGCGGCGTGCATCTGGCTGATCTCGTGCTGGCGGCGCCGGGCCTCGGATTCCGACAGCGACTCCGGGGCGTGCGCGTCCCAGATCGGTTCACCCTCGCCGTCGGACAGTTGCACCGCCGCCTGGAGCTCACACAGCACCTTCAGCGACGCCGCCGCGACATCCTCCGGGAGGTCCAGATACCGCGCGATATCGGCCAAGCCGGAGCGCGGATGATGCACCAGCACGGCGTAGGTACGGCCGTGTGGTGATCCCGGTTCGAAGATATCGCCCAGCTCGGTCACGTCAGGAGCCTAACCAGCGGCCTGCCGCTCTGTAGGTGAGATATCAAGCTGGGCAAGGAATATCAGTGCTTGGACGGGCCCCACTGCATCGGGACGCCCTTGGCGGCCAGATACGGCAGCGGGTCGATCTTGGCGCCGCCCTGGTCCCAGATCTCGAGGTGCAGGTGCGGGCCGGTGGAGTTGCCGCGGTTGCCGACCGAGGCGATCACATCGCCCGCGCGCACCTTCTGGCCCGCCTGCACGAACATGTCGTTGACGTGGCCGTAGACCGCGGTGGTGCCGTCTTCCTGCAGCACCCGGACCCAGAGGCCGAAGCCCGAGGCCGGGCCGGCCTCGATGACGGTGCCGTTGCTGACGGAGTGGATCGGCGCGCCCAGCTGGTCGGCGAAATCGATGCCGTAGTGCATCTCGCCCCAGCGGGAGCCGTAGGTGGAGCTGATCTGACCGGCGACCGGGCGCACCGCCTGGGCCGGAGCGACCTGCTGCTGCACACCCTTGAGGATGTCCTCGACCTGGGCCAGCGGGCCCGCGAGCTCCGGCGGCAGGTTCTGGATACCGAAGGGCTGCGCGACCGGCGCGGCGACCGGAGCCGCGACGGGCGCGGGCTCGGGGGCGACCTCGGCGACCGGGGTGGCGAACTTCGCCTGGGTGGCAGCGATATCGCCGGCGCCCTTGAACGTGATGGGCTCGGCGGCCTTGTCGTCGGTGTCGTGGTGCGGCGAGAGCGGGGCGGCCAGGGCCGGGGCGACCTGGGTGGCGGTGCCGATCAGCGCGCCCGCGGCGACCGCGTAGGTGGCGGCGCGCTTGACCCGGTCGCTCGAGGCCGACTCGGCGCGATGCCGCGTCGGGCGCTCCGATACCGAAACCTGATCGCCAAGAAGGCTCATAACGGTGATGGAACTGGGGCCAACCCGGTGCTGCGACAAAGCTTCGTCCTAGCGTCCGACCTACAGGGGAGAACGGGAGTACCGTTAGGACCGGTTTGCACCGTTCGGTCCGGTTCCGAAATTTTGTAACGTTTCGGCTTCCGTTGTGACGGGAACTCTACCCCGTCGTGACCATTCCGCAACCTTCTCTTATGTTTACGCAGGTCGCGCACTGGTAAAGGCCCCGAAATCCCGTAACTTCGCGTCACAATCCGTGACCTGGGCAGTGCCAGACTGGTTCTCGTGATCCTCGACGAGTTGCAGCGACCGATCGTGCTCGCACCCATGGCGGGCGGCCCCTCCACGCCCGAGCTCACCGCGGCGGTGTCCGAAGCCGGCGGGCTCGGATTGCTCGCGGCGGGGTATCTCGGCGTCGACGCCACCGCCGAGCGTATCGAGAAGACGCGGGCACGCACCGGCAAGCCGTTCGGCGTGAACCTGTTCGCCCCCGGCGGGCCCACTCCCCCGGGCGACTTCGCGGAGTACGTCGCCGCGCTGGGCGACGCCTACGAGGTCGGCACGCCGAAATACGACGACGACGCCTGGACCGCGAAGATCGATCTGCTGGTCGCCGATCCGGTTCCGGTGGTCACCTGCACCTTCGGCTGCTTCGGCCCCGCGGAGGTGCGGCGGCTACAGGCCGTGGGCTCCGAGGTCTGGGTGACGGTGACCTCGGTGGCCGAGGCCCGGGTCGCCGTCGCGGCCGGCGCGGACGCGCTCGTCGCACAGGGCGCCGAGGCGGGCGGGCATCGCGCCACCTTCGTCGATCGGGTCGCCGACGACGTCACCGATCCGATCGGCCTGCTCTCGCTGCTGCAACTGCTCACCGCCGCCGTGGATCTGCCGCTGGTGGCCACCGGCGGCATCACCACCGGCGCCGGTCTCGCGGCGGCGCTCGCCGCGGGCGCGCGGGCGGCGCAACTGGGCACCGTTTTCCTGCGCTGCCCGGAGGCCGGTACCAATTCGATACATAGGGGCGCTGTCGGTTCGCCGACCCCGACCATGCTGACCCGAGCATTCACCGGGCGTCGGGCCCGCGGCCTGCGCAACGAATTCCTGCTGGCGCACCTCGACGCGCCCGCCGCATATCCCGAGATCCATTATGCGACCGCACCATTGCGTGCGGCCGCCCGTGCGGCGGGCGATGCCGAGGAGGTGAATCTGTGGGCCGGGCAGACGCACTCGCTGGCCCCGGAGCTACCGGCCGGCGAACTGGTCGCCGAACTGTCCACGGAAGCGAAAATTGCTCTGACCAAGGCACTTTCGCGCTGATTTCAGGGTTATTGACAACCGGTTTCGAATAGACTTCAGGGGCATCGCAACCGCCATCCACCCCACCCCCGGAGGAGAGCGCCCATGTCCCTCGATGTTCCCACCGCCCTGCTCGAACGCGCCGAGCGCGGCGAGATCGACGACGCCGACTTCGTCGAATGTGTCCGGACCTCACTGCCTTACGCCTACGAGGTAGTCAGCCGCGTGGCCGCCGACCTGCACTCCGGCACCGAGGAATACGCCGACAACCTGATCCCGCCGCCGGACGAGGTGGCGCGCGGGCAGTTGCTGCGCGCCATGGCCTCGGACGCGATCCGCGGCGGGCTGGAGCGCCATTTCAACGTGAAGCTGGCCTTCCAGAACTGCCACCGGGTAGCGGCGTTCCCGCTCTCGGCGGTGGGCGGCGACACCTATCGCACCTTCACCGGCACCCGGGCTCAGCTGCTGAATCAGAGCCCGGAACTGCGTAACTGCTGACAGCTTCACCGGATCGGCCCGCCCGGCCCCGTGCCGGGTGGGCCGATCCGTGCGTGTTGTCGGTGGGCGAGGGGATGATGCGGGGGTGACGAAGACCGAGCGGCTCTACGCGCTCGCCGAGGAACTGCGGGCCTACAGCCCGCGTCCCCGCACGGCGCGGCAACTGGCGGCACGGCTCGAGGTGACGACGCGCACCATCGTGCGCGACATCGCGGCGCTACAGCGGTCCGGCCTGCCGATCCGCGCGGTCAGCGGGCCGAACGGCGGGTACGCGCTGGAGCGCGGGCGCACCCTCGCGCCGGTCTCGCTGACGCCCGCCGAGGCGACCGCCCTGCTGGTGGCGCTGCCCATGCTGCGCGGCACACCGTTCGAGCAGACGGCGGGGGCGGCGGTGCACAAGGTGCTCGCGGTGCTGCCCGAGAACGACCGGGCGACAGCGGCGCAGCTGAGCGAGCGGGTGCGGCTGCTGCCCCGCGATATCTCCCCGGTGCCGCCCGAGGTGCTGGACGCACTGCTGATGCGCCACGTGCTGCACCTGGAATACGTGGACCGGCACGGTGATTCGAGCGCCCGCACGGTCGAACCGCTCGGGCTGGTCGCCGGGGAGCACTGGTATCTGCACGCCTGGTGCCGGCTGCGCTCGGGGGTGCGCGGTTTCCGGTTGGACCGGATCCGGGCCGCCGCGGTGCTCGACGAGGTCGCCCCCGAGCGCGGCGTCGATCTGTCGACGCTCCGGTGAAACGGGTGCGCAGCCACCATGATTCGGCTACGCACCCGATTCCGGTCAGGACAGCGTGGTCACCTGCAGTTCGCCGTCGGCGTACTGGGCGCGCAGGCGCTTCTTGTCGAACTTGCCGACGCTGGTCTTCGGCACCTCGGCGATGAAGGTCCAGCGTTCCGGCAGCTGCCATTTGGCGAACTTGTCGGCGAGGAACTCGCGCAATTCCGCCGGCTCGGCCTCGGCGCCCTCCTTCAGCACGATCGCGACCAGCGGGCGCTCGTCCCACTTCTCGTCCGGGACGCCGATGACGGCGGCCTCGGCGACGGCCGCGTGCCCCATGACGGCGTTCTCCAGATCCACCGACGAAATCCACTCGCCGCCGGATTTGATGACGTCCTTGGAGCGGTCCACCAGGGTGAGGTAGCCGTTCGGGGTGATCTTGCCGACGTCACCGGTGCGCAGCCAGCCGTCGTCGAACTTGTCCGGATCGACCTGTGCGCCGTCCGGCGAGTAGTACGAGCCGGTGATCCACGGGCCGCGAACCTCCAACTCGCCCAGCGCTTCTCCGTCGTTGGGCACCACGCCGCCGTCGTCGCCGACCAGGCGGGCCTGCACATTGGCGGGGAAACGGCCCTGGGTGTAGCGGTAGGACCACTCCTCCGCGCCCGAGACGCCCACCGGCGGGTGCGAGACCGAGCCCAGCGGGGAGGTCTCGGTCATGCCCCAGGCGTGCAGCACCTTCACGCCGTACTTCTCCTCGAAGGTGTGCATCATCGCCGGCGGCACCGCCGAACCGCCGACCACCACGGTCCGCATGTGCGAGATGTCCTGCGGCGCGGCGGCGAGCTGGGCCAGTACGCCACCCCAGATGGTGGGCACGGCGGCGGCGAAGGTGGGCTGCTCGGCGGCCATCATCTCCAGCAGCGGGCCCGGCTGCAGGAAGCGGTCCGGCATCAGCACGTTCGCGCCCGACATCAGTGCCGCGTAGGGCAGGCCCCAGGCGTTGGCGTGGAACATCGGCACGATCGCCAGCACATTGTCGGCGCCGCTGAAGCCCATGCTGTTGGGCTGGCAGACCTGCATCGCGTGCAGCCAGTTGGAGCGGTGCGAATACACCACGCCCTTCGGGTCGCCGGTGGTGCCGGAGGTGTAACACATTGCGGCGGCGGACCGTTCGTCGACGACCGGGAAGTCGAAGGTGTCCGGCTGCGCGGCGAGCAGTTCGGTGTAGGCGTGCACCTGCACGCCCTCCGGGGCCTGCAACGCGGCCGCGTCGCCGTTGGCGACGATGACGTGGCGCACCGTCTTCAGGTTGGGCAGGTACTGGGCGAACATCGGCAGCAGCGTGCCGTCGACGATGACCACCTGGTCCTCGGCGTGGTTGGCCACATAGACCAGCTGCTCCGGGAAGAGCCGGATGTTGAGCGCGTGCAGGACCGCGCCCATGGCCGGCACGCCGATGTAGGCGACCAGATGCTCGTTGTTGTTCCACATGAAGGTGCCGACCCGGTCACCCTCGCCGATCCCCATGCCGCGCAACGCATTCGCCAGGCGAGCGGCGTCGGCGCCGACCTCCCGGTAGGTCATGGTCCGCACGCCGGTCCCGGTCCAGGTCGACACCGTGCTGTCGCCTTGGAAGGTGGACGCGTACTTCAGCAGCGTCGCCAGCGAGAGCTGTTCGTCCTGCATGGTGCTCAACATCGGGTACTCCTCTTTTCCTGCCTGTGGCCGAAGAGAGCCACGTCACATCCGGGATGCTACCCAAAGGTAGTCACAGCGGAATGGGGACGGCCCATAATCTGAAACTGGAGAGCATCAAATTCGTCCGCGCAGGTCATAGCCGTTCCGCATGATCAGCCGTGATCAGGTCTAATGCGCCGGATAGGCATGCACCAGCGCGGTCTCCAATTTGGCTACGGCGTGGGTGAGCGTGTGCGCGGCCGCGTGCGCGACCCGGTGCGCGTCGGCCAGGGTGATGGTCGGCACGACATCCACCTCCACATCCGCGTGCAGGCGGTGACCGATCCAGCGCATCCGCACGCTGCGCACGTTCTGCACTCCCGGCTCGGCCGCCAGCGCGCGTTCGGCGGAAGTCACCAGCGCCGGATCTACGCCGTCCATCAACCGGCGGAACACGTCGCGGGCCGCGGTGCGCAACACCGCCAGGATGGCGAGCGTGATCAGCAGGCCGACAATCGGATCGGCCATCGGAAAACCCAGCGCCACCCCGCCAGCGCTCAAAAGCACTGCCAGCGAGGTGAATCCATCGGTGCGCGCGTGCAGTCCGTCGGCGACCAACGCCGCCGAGCCGATCCGGCGGCCGACCCGAATCCGATACAGCGCAACGGTTTCGTTGCCCAGGAAGCCGATCAGGCCGGCGGCGGCGACCCAGCCCAGATGCTGAATCGGCGCGGGCTCGAGCAACCTGCGCAGCGCCTCGTACCCCGCGATCGCCGCCGACAGCGCGATCATGGCGACCACGAACAGCCCGGCCAGATCCTCGGCGCGGCCGAAACCGTAGGTGTAGCGACGGGTGGCGGCGCGGCGGCCCACGACGAAGGCGATCCACAGAGGCACCGCGGTCAGGGCGTCGGAGAAGTTGTGGATCGTGTCCGCGGCCAGCGCGACCGAGCCGGAGATCGCCACGATCGCGACCTGGAGCGCGGCGGTGAGGCCGAGGACGACCAGACTGATCTTGACCGCGCGAATGCCGATGGCGCTGGATTCGAGGGCGTCGTCCACGCTGTCGGCGGAGTCGTGGCTGTGCGGGGAGAAGATCTCGTGGACGAGGCCGCGGAGGCCGGTGCGGTGGGCGTGCCCGTGATGGTGGTGGTCGGCGCGCGAAACGCCATGTCGGGTGACATGCGCGGCGCGATCGCGCGGATCCGCGGAAATCTCCTGTGCCGGATCTTTTCTCGTGTGACTCATTCGGACGCCGCCTTGTCGCGCAGTTCGCGCACGGGCTCCCCGCGATGGTGCGCCGGGACGCCCGGCCCCGCGTGCTCCGCATTGTGCACGGCGTCGACTACCAGCTGACGCACGTGCTCGTTCTCCAGGCTGTAGTAGATCGTCGTCCCCGCGCGCCGGGTGCGCACCAATCGGGCCATGCGCAGCTTCGCCAGGTGCTGGGAGACCGACGGGGCGGGCTTGGCGACCTGCCCCGCCAGATCGTTCACCGACAGCTCACGGTCCACCAGCGCCCACAGCACCTGCACCCGCGTGTGATCGGCCAGCATCCGGAACACCTCGACGACCAGGCCGACCTGATCCTCGTCCAGCGGCGCTGATCGACTATCTGCATTCATACGCAGATAATAAGGCAAGGCGGCCCCCTCCGGCCATACCTGCCCGGCGGGTAGAAACAGGGCATGCCAGTTGATCGGATGCTGCCCACGCCCGAGGCCCGCGACCTCATCGACCTCACCCGCGACATCGCCGACAAGGTGCTGGAGCCCCGGGTGGTGGACTCCGAGAAGACCGGGACCTTCCCCGACGGGGTGTTCCCCGCGCTGGGCGCGGCCGGGCTGCTGAGCCTGCCGTACCCGGAGGAATTCGGCGGCGGCGGGCAGCCCTACGAGGTCTACCTCCAGGTCCTCGAGGAACTGGCCGCCCGCTGGGCCGCCGTCGCGGTGGCCGTCAGCGTGCACAGCCTGTCCTGCCATCCGCTGTTCGCCTTCGGCACCGACGAGCAGAAGCAGCGCTGGTTGCACGACATGCTCTCCGGCGAAACCATCGGCGCCTACAGCCTTTCCGAGCCGCACGCCGGTTCCGACGCCGCCGCCCTGCGCTGCCGCGCCACGAAAACCGCTGACGGCTACCGCCTCAACGGCGCGAAGGCGTGGATCACGAACGGCGGCAAGGCCGATTTCTACACCCTGTTCGCGCGCACCGGCGAAGGCTCGCGCGGCATCTCCTGCTTCCTCGTCCCCCAGGACACGCCGGGCCTGAGCTTCGGCAAGCCCGAGGAGAAGATGGGCCTGCGCGGCATCCCCACCACCACCGCCGCCTACGACGACGCGCTGCTCCCCGCCGAACGGCTGATCGGCGCCGAAGGCCAGGGCCTGTCCATCGCCTTCAGCGCCCTGGACTCCGGCCGCCTCGGAATCGCCGCCGTCGCAACCGGTCTCGCACAACGCGCCCTCGACGACGCCGTCGCCTACGCCAAGGAACGCGAAGCCTTCGGCCGCCACATCATCGACCACCAGGGCCTCGGCTTCGTCCTCGCCGACATGGCCGCCGCCGTCGATTCCGCCCGCGCCACCTACCTCGACGCCGCCCGCCGCCGCGACGCGGGCCTCCCCTACTCCCGCCAGGCCAGCGTCGCCAAACTCATCGCCACCGACGCCGCCATGAAGGTCACCACCGACGCCGTCCAGGTCCTCGGCGGCTACGGCTACACCCAGGATTTCCCCGTCGAGCGCTACATGCGCGAAGCCAAGGTCATGCAGATCTTCGAGGGCACCAACCAGATCCAGCGCCTGGTCATCGCCCGCGGCCTGGCCACCTGACTATTCCGATGGACATCCCCCGGACCCCACCATTACTGTCCCGGAAGGCAATTCACGAACACTCGGGGGATCACATGATTCAAATCGGCATCTGGCTGGCCATCTTCGGCTTCGGCTCGCTCGTCCTGCAACAGCTGGACATGCACTTCCTCATCCTGGCCTGGGCGGACGACATGCAACCCGTCTTCGGCATCGCCCTCGGCGCCGCCGGTGTCCTCGTCGCCCTCGCCGGCGCCGTAGCCGCCTCCCAAAAGGCCGACTGAAACCGCCACCCCTGCCACCGAATTCGTCTCTCGGCCACTTCTGGCCGATACTGTCTCGGTGGCAGGGCTAAGTGTGGGACACATCGTCATTCTCCTCGGCATCATCGCGGTGGTGGTGATCACGATCGTGGCAATCACCCGATCGAACTCCCGACGCCCCGCCCAACCACCCCTCCCACCGGGCTGGTACCCCGACCACCACAACCCCACCCTGGTCCGCTGGTTCGACGGCTACCAATGGACCAACCAAACCCAGCCCCGCCAGTAGCCCTGCCTACCGGCTCGGCGTCACCGTGGGCCGCACACTCTCCGACGTAGTCGCACACAACTCCGTCGCCCCGATGCACACCCGGTTGTCATCACTATCCCCCTCGATCCGCACCGAGTTCCCCTCCCCGCTGATCCCCACCCGATTCCGATCACTCCGATCGGTCACCGTCACCCGATTCGACTCCGACGGCGAATCCGCCTCACCCCCTCGAAACGCGATCGGCGCCGCGACAGCCGCGATCCCGATGAACGTGGCCAACACGACCCCCAGGATCGTCCACCGCAACGTCCGCCGCTCGATCCGCGTCCCCCCAACCGCACTCCCGGCATTCCCAGCTTCCGGCGCAGGCGAATTCCCCATCGTGATGCACTCATTTCAGACGTCCGATGTCGATAACCCCGCACACGCCGCACGGGTTCACCAACCTCATCACCCCAGCCCCACCCACCGTTTCACCACGTCAACCCGGGTATCACCAAACCAGGGGCAGACCTCCGGCACGATGGCCCGCGTTCGCCGAGACCACTGACCCAGCCTGTTCGATGATCGATATACCGAGCATAGTCACGAAGTTTGGCCATGATCGTTATACCGATCATCAGTAGAGTTCTTGGGCTATGCTCGCTAAATGGATCACAAGCGGGCGATGACTCCCACCGAGTTCGGCCACGCCGTGCGACACGCTCGAGAAGAACGTGGTCTACACCAGGCCGACCTCGCCGAGAGACTCGGAGTTACGCGGATGACGGTGTCACGTCTCGAGCGAGGAGGCGCAGTCAGCATGGAAACCGCCATCCGTGCGCTGTCCGAATGTGGTTACGAGGTTCTGGTGATACCCAAGTTCAGCCGAGTCTCGATCGAGGGGCGGTAGCCCGGTGGCCCGCAAAAAGCTCCCGGGCTTGGACGTGTGGTTATACGGCCATCACGTCGCCCACCTCACCGAACCCAGCACCTACCGCTACAAGCTCGAATTCACGGACGAAGCGCTGGATGTCTTCGGACAAGGCGCACGCGTCCTCTCCCTCGCGCTGCCTTTCGGCACTAAAGCTGTCGCCGATGCGAAAGGGCGGCCTCGCTGCTGCCGTTCCGTAGTCATTCGAGGTCCGAGCAACGTCTACTCTGCGACGATGCCACCAGCAACGATCGGATGCCAATCCGGATCAGTGGCGGAGCACTGAAGGCCGCCACACCCGAGTAACCGGAGTCACACCGTAACGAACGTAGCTGGGTATCTTATAGCATGCTCAGAAGACTGTTGATTGAGTGTGGATAACTCCAGGTATCCTGTGGATAAGGTAACGGAAGGGAGCGCATGATGGTTACCGCTCTGGACGTTGCCGGATACGTCTACCGGCAGCGGGGATGGGTAGACGCCTGGAAGCTGGAGAAGCTGATCTACTTCGCGCAGGCATGGCATCTGGCGTGGGATGGTCGCCCACTTTTCGCGGACAGGTTCCAGGCCTGGCCGGATGGTCCAGTGCAGCCGACTGTGTACCAAGTGAACAAGTACGGGCGCAGCCATTGGTTCGATACCGAACTGCCGGGCGCCGATCCTGACTCCTTGGACCCGGCCTCAAGGGCGATCGTGGACGCCGTTCTTGAGCACTACGCGCCCCTTGCGAAAGAGACGCTGGTTGAGCTCAGCCATGAGATGCCCTGGCAACAAGCTCGCGGCGATCTTCCTAGCTGCGAGCGGTGCGATACTGAGCTGTCTGAAAGCGATATGAAGCGTTGGTACACGGCGAAGGTTCTCAGAGGGGAGAGGGGCATTCCTGCTCAACCGAACATCAGGCCTGCAGAGATCCCTTACACTCCCGATTTTGATCGGGTTGTGGATGCGGAGATTGTTCGCTGGGAGGAGACGCTTCGGCTGCTTGCTGAGCGGTGAACCCCTTTGCTTTGCCAGTTGAAGGCGTCATTGCCACGAACCGGCGACTTATCGGAACTTCGTACAATGTGCTCGATCGGGGCAAACTGGAAGGAGCATTAGCTCACCCTCATGACACAGGGTATGGGGAGATGCTCTATCCGACTGTGCTCCAGCGCGGAGCGGCATTGCTCCGCGGGTTGGCGGCAGCTCATGCATTCGTAGACGCCAACAAACGCACCGCCTGGATCTCGTGCAACGTGTATCTGAACTACTTCCGTTCACCGTTGCAAAAGATCTCAGACGAGGAAGCGACCGAGTTCGTAGTAAGTGTTGTCGTTGATCACACCGCCGTGGATGAGATCGCGATATGGCTGGCCCAGCGTCTGAGCTGAACTCGAACTACCAACTGGACGTTTGCTGATGTTGGCGGATGTCGGTAAACGTCTTCTAGCTGCGCGTTCTTTCAGTGGCAACCTTGGTAGTGGCGGATGGGTCTCCGGCCTGCTGCGGACGTACTGCGGACGAGCCCTACCGCCCCGAACCGTCGAAAAATCCCTTGCGTCAGCTTTGCGTCGGCGTACTGTCCGTCGTCATGACAGCAACCAGGACGTGTTGGCACTGTGGCGCATTCGCCCAGATGGAGCGGATTGCAGATCCTTGGACCGTACGGCGCAGGGATAGCGACTTCGACACTGTGGGCGTGTACAAGTGCGCTGCATGCGGCTGGGGTAGTACTGCGGTCGCGCGCGGGATACCAGAGGATGCCGAATACTTCGAGGCACTGTCACTTCACTGGTTTCCAGAGCGTGCCGTCGGAAAAGAGTTTCGCGATGTGCCGCTTGAGATCGCCAGCGCCGCAACGGAAGCTACCGAGTGCCTGAGCATGAAGCACTACCGGGCGGCAGTGATCTTGGCACGTGCTGTTGTCGAGGCGACTGCTAAAGACAAGGGCGTCCACAAGGGGCAGATCAGCCAAAAGATCGACGATCTGCACGCTGCTGGCTTGATTCGAGACCATACGAGGGAGGCAGCTCATGAGATCCGCTTTCTCGCCAACGAGATGGCACACGGTGATTTACGACCGCGGTCAACGAGGCTGAGGCCGAAGACGTGTTGAACTTCATGGAAGAAGTACTGGTTGAGGTCTATCAGGGTCCGGCCAGAGTCGATCGTCAGAAGACGGCCCGCCAGGCGCGCAAAGCGGCCGCTGAAGCAGCATCTCGCGAGTCGCCGGCCTGAGGCAGAGGTTTTCACCTCCAACCGCGGTGCGGTGCTACGGGTCCGGAACATGCGCCGCGACTGGAGGAATGATGCCGCCAAGGCCGCTGGTCTCGCGGGGCTCACTCCGCACGAATTGCGACACACCGCCGCTGTCTCGCAAGGTGCCTCGGTGCTCGCGCTCCAGCGAATGCTGGGTCACGACAAGCCGAGTACGACTCTCGATTTCTACGCGGACCTGTTCGATGACGACAATGTGGCGGCCAAGCTGGATTCCGCCCGTACCAAGTTCGCTACTGCGTACCCGACCGAGTTCGGCGGGCGTCGACCTGACGAAGAAACGGCCTGACCTGCGGTTATGGAAGTGCCCTCGGCAGGATTCGAACCTGCGACACCCGCTTTAGGAGAGCGGTGCTCTATCCCCTGAGCTACGAAGGCTGGGCTAGATGGTCGGGAGTCTACCGGGTGGGGGTGGTGGGGGCGGAATCGTGGGCGGTTAGAAGGAGCTGTCGAAGCCGGGGGTGTCGAAACCGGCGTTGTCGAAGCCGCCTGTGCCGAAGGAGTCGTCGCCGTAAGGGGTGTTGCCGTAAGCGTCTGGGGTGTAACCGCTTTGGCCGTAGTCGCCCTGGGGATAGTCTCCTTGGCCGTAATCACCCTGGGTGTAGCCGCCCTGGTCATAGCCGGTGTCGCCATAGCCGTAGTCCTGAGCGTCGGTGTCGAAGCCTTGCTCGAAGGTCCCGGCGTCGTAGCCGATGCCGGGCATCCCGGTGAAGAGCGCGGCGAACAGGGTGGTGGCGCCGAATGCCCAGGCGCCGGTGAGCAGGGCCGTGCGCCACCAGGGTTCGGAGTACCAACCCCCGGGGACGGGGCGGCCGGCGACCATGCCGCCCGGGTAGTAGTGGGGGGTGGTGTCGGAGGGGTGGGGGGAGGTGGCGAGGCGGCGGCCGTCGAGGGAGATGGTGCGGTCTTCGGTGACGCGGCCGGCGCGGTTCTGGAAGGCGAGTTGCGGGATGGCGGGGCCGGGGTCCATGTTCATGGCGGTGCGGGCGGCGCGGATGTAGTAGAGGCCCTCGACGGCGGTTTGTTTGGCGAGGCGGGCCTGGGTGGGGGTGCCGGCCTGGGCGAGCTGGGAGCCGGCGGCGTTGTGGCGTTCGGCGGCGTCGGCGAGGGCTTGGGCGGCGGCTTCGTTGGTGGGGGCCAGGTTGTAGACCTGGCCGCCGAGTCTCTCGTTCTCGCGTCTGGCTTCGGCGAGGGCGTCGTCGAGTTCGATCTGCTCCAGGCCGCGGGGGCCGCCTTTCGGGCGCATGACGAGCAGCACGATGACGATCACGACCACCAGAAGCAACAGCAGCCAGATCATCGCTCGCCTTTCGTCCGCGGATCCCCCGAACGAAGATGAGTTTACTGACTATTTGCCAGAACGGGCTATGGGTGATTTAACTCGAGGTTAAAGGTTTGCTGAGTAATTACTGGGCGTAATCGGCCGGTCGGAAGGCGCGGGTTTTCCAGCGGTAGAGCACGGTCGCGCCGGGCCAGTTGTTGGTGATGCGCCCGGCGGCATTGCGGTACCAGCTGGAACAGAAGTTCCAGGGGGTGTCCTTCAGGCGGCGCTGCAACCAGTCGTCCCAATCCTGCTCGGCGTCCGCGCGGGCCGCGAGCCGCCGCCCGGGATTCGCAGCCAGGTACTGCACGACCTGGCGGATGTAGCGGGCCTGGGATTCGAGCATGTAGATGATCGAGCCGGAGCCGACATTGGTGTTGGGCCCGTACATCAGGAACAGATTCGGGAAGTCCGGCACCGAGAGGCCCAGGAACGCCCGCGCGCCCGCGTCGCCCCAGACGTCGGCGAGCTTGCGTCCGCCCGTCCCGTAGATGTTCATCGGTGCGAGGAACTCGGTGCCCTTGAACCCGGTGCCGTAGATGATGACGTCGACCGGGTGCTCGACGCCGTCGGCGGTGCGGATCCCGTTCGGCGTGACGGCCTCGATCGCCGTGGTCTCGACGGTGACGTTCGGCTGGGCCAGCGCGGGGAAGTACTCGTTGGAGAACAGGCCGCGCTTGCAGCCCGCCGCGTAGTCCGGGGTGAGCTTCGCGCGCAATTCCGGATCCGGGACCTGCTTTTCGCGATGGCGGTCGGCGAGCGCGATGACCGGCGTCTTGATGGCGGGGATATCGGTGAGCGCGAGCGCGAGCACCTCGAAGAAGGACCAGATCGCGAAGCGTTCCGCCAGCCGGGTGGGCGGCAGGTACTTGAACAGCGCGTGATGCAGTCCGCTGTACTGCGTATCGAATTTCGGCAGCACCCAGGCGGCGGAACGCTGGAACAGCGTCAGGTGCGCGACCGCGGGCTGGATGCGCGGAATGTACTGGATGGCGCTGGCGCCGGTGCCGATGCAGGCGACGCGTTTACCGGTCAGGTCGACGCCGTGGTCCCATTCGGCGGAGTGGAAGGCGGCGCCGGTGAAGGTGTCGATGCCGGGCAGGTTCGGCAGGGCGGGGCGGGAGAGCTGGCCGACGGCCGGCACCAGCACGTCCGCGGTGAGTCGCGTGCCGTCGGCGGTGGTGACGGCCCACTGCCCGGTTCGCTCGTCGAACTCGGCGTCGGTCACCTCGGTGCCGAACCGGATGTAGCGCGGCAGATCGTGCTTCTCGGCCACCTCGCGCATATAGGCGTGGATGTCGGCCTGCTCCGAAAAGCGCCGGGGCCAATCGCTTTTCGGCTCGTAGGACCACGAGTAGAGCGGCGAGGGCACATCGCAGGCCGCGCCCGGATAGGTGTTCTCCCGCCAGACCCCGCCGAGATCGACGGCCTTCTCCAGGATGGTGAAGTTCTCCAGCCCGGCGCGGCGCAGCTCCATGGCCAGGCCGAGGCCGGCGAAGCCGGCGCCGATGATGAGGACGGACGGGGTTGTCATATTTCGAGCGTAGAGCGCCCGGGGCGACCGGCTAAGAGATCCGCGGACAGGAAATCGGCATTTTCGGCCACGCGGTTCACTTCACCCGGAGCGCGTCCAGGATCATCGGCCGGGCGTTGGCCAGCGCCTGCTGCCAGTACGGCCAGTGGTGGGTGCCATTGGTGAAGTCGACACGGGCCTGAATTCCCAAGGCCGTCAGGCGATCCTGGAAGATCCGGGTGGCGGTGACCGCCATCGCCTCCAAGCCCATGGCGTTCATCGTGTTGCCGAGACCGTTGGCCAGGTCCAGCACCCCGGGCACGCCGTTGCCCGTGGTGACGTAAATCGGTAGCCCACGCAGCTTTTCGGCCTGCAGGGTGGCGTCGTTGCGCTGCCAGGCCGGGTCGCCGGCCGGGCCCCACATGTCGTCGACGTTGTACATGCCCTCGTCCCACATTGCGGCGCGCATCGCCTGGTTCCAGGCGGGGAAGGTCGGGTTCACGAAGCCGGAGAACGAGCCGGCGAACTTGAACTGGTCGCGATGGTGCGCGGCCAGGGTGAGCGCGGCGTTGCCGCCCATCGAGGCGCCGACGATCGCGTTGTTGGTGCGCGACACCCCGCGCTGGGCCAGGTAGGCGGGCAACTCCCGGGTCAGGAAGGTCTCCCACTTGTAGGTCGACTTCTGGCCGTTGGTGCTGCTCGGGCGATACCAGTCGGTGTAGAAGCTGGAGCGGCCGCCGACCGGGAACACCAGCGTGACGTTGTCACCGGCGAACTGGCGCAGCGCGTCGGTGTCGGTGACCCACTGGTTGTGATCGCCGGGCGCGCGCAGCCCGTCCAGGACGTAGAGCGCGGCGCTGCCACCGCGCGCGGCCCACTGCACCTGGACTTTGATCGGGCCCATGCTCGACGGCACCATCAGATCCTGACGTCCGCCCGCGGGCGCGGCCGTGGCCACCGCCGCTCCGAGGGTCGACAGGATCCCGGCCGCCGCCAGTACCGTGACGATCTTCTTCACCCAGCCCGCGAGAATCCGGCCGGATCGCGATGTCGTGCGCACCCGCATACCTCCCACCTTCTTTGCTCAGCAAAATACCGAACAGACCCGAATTCCGGTGTCTCACAGTCGCAAATACGCCAGCCGACACGCCGGTACACCCTTCGCAGGAATGGCTCGGGCGCTGTGCATTTCGCGTGTCGAATCGAGGGCGGCACACCGCGCCGGGGTAGGTTCGCAGCGTTTGCTAAATATTCGCTAATCGAGAATTCTTGGCGAGGAGGCTCCGATTTCCAGCACCGTGATCGACGACGCACCCTTCACCGGATTCCATGCCCGGCTGGCTATCGCGTGCTCCGGCGGCCCGCTGCTGGACGGCTACATCCTCAGCATCGTCGGCACCGCGCTGATCGGGATGACCGACGAGTTGAATTTGAGCACCACGGATATCAGCCTGATCGGCGCCGCCGCGTTGATCGGCATGTTCGTCGGCGGCGCGCTGTTCGGCGTCCTCACCGACAAGATCGGGCGCGAATTCATGTACACCGCCGACCTGGTGGTGATGGGTGCGTGTTCGGTGCTGTCGTTCTGGACCGAATCGGTCTGGCTGATCGTGATCCTGCGTTTCGTCCTCGGCATGGCGGTGGCCGCCGACTATCCGATCGCCACCTCGTTGCTGAGCGAATGGCTGCCGCGAAAACAACGGGGAACACTGCTCGGTTTCCAGATCGTCGCCTGGTATCTGGGCTCGGTGCTCGCCTTCGTCGTCGGCTACCTGTGCCTGACCTTTCTCGGCAACGACAGCTGGCGCTGGCAATTGGCCAGTGGCGCGCTGCTGTGCGCGTTCTTCCTCATCATCCGGCAGTCCACCGCGCCGGAATCGCCACGCTGGCTGGCCCAGCACGGGCGCGCCGAGGAAGCCGCCGACATGATCGAGAAATACCTGCACCAGCGGGTGAATCCACAGGACCTGATCGAGCCGTCGGAGGCGCGGCACCAGGGCTCGATCCGCGAGCTGTTCACGCCGAAGTTCCGTAAGCGGACGGCCTTCTGCTCCGGGTTCTTCCTGTGCCAGGTCTCGGTCCTGTTCGCCATGCTGACCTTCGGCCCGCGCATTCTCGAGGGCTTCGGCATGCCCAAGGGCACCTGGATGGACACCCTGGGCGTCGCGCTGATCAGCATGGTGTTCCTGGTCGGCTGCCTGCCCGCGATGCGGTTGATCAACACCGTCGGCCGCCGGCCGACCATCGTCTGGTGCTTCGGCCTGATGATCATTCCGGTGCTGGCCATCGGGATCTGGCCGCACATGCATGTCGGCTGGGCCCTGCTGATGCTGTGCCTGTACGCCTTCTTCTGCGGCGGGCCCAACGTGCTCGACTGGACCTACCCGAACGAGCTCTTCCCGACCCACATCCGCGCTACCGCAGTCGGTTTCGCCACCTCGGTCAGCCGTGTCGGCGCCGCGCTCGGCACCTACCTGCTGCCCTGGGCCCTGGACCATCTCGGGCTGGGACCGACGTTCCTGTGCGCGGCCGTCGTCACCGCCCTCGGATTCCTGATCTGCGTGTGGGGCGCGCCGGAGACCAAGGGCCGGGATCTGACCGCAGCGTCGGCGCACATCCTCATACCGGTGCCGGCGAAGCTGCCGCGGGGCCGCCGGGCTACAGGCGGCGGGCTCCTGTAACCGGCATCGAATCGATCGAGGTCATTTCCACGCCACCGCCGGAGGTGGAAGCGTGGATCACCTCGCCGTCGCCGGCATACAGGGCGGAGTGGCCACCGTCGTAGTAGGAGACCAGATCGCCCGGCTCCAGTTCGTCCAGCTCGACCGGGGTGCCGGTGGACAGTTGCTCGTAGCTGGTGCGCGGCACGTCCGAGCCGGCCTGCTCGTAGGACCACTGCACCAGGCCGGAGCAGTCGAAGGAGTCGGGTCCGTTGGAGCCGGCACGGTAGTCGGCGCCGAGGCGGGAACGCGCTGCCTCGAGCGCGGCGCTGCGCGTCGACTCCTCCTCGGACAGCTCGGGTTCGGCCTCCGTGACCATCAGCGGGCCGACCGGGACGTCGGTTTCGGGGGCGGAGAGCGTGGCGGACTCGAGGGCCACCATGGGGCCGGTCTCGGTCTGTAGCTCGATCCGCAGCGGGGCTGTCGTCATCGGCCGTTCGGACCCGGGCGAGACACGGGTCGGGGCTTGCGGCCGGATCTGGATGCCGGGCAGGCCGGCGGGGATGTGGATCTGGTCGGGCATTTCGATCGTGCCGACTCCGGCGACTTCGATTTCCTGCGCCGCCGCGGTACCGGCGGTGTAGAGCATGATTCCCACTGCGCCGGCGGCGACCAGCAATCCGCCGACTATGAAACGCCACAAATGTCTAGCCATGAATCGGTCCTCCGATGCTCGCATCGAGGCCGCAAAGCCTCGAATCTGATGTCGAAAACCATCACGGTCGCTCATTCGCACAGCTGTTCCATTACCCATATGACACTGATGTAATTCGTGCACCTAACGCAACACACGCGCGATTGGATAACAAACCGATAACTGTCTCCGAGTGTGCGCGTCATCCCCGGAGAAGAATCGGACCGGATTATCTTCGACAGCGCCGCATAATTTTCCGGCGGTACTCCCCCGAAATCCGAAGTAGCCCACGGCAGGTGGGTGAAGCACACGGAGGTGACCCACGCACATGGCGAATGCCGAAGTCGAACTGATATTGAATCAGAAAGGCGGAGTGGGCAAATCGACGCTGTCGATGAACCTGGCCGCCACCACCGCCGAGGTGCTCGCCGCCGCCCCGGACGAGCCGTCCCCGGTCGCGGTGGTCAGCATCGACCCGCAGGGCTCGGCCGCCTGGTGGGCCGAACGGATGAAGGTACTGCCGTTCCACATCGTGCAGACCGACGAGGATGTCGACGGCCTGCGCCGACTACGGGACCTGGACGGCATCCGGCAGGTCTTCGTGGACACGCCGGGCTGGATGGGGCACGAGGGCACCAGCGAGGACCCGCTGCACGGGCTGGCCTACGCCGACGCCCTGCACGCCGCGCTGGACTCGGCCACGCACGTGCTGGTCCCGCTCGAGCCCGAGCCGCTGAGTTTCGATCCGACGGCCCGCACCATCGAAACGCTGATCAAACCGCGCGGGCTGGATTACCTGGTGGTCATCAACAATTGGGATCCGCGCGACGGCGACGTCGATCTGGAGCAGACCAAAGCCTTCGCGAAGGCGAACGAATGGCCGCTGGCCAATACCGTGGTGCGCCATTACAAGGTGCACACCCGCGCGTCCGCGGAAGGGGTTGTGGTGACGCAATATCCGAAGAACCGGGTCTCACTGGAATGCCGCCAGGATTTCGCGCGGCTGGCGCTGGAACTCAAGGCGGGTGGACGCTGATGGCACGCGGCAAGCGCACCGATCTGGCCTCGCTGGTGCACTCGACCGGAATCAATTCGGTGGTGGACGGCAAAGAGGCGGTACCGGATCCGGCCAATCCGCCGCGCTGGGCGGCGGCGGTGCTGAATTCGGCGGCCCTGACCGCGGCGCCGCTGACGGATCTGGTCGCCAACCCGCGCAATCCGCGCGACGGCGAGCAGAATCTGGAAGATCTGGAATCGATCGCCGAGATCCAGTTGCAGCCGGCGCTGGTGGTCACGCGCGCGGCCTATCTGAAGCTGTGGCCCGAAGACGCGGGGGAGTTGGGCACGGCGAAACTGGTCGTCGTCAACGGCTGTCGCCGGCTGGCGGCCGCGCAGAAGTACGGGCGCGAAACCCTGGAGCTGGTCGTCAAGGACGAGGTCGCCGTCAGCCGGGCGGCGCTGCGCATCGCGGCCATCCGGGAGAACGTGGAGCGGGAGAACCTCGACGTGATCGAGGAGGCTCGGGCGGTGGAGGATCTGGTCGCCGACTGCGGCACCGGCGCGGCCGCGGCGGTGGCGCTGGGCAAGACCGAGGCCTGGGTGTCCCAGCGGCGCGCGCTGCTCAAGCTGGCGCCGCAGTTGCAGCAGAAGCTGCGGGCGGGCGAACTGGCGATCCGGGTGGCGCGCAGCCTGGCGCAGGTGCCGATGGCCGAGCAGGTGGCGCGCTGGCAGGCGACGCTGGACAAGTCGGAGGACGCGCCGGGGGAGAAGAAGCCCGAGCGCAAACCGCCCGCGCCCGTCGGCATCGACGAGCTGACCAAGTCGTTCAAGAAGTGGGATGTCGGCGCGGCGACGCTGGCGCCGGCCCTGTTCGCCCATCTGGATCGCGCGGGCGTACACGCGCTGATCGCCGAACTGCGGCAACTGGTCTCGTAATCCGTTCGCCCGGATCGCCCTTCCCGCACGGGGAGGGCGATCGTCGTTTCCGCCTTAACCGCGGTTAAGGCGGACATCGGCGGACAACTGCTCGAAGTGCTGGCGAGATCATCGCCGGGCCACGAGTATGGAACCGTGGCAGGAGAATTCGTTCCCATCCCGGAGTGGTTCGCGGCCGAGAATCAGGATTGCGGTCTCGCTATCGGCGATGTGTCGGGCGACGGCGCCGACGATGTCGTGGTGCTGATGGTCGACGATCCAGCGGGCCAGAACGCCGGGGTGTATCGGGTGGGGTTCGCGCTGGCGGCCGACGGCACGGTGGCGCGCTGGGGTCCGTGGTTGCAGGTGCCGGATTGGTTCGGCTGGCAGAACCAGGGCGCGGGGATCGCGCTGGGCGATCTCAGCGGCAACGGGCGGCTGGATTTGGTCGTCTTCGTGGTCGACAATCCCCCCAATCAGAATCAGGGATATTTCAGAGTCGGCCGCGATCTGGCCGCCGACGGCACCGTCACCGGCGGCTGGACGCCCTGGCAGCCGGTGCCGGACTGGTTCGGCTGGGAGAATCAGGGCGCCGACATCGCCCTCACCCGCCTCGACGGACAACCGACGCTGGTGGTGCTCACCGTCGACAACCCGCCGGGCCAGAACAGCGGCCAGTTCCGGCTGGCCAAAGGCTTGACCGCCGAGGGCACGGTGGCCGAGTGGACACCCTGGGTCGCGGTGCCGGATTGGTACGGCTTCGAGAACCAGGGCGCCGGAATCACCGTGGCGGACAATCCGCTGGGCGACGGCCGTCCCGCCCTGCTGGTGTTCGCGGTGGACAATCCCGGCGGCGTGAACTCCGGCGTCTACACCATCGGCTGGGGCCTGGACGGCACCGGGCATTGCCTGGACGGCTGGAGCGCCTGGACCGTGCTGCCCTGGGGATTCCACGAAAACCAAGGCGCCGCCGTGGCTTTGCGGCCCACCGGCGGCATCCCGGAACTCGTCCTCTGTGCCATCGACAATCCGCCCGGACTCAACGCGGGCTATCTCCAGGTGCTGGAGATACAGACCGATCTGGACCACGCCGCGCACATGGGCCTGTGGCGGATCCTCGATTTCGGGACCGAGATCAACCCGGTGCACGCCGCCCTGCTGCACACCGGCGACGTGCTGTTCTTCGCGGGCTCCGGCAACGATCCCGACCAGCACGCCGCGCACCAGTTCCGCACCCGCGTATGGCATTACCCGCGCCCCGGCTTCGACGCGCCGGATACGCCCATCGATCTGTTCTGCGTCGGGCAGACCATGCTGCCGGACGGCAAGCTGCTCGCCGCGGGCGGCACCGAGCGCTACGACCCGTTCTACGGCCTGAAGGACACGCTGCTCTTCGATCCGATCGCGCTCACTTGGAATCGTTTGCCGGACATGGCATTCGGACGCTGGTACCCGTCGCTGATCACGCTGCCCGACGGCAACGCCGTGGCGGTGTCCGGGCTCGGCGCCGACAACTTCCTCTCGGTGGTCCCCGAGCTGTTCGACCGCGCCAGTGGCACCTGGAGCCCGCTGCCCGTGCCCGGCCCGATCCCGATGTACGGCCATCTGGTCCTGCTGACCGGCGGCCGGGTGTTCTACACCGGCGGCCAGTACGGCGGGAACAACGGCATGCGCCCGAGCATCTGGGATCCGGGAACCGGAAACGTCCGGGAGGTGCCGGGTTTGGCCGATCCGGGCTCACGCAATCAGGCCGCGAGCGTACTGCTGCCGCCCGCGCAGGAGCAGAAGGTGATGATCCTCGGCGGCGGTGGCTTCGATATGCACAGTCCCGCACCGGCTTTGGCCGACACGCGTATCGTAGATTTGAAAGCGCCTGTCCCCGTGTATGTTCCGGGTCCACCGATGGATCACGCGCGCATGCATCTGTGCGCGGTGCTGCTGCCCGACCGCACGGTGCTCGCCACCGGCGGCTCGGGCATGGAGGAGATGGCGCACGCGGCACCGCCGCACGCGGAGATCTTCGATCCCGCGCACGGCACCTGGATGCACACCGGGCCCTGCCGCGTCGCCCGGCTCTACCATTCGGTCGCGCTGCTCACCCCCGACGGCAAAGTGGTCACCGCGGGTTCCAATCCGGCGCGCAAGACCGAGGAGTTGCGGATCGAAATCTATTGGCCGCCTTATCTTTTCCAGGGCGCTCGGCCGCAGTTGACGCTGTCCGGCGACACCGCCGGCTACGGGAGCACCCTCGCCGCGTCGGTCACCGGCCCGATTCGCGAGGTCAACCTGGTCCGCCCCGGCGCGACCACACACTCCGCCGACAACGAGCAGCGCCTGGTCGACGTCGAGTTCACCGGCACCGCACCCGATTCGATCGCCCTCACGCTGCCCGCCGACCCGGCGCTGGCGCCGCCGGGCTGGTACCTGGTGTTCGCGGTCGGCACGAATGGGGTGCCCTCGGTCGGCGAATGGTTGCGACTGGACCTGTGAGGTGCCCCCACGCGCCCTCGATCACAGCGTCGGGTCACCGGCGGGCCGTAAGGTGACGATCATGGAGGACAAGCAGATGGCGGAGCTGGTCCAGCAGGTGGTGGAGTCCTACCTGCTGGACGGCGCGCGCCGCTACAACCGGCGCGAGGTGGCTGAAAGGTCCGGCGTGCCGACCGAGGTGTCCAAGCGGCTGTGGACAGCGCTCGGCTTCCCTGCCAATCCCGACGACGAAGCGGTCGAGTACACGGCCGCCGACATCGAGGCCGTGCGTGATTTCCGCGGCCTGGGCGTAGTCGCGGCGGCCGACGTGCGCCAGCAGGCGGCGGCCGCCCGCACGCTGGGCCAGAGCATGGCCCGGCTGGCGGAATGGCAGGCCGACCTGGTGCTGTCGGAGATCGTGAACCGGATCACCCAGGCCGCGCACAGCGGCGAGGAGACCGACCTGGCCGAGACCGCCCGGGCCGCCACCGAGGCCACCGTCGCGGTCCTGCAGGACTTGCAGACCTACGCCTGGCGGCGGCATCTGGCCGCCGCGCTGGCACGCTCCATCGACGGCAGCACCCCGGCCGAGGATTCCACCCGCGCGCTGGCGATCGGCTTCGCCGACATGGTCGGCTACACCCGCCTCACCCGCCATCTGCACCCGGACGAGTTGTCGATGCTGCTGGAGGCGTTCGAATCCACGACGACCGCCGCGATCACCGACAACGGCGGCTGGGTCATCAAGAACGTGGGCGACGAGGTCATGTTCGCGGCGGAGACGGCCGCCGCGGCCGCGCGGATCGCACTCGCCATCCAGGAGTCCACCATGATGGTCGGCGGCACCCCCGACCTGCGGGTGGCACTGGCCTACGGCCCGGTCCTGCAACGCTTCGGCGATCTGTACGGCTCGGTGGTGAACACGGCCTCGCGGCTCACCGGCGTAGCGCGGCCCGGCACCATCCTGATCGATGACGGCGCCGCCGCGGCGCTGGCCGGTGAGCCCGAGTTCGACATCCGGCACCTGCGCAGTGTGCGGGTCCGCGGCTTCAACCGCCTGCGGCCGCACGTGCTGCGCGACAAGAACGGCTGATCAGTCGGGCTTCTTGCGCGGCATCATGCTGGGCTTCGGGCGGGCGCTCGCACCGGACGGCCGCTGGCCAGGGTCCTTCTTCGGCGCGTCCTTCTCCCCCACTCCGCTGTATTTACCCGCCCCGCCGGCTTCGCCGTCTGCCATCCCCCTGGCGGCCTGCTTCCTCCCCGCTTCGGTCTCGCTACTGCTCATGCTGTCTCCTACTCGCGGCCGAGACGATGTCCCGGGATTCGGAAAAGCGGGCAGGGCCAGAATATGTCCGCTCCGGCGCGCAGTCAGGCATTTCCGCCGCCCGATTAGGCTCACCGGGTGGAGATGAACTGGCCAGAGCTGCGCGAACGGTACCTCGTCGAGCAGGACGCGGCGATCCTCGCGCTGAACAAGCCCGCGGGGATCTCGGTCACCGGCGAGCGGCACGACACGGATCTGGTCGAATTGGCCGCCGCGGCGGGCGAGACCCTGTACCCGGTGCACCGCATCGACAAGGTGACCTCGGGGCTGATCCTGCTGGCCCGCGAACTCGGAGCGCACGGGCAGCTCACCCGGCAGTTCAACAAGCAGACCGCGGACAAGGCCTACCTGGCGATCGTGTCGGCGCCCGATCTGCCCGACCGCGGCGTGCTCGATCTGCCGCTGAGCGTCGGACGCAAGAACCGGGTGCGGATCGCGGCGCCGCGCGAGGCCATCCGCGAATCGGGTTCGGGCCGTTGGTATGTCGACGACACGGACCTGCTGGCAGGCAAGAACTATCCGTCGCTGACGCACTTCGCGACGCTGGCGCGCACGACCGAGCACGCGGTGCTGGCCCTGCGCCCGGTCACCGGGCGGCGACACCAGTTGCGGGTGCACCTGGCCTGGATCGGCCATCCGATCGTGGGCGATCCGCTCTTCGACAAGTCCGGCGCGCATCCGCGCACGCACCTGCACTCCTGGCGGCTCGGGCTGAGCGCGCCTTGGCGCACCCCGCCGGAGCTGGCGCTGGAAGCCGTGCCCGGTCCGGATTTCTGGCAACCGGCCGGCCTCGACCCCGCGCCGATCCTGGCGGCGGCGAACGCGGTGGCGGCCGCGTGGGCGCAGCACCCCGGGGTGTGAGCGTCGTCACGGTCCGGCTATCCGGAAGCAACGGGTGTCCAGCCTCATGACGACGGATAATGCGCAGGTCACTTAGCCTGAAGAGGCGCCCCGCGGGCGCACTCTGAACGCAATGGAGCGATCCCCAGAGAAAGCGGATGCCGATGATCCTGGTGGCTCAGGTCAGCGATACACACTTCGATCTCGGCGCCCGCAACGCCGAACGCGCCCAGCGCGTGATGGGATTCCTGGGCGCCCTGCGGCACCGGCCCAACGCGGTGCTCTGCACCGGCGACGTCACCGATTCCGGCCGCCCGCAGCAGTACGCGCAGGCCGCGGCCACCCTGCGCTCGGAGATTCCGCTGCACTTCCTGCCCGGCAATCACGACGACCGCGGGGCCTTCCGCACCGGCCTGCTCGGCGAGCCCGCGGCGACCACGCCGATCAACCAGGTCGCCTGGATCACCGACGGTACCTCGGCCGCGGGAGTGACTGTGGCACTGCTGGATTCGTCGATCCCCGGCGAGGCCGGCGGACGGATCGCCCCGGAGACCTACGACTGGCTGGCCGAGGTGCTGCGCGGCGCGCCGGAGCAGCACCCGATCCTGCTGGCGCTGCACCACCCGCCCGCACCGCTGTTCAGCCCGGTCGTCGACGTGATCGCGCTGGCCGACCCGGATCCGCTCGCCGAGATCGTCGCGAACGACGATCGCATCCTCGCGGTGCTGACCGGGCACGCGCACTCCGCGGCGGTCACCACCTTCGCGGGCAAACCGCTGCTGACCGCGCCGAGCACCGCCTCGGTGCTGGGCGGCGAGTGGGAACTCGAATTGCCGGACCACGTCATGGATTACGCGCCCGATCCCGCAATCGCCCTGCACGTGATCGAAAACGGGCGCATCACCACGCATTTCCGCCCGGTGCCGATGAACGGGCGGGTGAGCGTGCTGGCCACCGAGCCGACGCCGCATCCGACGCTTCAGGTCTGAGCGCGGCTCAGCGGGCCAGGGCGCGCTCCCGGCGGAACACGGCCGGGGTGCTGCCGGTCCAGCGCTTGAACGCGTAGATGAACGTGGAGGATTCGGCGTAGCCGAGCCGGATCGCCACGTCGCTGACCGACAGCGGTGTGGCGGTGAGCATTTCCTCGGCGAGGGCGCGGCGCACCTCGTCCAGCAGCGCGCGGTAGCTGGTGCCCGCCGCGTCCAGGTGGCGGCGCAGCGTGCGCGTGCTCATGTTGAGATCGCTTGCCACGGTGTCGATTCCGGGCGGGGCGCAGAATCCGTCGGCGCCGCCGGGCACCAGCAGCTCGCGCACCTGCGCCGCGATGCCGGTGCGGGCGCGGCGGCGATCCACCAGCTCGCGGCACTGCGTCAGGCACATCGCCCAGGTGTGCTCGTTGGCCTGGGGCAGCGGCTGTTCCAGCACCGCCGGGTCGAGCGCGAACAGATTGTGCGGCCGCCCGAACCGCGGCGGCACCCCGGTGACCTCCTGGATCCGATCGGCGTACTCCGGTTCGGGGAAACGGAATTCGGCCCGGGTCAGCGGCAGCTGCTCTCCCAGCAGATCGCTCATCACCTGCTGCATCGCGGTCACGTCGCGCTCGATCAGGAACTGCCGCACGTCGGCGGGTACCGCCTCGTCGTGCACGAAGGCGACGAATTCCCCCGCGCTCCACTCGGCGACCGGCAGGCAGAAGGTGAAGCTCAGCTCCAGGAAGCGCAGCGCGAAGGTGATGGCCTCGCCCAGCGTCGGGCTGCTGACGCAGGCGAAACCGAAGATCCCGAAGGTGGTGATGCGGTAGCGGCGGCCCACCTCCACGCCCAGCGCCGGCCGGTCGCCGAGTTCGCGCACCAGGTTGCGGACGACCGCGAGTTCGAGGTGCGCGTCGATCTGGGCGTCGGGATCGTGCAGCGTCTGCTCGTGCAGCCCGGTGCCGCCGAGCAGGCGCGCCACCGGCACCCCGCGCTCCCCCGCGTAGCCCACCATCAGCGCGACGCTCGCGATGCCGCGCGGGAAATTCCAATCCCGGATGCCCGGATCGACGACCCGCTGCGGGTCGGCGGGCACGGAAGCTGCGGGCATGCGACCCATTATGGCCGAATTTGTCGATCGGGCCGGTGCCCGGCCCCTACAGTGGAGGCAGAGTCTGTGTGCACGGTCACAGACCGCAGGGCGGCAGGCAGCAGGACATGGCACAGGACAACAGCCCCTCGATCATCGTCATCGGCGCCGGCTTCGGCGGCATCGGCACCGCGATCGAGCTGCGGCGCAGCGGCTTTCATGACATCACCATCCTGGAGCGGGCCGCCGACCTCGGCGGGGTCTGGCGGGAGAACGTCTACCCGGGCGCCGCCTGCGACGTGCCGTCACCGCTCTACTCCTTCTCCTTCGAGCCGAAGCCGGATTGGCCGCAGCGCTACTCGGGCCGCCGCGCCATCCACGACTATCTGCGCGGGGTCGCCCGGCGCCACGATCTGCTCGCGGCCATCGTCTTCGACGCCGAGGTCACCGCCGCCGAGTTCGACGAGGCGGCCGCCGGCTGGACCGTGCGCACCGCCGACGGCGGCGTGCGCACCTGCGACGTCCTGATCTCCGCCGTCGGCCAGCTCTCGCGGCCCGCGCTGCCCGCCATCCCCGGTGTGGACACCTTCGCGGGACCGGCCTTCCATTCCGCCGAGTGGGACGACAGCGTCGAGCTCGCCGGTAAGCGGGTCGCCTGCATCGGCACCGGCGCCAGTGCCATCCAGTACATCCCGGAAATCCAGCCGGAGGTCGCCCGGCTCACGCTGTTCCAGCGCACCCCGGCCTGGGTGATCCCCAAATTCGACACCGACTACTCGCCCGTCCAGCACCGGCTCTTCGCCCGGCTGCCCGGCGTCCTGCTCGCCGAGCGCTTCGGCTGGTGGGCGATCGCGGAATTCGTCTCCCTGGGCCTGGTCGAGTTCCCCGCGATCGCGCGGCTGGTGGCGGCGCTGGCCGGCCGGCACCTGCGCAAGCAGGTGGCCGACCCGGCCCTGCGCGCCAAACTGACCCCGGACTATCCGATCGGCTGCAAGCGCGGCCTGTTCTCCAACGACTACTACCCCGCGCTGACCCAGCCCAACGTGCACGTCGAGACGGGCGCCATCACCGAGATCACCCCGGCGGGCGTGCGCACCGCCGACGGCACGCTGCACGAGGCCGACGTGCTGATCTACGGCACCGGCTTCAAGGGCACCGAATTCCTCTGGCCCATGCAGATCTTCGGCCGGGGCGGGCGCAAACTCGCCGATGCCTGGGCGGGCGGCGCGCACGCCTACTACGGCGTCGCGGTGCCGGATTTCCCGAATCTGTTCCTGGTCTACGGCCCGAACACCAACCTCGGCGTCGGCTCCATCATCTACATGATGGAGACCCAGGCCCGCTATATCCGGCAGGCGGTCACGCTGCTCGCGGCCCGGCCCGGCCATTTCCTCGCGGTCCGCCCCGAGCTGGAGGAGGAGTTCAACACCGCCCTGCAGCAGCGGCTGGCCCGCACGCCCTGGAACTTCTGCACCAGCTGGTACCGCAACGCGGCCGGGCGCATCACCAACAATTGGCCTGGTTCGCAGACCAGTTACCGCCGCCGCCTGCGCAAACTCGATCCCGGCGACTACACCCTCACTCGCGCTGCCTGAGGATCGGCCGGACACACTGGCAGACTTGTTCCGTGCCTGAGCTGATGACCGCGCCCCCGCCCGGCGCCTCCGAAACCGGCCCGCTGCGGCCGATCGAGCTGGCGACCGGGGCGGTGCTGGGCGGGGTCACGGTCGGGCTGGTCACCGTCGGCGCGGTGGTGCCGTTCGCCGCGGCGCTGCAATTGGTGGCCGCGGTGCCGATGGGCATGCTGGCGCACCGGTACCGGCTGCGGGCGGTGGCCACCACCGCGGTCGCGGCCACCCTGGTCACCTTCGTCGCGGCGGGCCTGATGCCGGCGATCGGCATTCTCGGCACCGCGACCATCGGCGGGATCATCGGCGGCGTGAAGCGGCGCGAGCGCGGTTTCGTCTCGGTGTTCGGGCTGGCGCTGCTGGCCGGGCTGGCCTGGGGCGTGTTCTCGGTCGTCATGCTGCTGGTCTTCACCCAGACCCGGATGCTGATCTTCCGTTCGCTGCGCGATACCGCCGCCGGCGTCGACCGCATCCTCGAACGCGCCCCCGCCGCGGCGCCCGTGGGCCAGGGCGTGGTCGACCTCACCGAGGCGGTGCTGCGCTCCTGGTGGCTCTACATCGGCCTCAGCGTCGCCGCCGGGGTGGTGGCGAGCGCGCTGGTGTCCTGGTTCGTGCTGGGTTCGGTGCTGGACCGGCTGGCCTGGCTGCCCAGCCACGATCGCCTGGACGCCCCCGCCGACGACCGGCCGATCGCGCCGCTGCCGGTCACGTTGCGCGCGGCCGGTTTCCGGTATCCCGGCGCTGCCTCCGACGCGTTGCGCGACATCGACCTGACGGTCGGCCTCGGCGAGTTCGTCGCGGTGGTCGGGCACAACGGTTCCGGCAAGTCGACACTGACCCGGCTGCTGGCCGGGCTGCCGCCGACCTCCGGCGAGGTGCGCCGGCCGGGGTCGGCCGGGCTGGGGCATCTGGGCGGCACGGCGCTGGTGTTGCAGCGGCCGGAGAGCCAGACGCTGGGCGTGCTGGTCGCCGACGACGTGGTGTGGGGCCTGCCGACGGAACTGGCCGGGCAGGTCGATGTCGACAGCCTGCTCGCGGAGGTGGGCCTGGCGGGCCTGGGCGGCAAGGAGACCGCGACGCTGTCCGGCGGTCAGCAGCAGCGGCTCGCGGTGGCGGCCGCGCTGGCCCGGCGCCCCGCGCTGCTCATCGCCGACGAAGCCACCTCCATGATCGATCCCGAGGGCCGCAAGGAATTGGTCACGCTGCTGGCCGATCTGCCCACGCGCCACCCGATGGCCGTGGTGCTGGTGACTCACCACGAGGCCGACGCGGCCGCCGCCGACCGGGTGGTGCACCTGGCCGCCGGGCGCGCGGTCGCGCACCTGCCCGCTTGGCCGCGCCCGGCGCGCGAGGCCCGGCGCCGCCCGATGGGCCCGCCGCTGCTGACGCTGCGCGAGGTCCACTACACCTACAACCGGCACACGCCGTGGGAGGCCGAGGCCCTGCACGGCATCGATCTGTCGGTGCGACGTGGCGAGGCGCTGCTCGTGGTGGGCGGCAACGGTTCCGGCAAGTCGACGCTCGCCTGGATCCTGGCCGGGCTGCTGACGCCGACCTCCGGCACGGCCGAATTGTCCGGCAAACCGGTCGACCGGCAGATCGGCCGGGTCCAGCTGGCTTTCCAGCATTCCCGGCTGCAACTGCAGAAGGAGACCGTCGGCGAGGAGATCGCGGACTGGGGCGGGCGCGCGAAGGGCTCGGGCGCGGCCGGGCGCGCGCTGGACGCGGTGAGCCTGGACCGCTACACCATCACCCACTCCATCGAGCGGCTCAGCGGCGGTCAGGCCAAACGGGTGGTGCTCGCGGCCATCGCGACCTGCCGTCCGGAGGTCGTGGTGCTGGACGAGCCGCTGGCCGGACTCGATCCCGGCGGTCGCGCCGACATCGTCGAATTGATCGCCCAGCTGCGCGATTCCGGCCTGACGCTGATCGTCATCTCGCACGACGTGGCCGACATGGCCGCGGTCTGCGACCGCACCGTCCGGCTCACGGCCGGACGGGTCCAGGACATCGATCCGGCGACGATCGCCGTGCGGCAGCCGGGAGGCCAGGCATGAGTATGGTGCTGTTCCGCCAGGTACCGGTGGCCAGTCCGGTGCACAGCCTCTGGGCGGGCACGAAGATGATCGCGGTCCTGCTGATCAGCGTGACGCTGATGTACCGGCCGTCCTGGCTGGTGCTCGGCATCATGATCGTGTTCCTGCTGCTGATCGGGTCCGCGGCGCGGCTGCCGCTGCGCACGGTGCCCCGGCTGCCGCTGGTGTTCTGGTGCTTGATCGCCGCGGGCGCGCTGCTCAACCTGCCGGTCGGGCTGAAATCGGTACTCGCCTTCCTCCAGCTCACCGTCTTCGGCCTGGTGCTGGTCGCGGCGTCGTTCGTCATCGCCTGGACCACGCCGATGGGTGAAATCGCCCCCGCCCTGGCGAAACTGGGCGCTCCGCTGCGGCGGCTGCGGCTGCCGGTGGACGAGTGGGCGGTGGTCGTGGCCCTGATGCTGCGCAGTCTGCCGCTGCTGCTCGACGAGATCCGGGTCCTGCGGGCGGCCCGCAAGCTGCGCCCCAAGGACCGGTTGCTGGAGCGGGCCGCCGACGCCGCGCTCATCGACATCCTCACCGCCGCCATGGCGGTGGCCACCCGGCGCGCCAGCGAGCTCGGCGAGGCCATCACCGCCCGGGGCGGCACCGGGCAGCTGACCGCGCGCCCCGGCGCGCCGACCCGGCGCGACGGGCTCGCGCTCGCCCTGGTGATCGCGGTCTGCGCCGGTGCGCTGCTGCTCGACTGGGTGTTCTGAGCGGCAGGCGGCAGACTGGAACCGGAAGCCGCTCCGCCGCGTCCAAAGAACTGACGGAGCACCAGCATGGGGAGGACATCATGGCCGACCAGGAGCGCGAAGCCCTGCGCGCCCGCAACGACGCACTGCGCGGCGAGGTGGATTCGCTGCTCGCCACCTTCGCCGAGCAGCAGCGCGAATTCGCCGCGGCGCAGGCGCGATTGGCGACGGCCACGGTGACGGCCTGGTCCTCCGACAATCTGATCCGGGTCACCGCCAATTCGGCCGGGGTGCCGCTCGAGGTGCACGTCGATCCGGAGGCGTTCAAGCGCAGCACCCCGCAGAAGCTGGGCCTGGCCATCACCGAGGCGACACAGGCGGCGGCCCGGCTGGCCGGCGAGGAGGCACAGCGCGCGTTCGGCTCGATCGAGCAGCTCGGCGCCGACATCCCCGACCTGCCCGATCTGGTGCCCGGCGCGCCCAGCATCAAGGATCTGGTCCGTTCGCTACTGCCGGAACCCGAAGCCGCACAGGCGGAACCGGGCGAGCTCGATCCCGAGGCCGAAGAAGAGTACTACCGCAATCGCAGCTACCTGGAGGGCGGGAAATGAGCACCCTGAAGGTCGATCCGGACGCGCTGAAGGCGACGAAGCCGGGCATCGCCACCGTGGCCGACAAGGTGCTCACCGCCATCAAGAACGTGCAGTCGGTCGTCGAGGCCGAGGGCGAATGCTGGGGCGCCGATGAGATCGGCGAGAACTTCGCCGCCAAATACGTCCCCGACGCCGAGTCCGGTCTGCAAGGCATCGAGTCGCTCAGCAAATGCGTGGAATCGCTCGCCGGCGGCGTCGACGCCATCGCGCTGGCGTTCCAGGCACAAGACGACACGAACGCGAAAGCGTTGGAAAAGGCGAAAAGTCAGATCTGAAATACTCGGTTTGCCCATCTGATTCTCGAATATTCCAAACCCGCTGGTATGCCCCCGATTCCGGGGTCCCGCACGGCTATGACACGGTAAATTCTTCTTCGGCGACACAGTTGCCTGGATCAGATCCGACCTGCAGGGCTTCGGGGGGAAGGATTTACGGCCCGCAGGGCGTTGGTAGGGCTTGCAAGAATCTGATGAAGATGGGAAACCGGGAAATGTTCCTCCGAAAGATCACTGCGGCCGCGGCGCCGCTCGTCGTCGCGGTCGCCTTGGGGTCGGGCACCGCGGCCGCCGAACCCGCCGCCGCCCCGCAGATCGGGTACGAGACGAAGCTTGTCGGCGACAAGATCGTCACCACCCTGACCGGCGGCACGTTCGAGATCACCGGCAACGCCGTGGATATCGACGACGCCGACGGCAACGCGGTGCTCACCCTGCCGCTGTCGTTCCGGCACGACGGCCTGGAGTTCCCGCTGCCGCACGCGGTGCGCGACGACGGCCGGACGCTCGAGCTGACCGCGGTCAAGGATTACGCCCGGGCCACCCCGGTGCCGGTCACCGCGATCGCCTCGCCGATCGAGAACCGGCGCGCGATGGATCAGTTCACCTCGCAGTTCGCGGTCGCCACCAGCATCGGCGGTTTCCTCGGCACCGCGATCGGCGCGGGCATCGGGCTGATCGGTTTCCTGGGCGGCGCTTTCGGCCTCGCGACGGTCGTGACCGGCGCCGCGATCGGCGGACTGGTGGGCACCCTGATTGTGGGCGGGCCTACGCTGATCGTCGCGGGCATCGAGCTGATCCAGACGCTCAACGCACCCGACGGCACCACCAAGTGGGCCGACAACAACTAGACCACCTGTCCCACCCCTCGGATGCGGCGCGTACCGGTTCACCGGTACGCGCCGTGTCTCTGTCAGCGGGCCTGACAGCCCGGGGCGACCGGGCGGCCGGCGAATCGGTCACCGAGGTAGTCCATCGCGCCGAAGGCCTCACCCACCGCGGCCGGATTATGGCCGGGCAGAGTCGAACTCACGCTCTGGACGGTGCCGCCCTGGGCGCAGTAGCTGTCGACCAGCGCGGTGAAGCCCGCGAGCGGGATCACGTCGTCGGTCCGGCTGTGATACAGGTACAGCGGCGCCGTCGGCGCGCTGCCGCCGAGTTCCTGGCGGGCGATGGCCTGGCGGAATCGCGGGTGCGACAGCAGATCCGGCACGGTCGAGTACTCCGCGACCCGGCTGCCGTTGTACTTCAGGATCAGTTCCTCGCCGCAGGCGTTGGCGTCTTCGGCGAGCATCGCCCGCCCGCGCTCGTTGAGCAGTTCCGCGACCCCGGCCTCGGGGGTGTTGCGGACGGTGGTGTGCACGATGAGCAGCGCCAGCCCCGCCTGCATGCCGCCCTCCACGTGGCGGGCGATGCCGGGCAGGTCGGCCGGGATGCCGCCGGAGGTGACGCCCGCGAAGCGGACGTCGGGGGCGTAGGAGGGCTGGAGCTGAGCCGCCCACAGCGTTGCGAACGCACCGCCCGAATAGCCGTACGCGCCAATCGGACTCGCCGCGTTCACACCGTCGGGCGCGAAGTTGCGGGCCGCCCGGATGCCGTCGAGCACGCCGCGCCCGGAGATCACGCCGTCCAGGAAGCTCGAGTTCGGCCCCTCGTAGTCGCTGGTCACCACGCCCCAGCCGCGGCGCAGCGCGTCGGCGATGAACGGGGCGTCGAGCATGGTGTTCAGGCCGACCGGCCAGCCGCCGCGCAGGGCGTAGGAGGGCGCGCAGTGGATGCCGAGGCTGTCCTCCGCGATCTGATAGGACAGCAGCGGCCGGGCGCCGCCGCCCGGCCAGGGCGTGTCCGGGATGAGCACCGTGGTCACGCTCGCGATGGGTTTACCCGCCGCGTCGCTGGTGCGGTACTGCAACTGCCAGGACCGGATCGGCAGCGGCAGGCCGAACACGGCGATCGGGCGCGATTTGAGCACCGCGCCGTTCGGCACCGACGGCATCTCGGCCGCCGCCGCGTAGAACGGATCGGCATCCGGGCGTAGCAGCACATCGGCCCGCGCCGGCAATTCGGCCGCAATCATTTGCATGCCGGAAATGACGCCCGCGACAAGCCATACCGATATCGCGGCCCGCGAACATTTCCTTTTCCGGGCCGCGCGCAAGATTTTATAGCGAGTGAGTAATCCGAATAGTCCACGAGTAACTACACGATTGCCGCCCACCTGGGAAAGGGTACGCGTCAACCTCGCAATTCGGGCCCAATCGAGGGGAAGTGTCGCCGCCTGCCGGGGTGTCACGAGCACATCCGTCGCGTGTTTCGCCGGGCGCCGGCGCGGTGCACTGTTCATCCTCGGCTCCAGCCTCGGTCGAAGGGCCGGCCGGCGGGGACAGGGACGGCCGCCACCTCGAGGTCACTCGACGGTAGCGCCCGGGATGACCTGCGACAACAGCCCCGCACCCCGGTCCGGAACCCCCGCTACCGCGCAGCGCGGACTAGAGTGAGCGAAAGCGCCGCGCCCGCAACGGATTCGGCGTGATATCGAGTTAGGAGTCACCGACGATGCGGTTTGGCAACGGCCTCGACATTCCCGAGGGACACGCCGATCTGTGCGCCCCGGACAAGCTTGCCCTCGTCGTCTACGACATGCAGGTCGGCGTGCTCTCCCAGTTGCCGGACGGCCCCGAGATCATCGAGCGCGTGGCCCGGGTCGTGGCCGCCGCCCGGGCCGGCGGCTACCCCGTCATCTTCCTGCGCCACTTCTTCCTGCCGCCGCGGCTCAGCGGCCGTTTCGCCCTGCGCATGGCGATGAATTGGCAGGGCGCGGCGACGGTCGAGGAGCTGAAACCCATTCTGCAGCGTGATACTCCAGCCTTCGAGTTGGTCCCCGAGCTGCGGCCCCGCCCGGACGAGGTGATCTTCGACAAGACCACCATGTCCGCGTTCGAGGGCACCCCGCTCGCGGCCACCCTGCGCGATCTCGGCATCCACGCCTACGCGATCGTCGGGGTCGCCCTGGAGATCGGCATCGCGCCCACGGTCACGCACTCCACCGATCTGGGCTTCGTCCCGGTGGTGGTCAGCGACGCCGTCGGCGGCCGGGACAAGGCGGCCATGGCCCGCGCCTTCGACGATTTCGCGTTCCAGGGCCACGCCGTGGTCACCGACAGCGCCACCCTGATTCCCGCGCTGGGCGGTTAGCGACGCGCCGCCCGTGCGGGTGTGCCCGGCGGCACGTCGGCGAGAAAAGTGCTGGTAAGGGAGTTTTTCGGAGTCAACACGCCCGGGCTGTTCGTTGACGGGCGGGCGCCGCACTTCTACGGTCGGAACGGTGACTTTCAAAAGCGAGACCTGCGCAATTCCCTCGATCATCCTGAATGACGGGAACGTGATCCCGCAGCTCGGGTTCGGCGTATTCCAGGTGCCGTCGGACGAGGTGACCGACGTGGTGGCGAACGCGCTGCGGGCCGGGTATCGGAGCATCGACACCGCGGCGATCTACGCCAACGAGGAGGGCACCGGTAGAGCGATCCGCGATTCCGGCCTACCCCGGGACGAGGTGTATGTCACGACCAAGCTATGGAATTCCGAGCAGGGCTACGACTCCACCTTGCGGGCATTCGACGCCAGCATGGAAAAGCTCGGTCTCGATTATCTGGATCTGTATCTGATCCATTGGCCGGTCGAGGTGGCGGGAAAGTTCGTCGACACCTTCCGCGCCTTCCAGGCCCTGAAAACCCAAGGGCGAATCCGCTCGATCGGCGTCTCGAATTTCACAGTGCCACAATTGGAGCGATTGATCGCCGAGACCGGCGAGACCCCGGCGGTGAATCAGGTCGAACTGCATCCCCGACTACAGCAGCGTGAACTCCGCGAATTCCACGCGGCCAATGCCATCGCCACCGAAGCCTGGAGCCCGCTCGGGCAGGGCACCCTGCTCGACCACCCCACCATCGTCGCCATCGCCGACGAACTCGGCCGCACACCGGCCCAGGTGATCATCCGCTGGCATCTGCAGCGCGGCACCATCGTCATTCCGAAGTCGGTCACCCCGGAACGCATCGTCTCGAATTTCGATGTGTTCGGATTCGAGCTCAACGAGGGTCAGCTCTCGGCCATCGACTCGATGGACACCGGGGAGCGCATCGGCCCCGATCCCGACACCTTCACCGCCGGCTACCAGTGAGGTAATCGCGCAATTCCCGCGCCGCGGCCCGGCCCGCGCGGTTGGCGCCGATGGTGCTGGCCGACGGGCCGTAACCGATCAGGTGGACGCGCGGGTCGACGGCGACCTGGGTGGCCAGCTGGCCGGTCATGGTGATGCCGCCGCCGGGCCCGCGCAACCGCAGCGGAGCCAAATGATCCAGGGCACTGCGGAATCCGGTCGCCCACAGGATGACGTCGGCGCGCTGGAACGATCCGTCGGCCCAGCGCACGCCCTCCGGCTCGATGCTCGCGAACATCGGCAGCCGGTGCAACGCGCCGCGTTCCCGCATGGCCCGCGTCCGGTCGTCCCAGCGCAGCCCGGTCACCGACACCACCGACATGGGCGGCAGACCGTGCCGGACCCGGTCCTCGACCGCGGCCACCGCGGCGCGTCCGGCTTCCGGTGAGAAGTCCTCGTCGCGGAAGACCGGCTCCCGGCGGGTCACCCAGGTGGTGGTCGTGACCTGGGAGATCTCGTCGAGCAGCTGGACGGCCGAGATGCCGCCGCCGACCACCACGACATGTTTACCGTCGAATTCCGCCGCGGTCCGGTAGTCGCGGGTGTGCAGCTGCCGACCGGCGAAGGTCGCCGCGCCGGGATAGACCGGGATGAAGGGATGCTCCCAGGTCCCGGTGCCGTTGATCAGCCCGCGCACCCGCAGGGTCCCGGCCGCGTCGGTCTCGGCGCTCAGTACCTCGCCGCGGCCGTCGCACCGCCGGCCGTCGGCGGTCCGGTCGCACACCACGCGGACCGACACCTGCCGCCGCACGCGCAGATCGAATTCCCGCTCGTAGCGTGCGTAGTAGTGCGGCACCGCCGTGGCCGCGGGCGCGGACTCCGACCCGGGCGGCAAGGTCGCGGCGAAGGACATGCCGGGCAGGTCGTGCACCCGGTTGACGGTGGTCAGCGTGAGCGAGGGCCAGCGGAACTGCCAGGCGCCGCCCGGCCCCGGCGCGTGGTCCACGATGAGGAAGTCACGCTCCGGTTCCAGTCCGAGGCGCCGCAGGTGATAACCCGCCGACAGTCCGGCCTGACCAGCGCCGATCACGAGGATCTCGAAATCTGTCGGCACGAGTGGTGATCGTAACGCCCTCAGCGAACACGGCCCCCGGCTGTGGCACAGTAAAGGTAACCAATCACTACGTTGAGCACGGGGAGTGGGCATGCTCGGAGTCAGCCGCGACGGTGACGTCGTCACCATCGAGTTGCAGCGCGAAGAGCGTCGCAATGCCCTGAACAACGAGCTGGTGATCCTGCTGCGCGAGGCCGTGCTGGCCGCGGTCGAAGACGGCGCCCGGGTGCTCGTGCTGACCGGGCGCGGCCCGCTGTTCAGCGCCGGGGCCGATCTGACCGGGGTGTACTCCGAACAGTTCCTGGGCGACCTGATGGACATGCTGCACACCATCGAGTCCGCGCCGATCCCCGTGATCGCGGCGATCAACGGCGGCGCGCTCGGCGCGGGCGTGCAGCTGTCGCTGGCCTCGGACCTCCGGGTGATGACGCCGGATTCCTACCTCGCGATCCCGGCCGCGAAGCTCGGTATCTCGGTGGACCGGTGGACGATTCGCCGGCTGGTGTCGCTGATCGGCGGCGGTCCGGCGCGCAGCGTTCTGCTGGGCGCGGAGAGCGTCACGGCGCAGGACGCCTACACCTACGGCTTCGCCAACCGCCTCGGCACGCTCGCCGACGCGCAGGCGTGGGCGAAGTCGATCGCCGAGCTCGCGCCGCTGTCGCTGCGGCACCTCAAGCTGGTGCTCAACGACGACGGCACCCGCGATCCCGACACCGCGCAGCAGCGCGAAGCGCTGGCGGCGGCCTGGGCCAGCGCGGACGCCCAAGAAGGGCGACAGGCCAGGTCAGAGAAGCGCACGGCGAAATTCCTTGGACGATAAGGGGATACGGCGATGAACGCGAAACGGATTCTGGGCGCCGTGGCCGGCGCCGTCGGCGTCGGCTGGGTGGTCCGCGCGGTCTGGGACATCCCGTCGGCGATCGGCGCCTCCATGTCGGCCATCGCGCCGTACGCGACGGGGGCCGCGAGCTACCGCAACCGGCAGTTCCACAACACCGAGCCCAGCAGCCAGATCGCGGCCGGTTCGGCGCCCTCGCTGCTGTACTCGGCGCTGACCCGGCGCAACGCGGGCCGCCCGCGCGGTGTGGTCCCGTTGCAGACGCCGCCCGCACCCGCCGAGGCGGCCGACCTGGCCGTCACCTGGTACGGCCATGCCTCGGCGCTGATCGAGGTGGACGGCTACCGGGTGCTCACCGATCCGGTCTGGAGCGAACGGGTTTCGCCGTCCGCGCTGGTGGGCCCGGCCCGGCTGCATCCGGTGCCGATGCCGCTGTCGGAGCTGCCGCCGCTGGACGCGGTGATCATCTCCCACGATCACTACGACCACCTCGACAAGGCGACCATCCGCGAGCTGGTCTCGACTCAGTCGGTGCCGTTCCTGGTGCCGCTCGGCATCGGCGCGCACCTGCGGCACTGGGGCGTCCCCGAGCACCGGATCGTCGAACTGGATTGGGGCGGCTCGGTGTCGCTGGCCGCGCTGGGCCGCGAGCGCGATGGCACCGATCTGGTGCTGACCTGCACCGAGGCCCGGCACTTCTCCGGGCGCGGGCTGGTCCGCAACACCACGCTGTGGGCGTCCTGGTCGATCGTCGGCCCGACCCGGCGGGTCTACTTCGGCGGCGACACCGGCTACACCAAGGTCTTCGCCGACGCCGGTGCGGCGCTGGGCCCGTTCGATCTGACGCTGCTGCCGATCGGCGCCTACGACACCCGCTGGCCCGACGTGCACATGAATCCGGAGGAGGCGGTGCGCGCGCACGCCGATCTGTGCGGCGGCGACGCGGGCCACGGCCTGCTCGTGCCGATCCACTGGGCGACCTTCAACCTGGCCTTCCACGGCTGGTCGGAGCCGGTCCGGCGGATGGTGCAGGCGGCCGCGGCGGCGGGCACCCCGGTCGTGGTGCCGATGCCCGGCCAGCGCATCGATCCCGGCGCACTTCCCGAGGTGCCGGAGGAAAAGGGCTGGTGGGAGGATATTGGTTGAAACCAGACGGTTTCGACTTTTCTCGCTCGATCGACAGGAAGGACCCGGGAAATGAGTTTCGCGGACAATCTCAAAGGCCTGGTCGGCAAGGGTAAGGACATGGCGGCCAAGAACGCCGACAAAATCCACGACGCGGTCGACAAGGCCGGCGACTTCGTGGACAAGAAGACCCAGGGCAAATACTCCGACAAGATCGACAAGGTGCAGGAGGCCGCCAAGAAGGCGGTGCCGCCGGAGCAGCCCGGCTCGCAGGCCTGACGTGCGACGGGGGCCGATTGTCGGTCCCCGCCACTAGAATTCGGTTATGTCTCCCCGCCGCGAGTTCGGTGGCAGCCCGGGCCGGCCCCCCGTCGAGGTTGATCTCACCAACCTCGACAAGGTGCTGTACCCGGCATCAGGGACGACAAAGGGCGAGGTCATCGCCTATTATTCGGCGATCGCCCCGGCCATGCTGCCGCATATCGCGGGCCGCCCGGTGACGCGCAAGCGCTGGCCCGACGGGGTCGAAGCCTCCTCGTTCTTCGAGAAGAACCTGCCCTCGCACGCGCCGGCGTGGATGGAACGCCACACCGTCGAGCACTCCTCCCGCCGCGCCGTCTATCCGGTCATCGATTCCGAGGCCGGTCTGGCCTGGCTGGCGCAGCAGGCGGCGCTGGAAATCCATGTGCCGCAATGGCGTTTCGACGGTGAGCAGATCGGTTTCGCCACCCGGATCGTCTTCGATCTCGACCCGGGGCCCGGCGCCGGGCTGGCCGAGTGCGCGCGGGTGGCGCTGCTGGTCCGGGAGATGGTCGAGGGCATCGGCTTGCCGACCTTCCCGGTGACCAGCGGCAGCAAGGGAATTCACCTCTACGTCCCGCTGGGCAAGGCGCTCAGCCCGGGCGGCGCGTCCACCGTCGCCAAGCAGGTGGCCACCAATCTGGAGAAGCTGCATCCCGATCTCGTCACCGCGACGATGGCGAAGAAGGTGCGCACGGGCAAGGTCTTCCTCGACTGGAGCCAGAACAATCCGGCCAAGACGACGATCGCGCCTTACTCCCTGCGCGGCCGGGAGCTCCCGACGGTCGCGGCGCCGCGTAGCTGGCGTGAGATCGAGAACGGGAAGAAGCTGCGGCACCTGCGCTTCGACGAGGTGCTCGCCCGGTTCAGCGACGACGGCGATCTGCTCGCCGGGCTCGATCCCGCCGGGCCCGCCGCGCAGACCGACGCGCTGACGAAGTACCGCTCCATGCGCGATCCGAAGCGCACCCCGGAGCCGGTGCCCGCCGCGCCGCCCACCGCCACCGACGGCAATCGCTTCGTCGTCCAGGAGCATCACGCCCGCCGGCTGCACTGGGACGTGCGCCTGGAACGCGACGGCGTGCTGGCGTCCTGGGCGGTGCCCAAGGGCCCGCCGACCTCCTCCGATCAGAATCGGCTGGCGGTGCACACCGAGGATCATCCGCTGGAATACCTGCACTTCCACGGTGCGATTCCGAAGGGGCAGTACGGCGCCGGTGAGATGACGATCTGGGATTCCGGCACCTACGAGACGGAGAAGTGGCGCCCGGACGAGGTGATCGTGCGCTTCCACGGCGAGCGGCTGAACGGCCGGTTCGCGCTGATCCAGACCAACGGCAACCAGTGGCTCATGCACCTGATGCGGGACCAGAACCCGGACGCCGAGCCGAAAGACGCACCGACCGAACCGAAGGGCATCCGGCCGGAGCAGGTGCGCCGCCAGGCGGCGGCCCCGTTCCCGCGTGGGCTGGAACCGATGCTGGCCACCGAGGGTGAGGTCGGCGATCTCGGCGACAACGACTGGTCCTTCGAAACCAAGTGGGACGGTTTCCGTTTGATCGCCGAGGTCACCGCCGGCGGGCTAACGCTGCGCAGCCGCCGAGGGAACGTGGTGACCTCCCGCTATCCGGGTATCGGACCACTGGCCGCGGAACTGGCCGGGCACGATGTGGTTCTCGACGGCGAAGCGGTGGTCTTCGACGACCACGGCGTCGCCAATCTCGGTCTGCTCCAGGCGGATGCGGCGCGCGCGGTGTTCGTCGCCTTCGACGTGCTCTACCTCGACGGCACCTCGCTGGTGCGCAAACGCTATGCCGATCGCCGCCGGGTCCTGGAAGCGCTGGCCGCCACGGCCCCGTCGATGCGGGTGCCGCCGCGCCTGGACGGGCCGGGTGCCGACGCGCTGCGCTACAGCCAGGAGCAGGGGCTGGAAGGCGTTGTCGCCAAACGCAAAGACTCCGTCTACCTACCGGGCAAACGTGGCCACTCGTGGGTGAAACAGCGCAACTGGCGCACCCTCGCGGTGGTGGTGGGCGGCTACCGCCGCAGTGCGGCCCGCAGCTTCAAGTCGCTGCTGGTCGGCATCCCGCACGAGGGCAGGCTGATCTACGTCGGCCGGGTCGGCACCGGCTTCGGTGACGAGGGCATGCGCGAGCTGGCCGGCCGCCTGCGGAAACTGGAGCGCAAGACCAGCCCGTTCGACAACACCCTCACCGCCGAGGAACGCAAGGAAGCCGTCTGGGTGACACCCAAGGTCGTTGGGGCCGTGCGGTTCATGAACTGGACCGAAGTCGGGCGACTCTGGCATCCGGCCTGGCTCGGCGAGGAGTAACCCTCAGGTGTGTGCGGAGCCGGCAACAGGTAGACCACCAGCTCGAACACGGCGGTGCTGAGCCCGCCTCCCCTCACTGAGCCGCCGTAAGGCCCAGTCGGCGATAGCGTCGATGCCGTTGGCTCGCGAGGTCGGATTCGGACCGGCCGCGCAGCAGAGTCAGCTCGTCGGCGATGGCTTGCACGACGCGGCGGGCGAAGTCGACGGGTTCGTCTGCGGCGTCCGGGTTTTCCGGGACGATGCGATCCACGATGCCGTCGGCGAGCAGATCCGCGGACCGAATACGCTGGGCGGCAGCGAGATCTGGTGCGTGATCGGTGTCGCGGTAGACGATCGCGCTGGCGCCCTCCGGCGGCAGCGGGGCGAGCCAGGCGTGGGTCGCGGCGAGGACGCGGTCGGCGGGCAGTAGCGCCAGCGCTCCCCCGCCGGTGCCCTGGCCCAGCAGAACCGAGACGGTCGGGGTGCGCAGGGTGGTGAGATCGGCCAGGCAACGGGCGATTTCGGGAGCCAGGCCGCGCTCCTCCGCCTCCTTGGACAGAGCCGCGCCGACGGTGTCGATCACGAGTACCAGCGGAACCCGGAGTTCCTGCGCGAGAGCCATGCTGCGGCGGGCCTCGCGCAAGGCAGCCGGGCCCATGGTGTTCTCGCCCCGCTGGCCCGAGCGGTCGTGACCGAAGACGACGCAGGGCTGGCCGCGGAACCGGGCCAGGGCGTGCACCACGGTGCGATCGGCCTCGCCCTGTCCGGTGCCGCTGAGCGGAACCCGTTGCGTCACATGACGTAAGAGGTCACGGATGCCCGGCCGGTCGGGACGGCGAGAGGCGAGCACCGAGGTCCACGCCGGAACATCCTCCGGCGGAACCGCCGGAATTCGTTGGGCCGCAGGCTCACTCGGAAACGGAATACCGCCCAGTACGCTCAGCGCCCGGTGCGCGATACGCCGGAAGACCGAGATCGGCACCACGCCATCGATCACACCGTTGCGATACAGGTTCTCGGCGGTCTGCACACCTTCCGGAAAAGGCTTGTCGTACAACGCTTTATAGACGCGCGGACCGAGGAACCCGATCAGCGCCCCCGGCTGCGCGAACGTGATGTGCCCCAGCGAACCCCAGGACGCGAACACCCCACCCATGGTCGGGTCGCGCAGATAGACGAGATACGGGTGCCCGGCAGCCTTGTGCACCGCGACGGCGGCTGCGATCTTCACCATCTGCACGAAGGCGACGGTGCCCTCCTGCATCCGGGTCCCGCCGGAGGTGGGCGAGGCGACCAGCGGCAGCCCGAGTTCGGTCGCACGCTCCACGGCCGTGACGATGCGCTCCGCCGCCGCCACACCGATCGAGCCCGCGAGAAAGCCGAACTCGCAGGCGATGACCGCGACCCGGCGACCGCGCAGCAGACCCTCGCCCGTGCGCACCGCCTCGTCGGTGCCCGCCACCTCGGCAGCCCGGCGCAGCTCGCCGCGATACCGCGTCGAACCGGCCACCTCCAGCGGTGGCCGGTCCCAGCTGACGAAAGATCCCGCGTCGAGCAGCTGTTCGAGTAGTTCCTCGGCCGAAATGCGCACCGAGGGAGCGTACTCAGTACCCGATGGCGGTGTTCGCGACGCCCTGCATGGTCACGCCGCGCTACCACCTCCGGGCAACGAGCTCACACCGCTAGTACCCCTGCATCACCTTGCGCAGGGCGTACTCGGTGAGCGAGACCAGCGCCTGCTTGGCGGGCTCGCGGCGGCGGGCATCGATCGAGAGGATCGGCACGTCCGCGGAGACCGCGAGGGCCTGGCGGATGTCCTCGATCGGATACCGCGGCGCGTCGTCGAACTCGTTGAGCGCCACCAGGAACGGTAGGTTGCGCGCCTCGAAGTAGTCGACAGCCGCGAAACTGTCTTCCAGCCGGCGGGTGTCGACCAGGACCACGGCGCCGATGGCACCGCGGATCAGGTCGTCCCACATGAACCAGAACCGGTACTGGCCCGGGGTGCCGAACAGATACAGCACCAGGTCGTCGGCGAGACTGATCCGGCCGAAGTCCATCGCCACCGTGGTGGTCGACTTCATCGGAATGCCGGTCAGGTTGTCGATTCCCGTACTGGCGTTGGTGACCAAGGCCTCGGTGCGCAGCGGAACGATCTCCGAGACGGCACCGACCAGCGTGGTCTTGCCGACACCGAAACCACCCGCGACCACGATCTTCGCCGAGGTCGGCTTGCTGGTCCGAGTATCGACATGCGCCGTCGAATCATATACGCCGGAGTCCACTGAGAACCCTTTCGATCAGCTCGCGACGTTCATCGTCGCTGGAATCGTCTTTCAAAGTCGCCGATACGCGGACATGCCCGGCTTCGATCAGGTCGGCCACGAGAACTCGGGCCACTCCGATCGGAATGCTCAGACGCGCCGAAAGTTCGGCAACGGAGGGCGATTCTCTGCACAACTCCACGATTGACGTCTCGATGTTGGTCAGTTCGAACTGCCGCTCCAGGGCGACCGGATGCGACGCGACGAGAGCTTCCAAAGCCAACTCGACCGCCGGCCGGGTGCGGCCGCCAGTCAGCGAGTATGGGCGGACGAGGCTCGGCTCGGCGCTCCCCACGCGGTGATCTTCTATGTCCATCCCACCATCAGGAACCCATCGTGACGCGTGGCGTGGCCTGCACTGTCTGGCCCACACGCTCGACCAACAAGGCCATTTCGTAGCCGACCTGTCCGATGTCGCAGGACGTGTTGGTCAGCACCGCGAGGTAGGAGCCGTCACCAACCGCCATGAGCAGCAGGTAACCGTGCTCCATCTCGACAACCGACTGCAGCACGGTGCCGCCCTCGAACAGGTTCGAGACACCCACCGAGAGGCTGGCGAGCCCCGCGGTCACCGCCGAGAGCTGCTCGGCGCGGTCGACGGGCAGCTGTGCGCTCGCGGCCATGAGTAGGCCGTCAGCCGAAACCAGGACGGCATGGGCTACGCCAGGAACCTCGTTGGCGAAGTTCGAAACCAGCCAATCCAGTTGACGATTCGTACCACCTAGATCGGGGTTCATCGGTCTCCTTCTCCGGTTAGGGGTGCTTTCATTGAGCGGCCATCCCGGACGCCCTGCTGGTGACGACTCAAGCTGGACCTGATCATTTCCGGATCGCGACGGGGCGCCCGTTCCCTGGCGGCACCGGTGACACCGCCGGGGACCAGCCTTCCGCCCGGATCGCGTTGCGGCAACCCGGCAGCGGTCTTTTTCTCGGATTGTGCTTCCGCCGCCTTGCGGGCGGCCTGCCAGCCTTCGTCACCCGGTGATTCGAAGGCAGCGGCAACCTGGGACCGGTCCGGATTCGGATCCGACAGCCACGCCGACATCATCTCGGCGAAAATCGGGCTGTCCATCGTGGATCCGGTTTCGACCGCGGGCTGCAACCGAGTCTGGAAGAACGAGGCGGCCTTGGCCGGGTCGGACCGCATGCTGTGCTTGCCCGGATCCCGGGCGGGCGCCTGCGGGTCGATCGAGCCGGAGGACAGCGCGCTGTCCGCGACATCGGCCGCGCCCCGTTCCCGTTGCGGCAGACCGGCGGTGCGCTGCGGCAGCTCCGTGGAGGCGGCTTCCCGCCGGGACAGGCCACCGCCCAGCGGCGAGGCGCCGGGCTCACGCTGCGGCAGGCCACCGCCGAGCGGCGAGGTGCCCGGCTGACGCTGCGGCAGACCACCGGCCTCACGCTGCGGCAGCGCACTGGGTTCGCGTTGCGGCAAACCACCGGCCGCCGGATCGCGCTGGGGCAGGCCACCGGCCGAAGGCTCACGCTGCGGGAGACCACCGGCGGTCGGCTCACGCTGCGGCAGACCACCAGCGAGCGGATCGCGCTGGGACAGACCACCGGCCGAAGGCTCACGCTGCGGCAAACCACCCGCGAGTGGATCCCGCTGCGGCAGACCACCGGCCGTCGGCTCACGCTGCGGCAGACCACCGGCCAGCGGATCCCGCTGCGGCAAACCACCCGACGAAGGCTCACGCTGTGGCAAACCAGTGGCAGAGTCACGCTGCGGCAGACCGGACGGCTGACGCTGCGGCAGACCGGTCGACGCGGCCGGACGCTGCGGCACCGCGCCGGTGCCCGAATCACGCTGCGGCGCGGGCGGGTTCACTCGCGGCGGCGGCACCGTCGCGCCCTTCACCGTCGGGCCGTTCACGCCCGGCTCGCGCTGCGGCAGACCGCTGGCGGTGCTCGGCGTCGCGTCACGGGACGGCAGGCTCGGCGCCTGCCGCTGCGACAGGCCGGCCTCGGCAGGCCGCCCGGGTGCGCCGTTGGCGCCGGGCTGACGCTGCGGCAGACCGCCCGTGCCCGTGGGCTGGGGCGCGCCGTTGCCGCCCGGCTGGCGCTGCGGCAGACCGGCATTGGCGTCGCGCGGCGGCAGGCCGCCGGAAGCGCTGGAAACCGATGGCTCGGACGTACCCGGCTGACGCGGCGGCGGGCCACCCGCGAGGTTGCGTTTGGGCAGGCTCGCAGCGGCGAGCTTGCCGCGCTGCGGGCCGTTCTGTGCCTGGCCCGAGGCCGAGCGCAAGGTCGGCCCCGAAGGCTGGCCTTCCTGGCGCATGCCCGCGGCGGCCGCGGCCGAACCCGGCTGGCGCTGCGGCAGGCCGCCCGCGCCGGCGGGCGCGCTCGGCGGCGGGGCGTCGCGATTCTGGATCGGGCCGCTGACACCGGGATCCACCGTCACCATGACGTTGCCCTGCGGCGTCCGGGTGACCGAGCGCATCTGCATCGACGACGGGTTCGACGGACGCGGACGCTCGGCGGCCGCGGCGGGAACCGCCGGAGCCGCGGTTTGCTGGACGCTTGCTTTGCCGTGCACGATCAGGCCTACCGGGACGTGCACCGTCACCGTTACACCCGGATCGCGCGCGGTGTCGAAGGTCGGGCGCAGCCGCACGGTGAGACCGTGCCGCTCGGCCAACCGGCCGACCACGAACAGACCCATGTGACGGGCGGTGTCGGGGCCCGGCTCTGCCGTCTGCTCCAGACGGCGGTTGATCTCGACCATCTCGGCCGGCGGCATACCGATGCCGCGGTCGGCGACCTCGATCAGCAGACCCTGGTCGTGCGCCTGCGCGAAGGTGAACTTCACGTCCGTCTCCGGCGGCGAGGCACGCAGGGCGTTGTCCAGCAGCTCGGCGAACAGGTGCGCGAGGTCGGAGGCGGCGGGCTCGATCAGCGAACCGCGCGGCGTCGCGCCCAGTTTCACGCGCTCGTAATCCTCCACCTCGGAGATCGCGGCGCGCAGCACGTCGGCGATCTCGACCGGGGCGGACTTGGCGCGGCGCTGCTTGGTGCCGGCCAGAATCAGCAGGTTGTCGCCGTTTCGGCGCATACGCGCGGCGAGGTGGTCCAGCCGGAAGAGGTTCTCCAGCAGGCGTGGGTCCTTCTCGTCGTACTCCATCGCCTCGATCAGGCTGAGCTGATGGTCGACGAGCGACTTGGAGCGGCGTGCCAGCGTCTCGAACATGTCGTTGACCTGGGAACGCATCTGCGCCTGGTCACTGGCCAGACGCAGCGCCTGGCCGTGGATGTCGTCGACGGCGCGGGCGAGCTGACCGATTTCCTCGGAGCTGCGCACCGGCATCGGTTCCAGCGGCACGTCTTCCGGGGCGGCGCCGTTACGCAGCTGGGCGACCTCGTGCGGCAGGTCGCTCTCGGCGACGCGCAGGGCGGCCAGGCGCAGGCGGTGCAGCGGAACGATCATCGAGCGCGCGACGAACACGGCGAGCAACAGCGCCGCCAGGATGGTGGCGAGCACGACCGCGGTGTAGGTCCACGCGTCGGTATTGGCCTTGGACGACAGCCGCGACATGGCGGCGTCGATGTCCTTGGTGGCCTTGGCGATCACCCGGTCGTAGACGTCCAGGCTGGTCGTCATCGAGTTCTTGAGGTCGCCGATCGGGAGCTTGCCCAGCGCCACCTCGGGGCTGCTGACCAGCGAGACGCGGGTGTCGACACCGGCGCGCAGGTCGGCGATGGCCGGGTCGCCGTCGGGGAAGCGGTGCGCGAGCATGTTGAGCAGCTGACGCTCGGTGCTGGCGCTGGTGTAGAAGTTCGTCAGGGCGGTCTGCGAGCCGCGCAGGAAGTCGCTGAAGGCCGCCAGCTCGGGCAGCAGGGTGCCTCGGGTGTTGATCGAATCGACAAGGCGCAGCTTCGCGGCATCCATCGCCGGGTCGCTGACCTGCGAGACGGCGGTCTCCAAGATGGTGACCGACTCGTTGGTCGCCTTGTCGATCTGGGCTAGTGCCTCCGCCGTGTTGGGCGTGGGCGCCTTGCCCTGGGCCCGAGTGGCTTTCGCCTGGGTGATCATGCTCTCGAAGGCGGCGCGCGCCTTCGGCAGATTATCCAGGTCGCTCACCGAGCTCTCGGCTACGACCAGCGCTTTGTCCAGATCGGCCAGGTTCTGGTCGGTCACGATGGACGTGCCCGGAGCCAGCGAAATCAACTGCGAACCCACAACGGTGTTGTAGGTCGAACGTAACCCGGTCACCGCCGGGATGACCTCGATGTTCTCCGAAACGGCCTTCAGCCGACCGGCTTCGGAGAACTCTGAGGTAATCCTCGACACGCCGAGCCCGACCGCGACCGCCAGCGGCACGGCGAGGACCGCCGTAACCTTCCAGCGCAGGTCCCAATTGCCAAGCGCCCAGCGCTTCTTGCCGGACCTAGCGGCGTCACGCATCTCCCACTCACTTTCCAAACTGGCCCCAACCATGCGCCATCACATGCTGGCTCGACAGGCGAAGCTGGCCGAGAACTGCGGCTGGCCGAGAAATTGCGTCTATGACGGCCGAAATAAGTGACATCAGATTCTAACGGATCAATAACTTCTTGGGTGACTCCGAGGTGGACTACGGGCCTTGACCAGCCCATTCCAGGCAAAACCAAAGGTCACGACACCCACCCGGGTGTCGCGTGAAGTCTGCCACAATCATCCAGATCTATCGAGGCGGGTATCGAGGCGAGGGCTAGGGAGTCACAGCAGTGGGTGCGCAGAGCGACTACCGACGGGTCTATCAGACCAGCTTGGTGGATCCCGCCGAGTTCTGGAGCAGCGCTGCCACGGCCATCGACTGGGACGTGCCGCCGACCCAAATCGTCGACACCGCAGCCCGACCGGTACCCCGATGGTTCCCGGATGCTCGCCTCAACACCTCCTACAACGCCCTCGACCGGCACGTGCACGGCGGGAGCGACGACCGGGCGAACCAGACGGCCCTAATATACGACTCGGCTATGACCGACACCAGGGGTCAGTACAGCTACGCCGAATTGCTGGACGCGGTGGCCGAATTCGCCGGGGCGATGGCCCGGCTCGGGGTCGGGGTGGGCGACCGCGTGGTGATCTACCTGCCGATGATCCCCGAAGCCGTGATCGCCATGCTGGCCTGCGCGCGCATCGGCGCGGTGCACTCGGTGGTCTTCGGCGGCTTCGCCGCACCGGAGCTCGCGGCCCGCATCGACGACGCCGAGCCCGTGTTGCTCATCACTGCCTCCGGCGGCCTCGAGCCCGGTCGCAAGATCGATTACCCGCCGATCGTGCTGCAGGCGTTGGATCTTGCCGAGACCGCCGTGCCTCGTCATGTGATCGTCAAACAGCGGCCGCAGTTCCCGACCATGAAATTCGGCGAGTGGCAGGAGGCGACGGAGTCGCTGCCCGCCTCGGCCGCGACGGTCGCGGTGCGGTGGCTGGACTGGGACGACGCGGTGCGCGACGCGCCCCGCGCGGATCCGGTCGCGGTGGCCGCGACCGACCCGCTCTACATCCTCTACACCTCCGGCACCACCGGAAAGCCCAAGGGCGTGGTGCGCGACAACGGCGGGCACGCGGTGGCCCTGGCCTGGTCCATGCGCAATATCTATGACGTCGGCCCGGGCGAGGTGATGTGGGCGGCCTCCGATGTCGGCTGGGTCGTCGGGCACTCCTACATCGTGTACGCGCCCCTGCTGGTCGGCGCGACGACGCTGCTCTACGAGGGCAAGCCGGTCGGCACCCCGGACGCGGGCGCGTTCTGGCGGATCGTGGAGCAGCATCGGGTCAAGGTGCTGTTCACCGCGCCGACCGCGCTGCGCGCCATCCGCAAGGCCGACGCCGCGGCGACCCTGGCCCACCGCTACGACCTGTCCGGGCTGCGCGCGCTGTTCTGCGCGGGCGAGCGGCTGGACCCGGCGACCTACCAGTGGGCCACCGAGGTGCTGCTCGCCGGCCGCGCCGACTGCCCCGTGGTCGATCACTGGTGGCAGACCGAGACCGGCTGGCCGATCTGCGCCAATCCCCTGGGCCTGCAACAACTTCCGATCAAATCCGGCTCGGCCTCGGTGCCGGTGCCCGGCTACCGGCTGCGGGTGCTCGACGCCGAGGGCAACCCCGTCGCGGCGGGTGTCGAGGGCAATATCGTGATCGGGCTGCCGATGCCGCCGGGCACCCTGACCGGCCTGTGGCAGGACGACACCCGCTTCACGCGCTCCTACATGTCGGCCTTCCCCGGCCACTACCTGACCGGCGACTCCGGCTACTTCGACGAGGACGGCTACCTGTTCGTCCTCGGCCGCAGCGACGACGTGATCAACATGGCCGGGCACCGGCTCTCGGCGGGCAGCATCGAGGCGGCGATCGCCGGGCATCCCGCGGTCGCCGAGTGCGCGGTCGTCGGGCTGCCCGACGAACTCAAGGGCCAGCGGCCGATCGCGTACGTCGTGCTCAAGGAAGACGTCGCGGTGGACCCGGAGCGGCTGCGCGCGGAACTCACCCAGCGGGTGCGCGACCAGGTCGGCGCCATCGCGCAGCTGGCCGACGCGGTGATCGTGGCCGGGCTGCCCAAGACCCGCTCGGGCAAGATCCTGCGCAAGACGATCCGCCAGATCAGCACCGGCGACGACTACGACATTCCCTCCACGATCGAGGACCCGGCGGTGCTGGTGGCGCTCGCCGATCAGATCATCACCACCAAGGCCGACACCGGCGAATTCCCGCGCATCACACCCTGATCGCAGGCTCTCCTCAGAGGTTTCTCATCCTCGGCTAAGACACGGGCCAGAGCGGGGTAATAGCGTCGAGGGCGTCTCAGCAACCCTCGATTTTCGGGAGTGACTTCATGAAGCGTTTCTCTGCTCGCTCTGCTACCGCCCTGCTCGCCGGCGGTGCGGGCGCGGTAGCCGTGCTGCTCGCGCCGGGTGTGGCGAACGCGGGCCCGCTGGAATTGGCCGCGCCGCTGCTGAACTCGACCTGCACCTTCGCGCAGGTGGACGCGGCGCTGCACGACAAGGCTCCGGCCCTGGCCAACATCCTGGACAACAACCCGGCGCAGAAGGCCGAGCTGAAGGCCAAGTTCGATCTGCCGGTGGAACAGCGGCGCGCCGAATTCCAGCGCATCGTCGAGGAGAACCCGGACGCCGCCGCCCAGGCCCAGAACGATCCGCGGGCCGCCGGCATCGGCAACACGATCGCCGAGGTCGCGGCCGTTTGCCACAACTACTGATCCCGGCCTTGACCGATCCGGCCGAGTCGGCGCGGCACAATGACCCTGTGACGGCTAACCCCACGGTGCTTGTGGTCGACGACGACGAAGACGTGCTCGCCTCGGTCGAGCGCGGACTGCGGCTGTCCGGTTTCCGGGTGCTCGTCGCCCGGGACGGGGCAGCCGCCCTGCGCAGCGTGAACGAGCACGCGCCCGACGCCATCGTGCTGGACATGAACATGCCGGTGCTCGACGGCGCGGGCGTGGTGACCGCGCTGCGGGCCATGGGCAACGAGGTGCCGATCTGCGTGCTCAGCGCCCGCGCCTCGGTCGACGACCGGATCTCCGGCCTGGAGTCCGGCGCGGACGACTACCTGGTGAAACCGTTCGTGCTGGCCGAACTGGTGGCCCGGATCCGGGCGCTGCTGCGGCGGCGCTCGGACGCGCCCGTGCCGGAGACTCCCGGGGCCATCTGCGTCGGGCCGCTCGAGGTGGACGAGGCCGGCTACCGCGCGCTGCTGCACGGACAGGAAATCGAGCTCACCAAAAGGGAATTCGAGCTGCTGTCCACCCTGGCCCGCAACGCGGGCGTGGTGCTGAGCCGGGAGCGGTTACTGGAATTGGTGTGGGGCTACGATTTCGCGGCCGACACCAATGTGGTGGACGTGTTCGTCGGATATCTGCGCCGGAAACTCGAAATCGAGGACACCCCAAGGCTTCTGCACACGATCCGGGGCGTCGGATTCGTGCTGCGTCCGCCGAAATGAGGGCGTTCTCGCTGCGCACGCGGGTCGCGGCCGCGGCGGCGATGGGCGCGATCATCATCGTCACCCTGTTGAGCCTGATCAGTATTCGCGCGATCGAGCGGATCAATCTGCAGCAGAGCGACCAGCAGCTGCGGATGGCCTCGCGCCTGGTGCTGATCGATCCGGTGGTGGCGGTCCGGCTGATCAGCCTGACCGGGCTCAACAACGACATCGCCGTCACCGTGCGCGACAGCGGCACCGTGGTGGCCAGCAGCCAGGTCCGATTGCCCGAGGAGGCAACGGGTTTCCACACCGCCATGGTGGACGGCAGTTCCTACCGGCTGCTCACCACCACCGAAAAACAGCCCGCCGGGCGAGTCGTCACCCTCGGCATCCCGGCCGAAGAGGCCGCGCGCGCGACCGCCGAACAGCGCCAGTGGGTGCTGGGCGGCGCGCTCATCGCCATCGCCGCGGCCGCCGCGCTGGGCTGGTTGTTCGCCGGGCGCGCGGTCCGGCCGATCGTGCGCCTGACCCGGCAGGTCGCCGGGCGCAGCGGCTTCGCCGATCCCGCCAATCCGACCACGCCCGTGGACGGTTCGGGCGTGCGCGAGGCCGAGCAGCTGGCCGACGCGGTGAACACCATGCTGGACCGCGTCGACGAGGCGCAGGCCGAGACCGCGGCCGCGCTGGAGACGGCCCGCGATTTCGCCGCCGTCTCCGCGCACGAGCTGCGCACCCCGCTCACCGCCATGCGCACCGACCTGGAGGTGCTGCGCACCCTGGACCTGGACGAGGCGCAGCGCACCGAGATCCTCACCGACCTGCAACGCAGCCAGGGCCGGGTGGAGACCACCCTCGGCGCGCTGGAGCGCCTGGCCACCGGCGATCTCACCAACGAGCGCGATCACGTCGCCACCGACGTCGGCGACCTGTGCGATCAGGCCGCGCACGACGCCATGCGGCACTTCCCCGACCTGCGGGTCAGCATCGAATGCGACGCCGAGCTGATCACCCGCGGCCTGCCCGCCGGGCTGCGGCTGGCGGTGGACAACGCGCTGGCCAACTCGGTCAAGCACGGCCGCGCGAAGAACGCGCTCGTCTCCGCGCACCGCAGGCCCGACGGCCACATCCTGATCACCGTCGACGACGACGGCGCCGGTATTCCGGCCGACGAACGCGCGGCCGTGTTCGATCGCTTCTATCGCGGCAGCCAGGCCAGCAAGGGCGGGTCGGGGCTGGGGTTGGCGCTGGTGGCACAGCAGGCCCAATTGCACGGCGGGCAGGCGTATTTCGACGACAGTCCGCTGGGCGGCGCGCGGCTGGTGCTGGATCTGCCCGAACGGGAGCGCTGAGCGCCGGAAGTTGTCGGTGGGCAGGTCTACGGTGGCGGGGTGAACCGGACGGATCGGTTGTACGCGATCGTCGAAGAGCTCCGAGCCGTGGCGCCGCGCCTGCGTACCGCGCGCCAGCTGGCCGAGCGGCACGGCGTCAGCCTGCGCACCATCGAACGGGATATCGCCGCGCTGCAGCAGGCGGGCATCCCCATCTACGCCGATGTCGGCCGGCGTGGCGGTTACGCGCTGGAGAAGAGCATGTCGCTGCCGCCGCTGAACTTCACCCCGGCCGAAACCGTCGCGCTGGCAGTGGCTTTGGCGCGCAACAAGGGCGGGCCCTTCGATCACGCCGGCCGCAGCGCCCTGCACAAGGTGCTGGCGGCCATGCCCGAGCGCAACGCGGCGGCGGCCCGCGACCTGGCCGCCCGGGTGCGCCTGATGCGACCGCCCGGCGACACCGAGCTGCCGGAGCTGCCGCCGCTGATCGGGCAGGCCATCGAGCGCGGCGTGGTGCTGAGCATGGGATACCGGGATCAGTTCGGGCAGAGCAGTGAGCGGGCGGTGGAGCCGGTCGAACTCGTCAACGGGGCTCGCGGCTGGTATCTCATCGCCTGGTGCCGGTTGCGCGACGGGTTCCGCGTGTTCCGGCTGGATCGGATGAGCGCGCTCGCGCTGACCGATCTTCCGGCGCCGATCCGGCCGCGCGAGGGCTATCCGTGCGGGCCGTCGGATCAGGAGGTGCGGGCGATCGCGCTGTGAACCGTTCGGCGGCAAGAACTTCGGAAACACCGACACAGGGTTGTCGCCGGGCCGGGTGATCGTGGTGTCGCACAGCGATCCCGACTATCCGACCGGAGCAAACCCATGACGACCCCGACCATCAACACCGTTTCGTGGTTCCAGATCGGCACCGACCAGCCGGAGCGCGCCCACCGCTTCTACGGCGACCTGTTCGGCTGGAACTTCGCCGCCGACCCGAGCCTGCCCGGCTACGACCTGATCCGCTACCCGGACACCGAGACCCCCGGCGGCGGCGTCGCCCACACACCCGACGCCGGGGCCAATCACGCCATCTTCTTCGTCCTGGTCGAGGATGTCGCGGCCACCGCCGCGGCGACGGAACGCCTGGGCGGCAAGGTGGTTCAGCCGCCGACCACCGCGCCGGACGGCCTGGTCTTCGCGCACCTGCTCGACCCGAGCGGCAACCAGTTCGGCGTCTTCACGCCCGCCCCCAAGCCCTGACCCGGCGCCGGACCGAAACGAGCCGGGCACCGGAATCGCGATTCCGGTGCCCGGCTCGGGTATCGAGGGATCAGACGTGGGCGATGCTCGCCCAGCCCGCGACGTCTTCCGGCTTGCGCGGGCTCGGGCCGGTGTAGATGGCGGCCGGACGGACCAGCTTGCCCAGCTGCTTCTGCTCCAGGATGTGCGCGCACCAGCCGGCGGTGCGGCCACAGGTGAACATCGCGGGCATCATGTGCGCGGGGACCTCGGCGAAGTCCAGAATCACCGCGGCCCAGAACTCGACGTTGGTCTCGATGGCGCGGTCCGGGCGGCGCTCGCGCAGCTCGGCCAGCGCGGCCTGCTCCAGCGCGGCGGCCACCTCGAAGCGGGGCGCGTTGAGCCGCTTGGCGGTGGCGCGCAGCACGCGGGCGCGCGGGTCCTCGGCCCGGTACACCCGGTGACCGAAGCCCATCAGCTTCTCCTTGCGATCCAGGATGCCCTTGACCAGCGCCCGGGCGTCGCCGCTCTTTTCCACGGCCTCGATCATCGGCAGCACGCGCGCCGGGGCGCCGCCGTGCAGCGGGCCGGACATGGCGCCGATCGCGCCGGACAGCGAGGCCGCCACGTCCGCGCCGGTGGAGGCGATGACGCGGGCGGTGAAGGTGGAGGCGTTCATGCCGTGCTCGGCGGCGGAGACCCAGTAGGCGTCGATGGCCTCGGTGTGCGCCGGATCCGGGTCACCCTTCCAGCGGGTCATGAACCGCTCGGTGACGGTGGCGCACTCGTCGATCTTCTTCTGCGGCACGGCGGGCTGGTAGATGCCGCGCGCGGACTGCGCCACGTAGGACAGCGCCATCACCGAGGCGCGGGCCAGGTTCTCACGCGCGGTTTCGTCGTCGATGTCCAGCAGCGGCTCGTAGCCCCAGATCGGGGCGAGCATGGCCAGGCCGGCCTGCACGTCGACGCGGACGTCGCCGGTGTGCACCGGCAGCGGGAACGGCTCGGCGGGCGGCAGACCGCGGCCGAACTCCCCGTCGACCAGCAGGGCCCACACGTCGCCGAAGGTCACCCGGCCACCGACCAGGTCCTCGATGTCGACGCCGCGGTAGCGCAGCGCGCCGCCGTCCTTGTCGGGCTCGGCGATGTCGGTGGTGAATGCCACGACACCCTCGAGGCCGCTGACGAAATCACTGGGGACGGCGGTAGTCATGTTGGGACTCTCCTTGCACTTCGGATCCGCAGCGGCTGCTTGCAGGCCGCTCGAAATGGTCGCCATGGGTATCTCGTCGATGAGATGGCTCGCCGAGGCACATGCCGATCAGGAAAACGATAACTCCTTGCTACCGCGGAGTAACGTCTGGCCCATGCAGGCGGAGGACAATTTCCCGGCCGGCCGCAACCCGGCCGAAAACGTCTCGACCACGGATCTGGCCGCGATGCGCGTCGATTACGGCGCCTTGCATTTCGGCAGCGGGGAGGACACCGACCTGGACGAAACCTGGCTGGCCGGGGGCTGGGAACCCCTGCTCCGGCACTGGATCGAGCAGGCCACCGCGGTCGGCATCGCCGAACCGAACGCCATGGTGCTGGCCACCGTCGCGCAGGGCGCGAGCGGTCCGCGACCGGTAGCCAGAACCGTGCTGTGCAAGGGGCTCTCGCCCGCGGGTGTGACTTTTTACACGAACTACGATTCGGCCAAGGGCACCCAGCTGGCCGGGGTCCCGTTCGCCGCGGCCACCTTCCTGTGGCCCGCGCTGGGCCGCCAGGTGCACGTGCGCGGCCCGGTGGAGCGCACCCCGATCGAGACCACCACCGTCTACTGGCGCTCCCGGCCCCGGGAATCCCAGCTCGGAGCCTGGGCCTCGCAGCAGTCCCGGCCGGTGGGCAGTCGCGCGGAACTGGACCGGATCCTGGCCGAGACCACCGAGCGCTTCGCCGACGTCGACGACATCCCGGTGCCGCCGCACTGGGGCGGCTACCTGCTGCGCCCCGACGAGGTCGAATTCTGGCAGGGCCGGCGCGGCCGCCTGCACAACCGGATCGTCGTGCGCATGACCGACGGGACCACGCGCGTGCAACGGCTACAACCGTGACGAGTACAACACTGTCGGGCGGCTGAGCCGCTCGCTACGCTGCGGCCGGTGAAACTGCTCGCCGACACGACGCCGCTGCGCTATCCCGACTATCGGCGGCTGTGGACCAGCAACATCGTCACCGTCATCGGCTCGCAGCTGGCCGTGGTGGCGGTGCCGCAGCAGATCTTCCAGATCACCGGCAGCTCCGGCTATGTCGGCCTGGCCGGACTGTTCGGCCTGGTGCCCCTGATCGTGTTCGGGCTGTGGGGCGGCGCGCTGGCCGACGTGATGGACCGGCGCACGCTCATGCTGATCACCAACGCCGGCACCGGGCTCACCGCGCTCGCCTTCTGGGCGCAGGCCGCGAGCGGCCTGAACAACGTGTGGGTGGTGCTGATCCTGTTCGGCGTGCAGCAGGCGCTGTTCGCGGTCAACCAGCCAACCCGCAGCGCCGCCATCCCCCGCCTGCTGCCCGCCGAGCACCTGGCCGCCGCCAGCGCGCTCAGCATGACCGTGCAGCAGTTCGGGGCCATCGCGGGCCCCGTGCTGGCCGGGGTGCTGATCCCCGTGGTCGGGCTGTCCACGCTGTATCTGATCGACGCGATCGCCCTGCTCGCCACCGTGTGGGCGGTCTGGCGACTGCCCGCGATCCCGCCGACCGGCACCGCCCGCTCGGCCGGATTGCGCACGGTCCTGGACGGATTCGTGTATCTGGCCCGGCAGCGCATCCTGCTGGCGTCCTTCGTGGTCGACGTGATCGCGATGGTGTTCGGCATGTCCCGGGCGCTGTATCCGGAGATCGCGCACGAGACCTTCGGCGACCCGGCCGAGGGCGGCGTGGCGCTCGGCCTGCTGTTCGCCTCGATGTCGGTGGGCGCGGTGCTGGGCGGCGTCTTCTCCGGCTGGATCTCCCACGTCCGGCGGCAGGGCCTGACGGTGCTGGTCTGCATCGCGCTGTGGGGTCTGGCGATGGTCGGATTCGGGCTCGCCGTCGGGTTCACCGGGCACGGCCTCGGGGTAGGGCTGGGCCTGTCGATCGCGCTGGCCTGCTCGGCCTTCGGCGGTGCGGTCGACATGGTGTCGGCGGCGCTGCGGATCGCCATGCTGCAAACCGTCACCACCGACGAGATGCGCGGGCGCCTGCAAGGCGTCTTCATCGTCATCGTCGCTGGTGGGCCTCGGATCGGTGATGTTGCACACGGTTTCGCCGCGGCGAGCCTGGGTACCGCCGTCGCCGCGGCCGGCGGCGGCGTGCTGGTCGTGGTCGGCGTGGTGCTGGCCGCTCTGGCATTTCCCGCGTTCCTCCGATATCGGGTGGCCAGGACACACCCGGTGCCGCAAGTGGCCTAGCGGGCAAACCTCACGCCTTCACGCGAGGTTTGTGAGGTTCTCCGGTGGGCACCCTCGTTCTCGGGCCGCGTGGACAGCGACTAGCGTCTAGGTAATCGCACCGCCGTGCCGACCGCACTCCGATGCCGACGGTCCTAGCCTGAGAGGGATCCTTCCGTGCCCGAAAACGACCACATCAACGACGCCAAACCGGTGCTCAGCTACCCAGGTGGCGAGTACCCCATGACGATCGCCGAAGCCAAAGAAGGCAACGACGGCGTCGACCTGGGCAAAATGCTGGCCAGCACGGGGTACGTGACCTACGACCCGGGCTTCATGAACACCGCGTCGACCAAGTCGGCGATCACCTACATCGACGGTGAACAGGGCATCCTGCGCTACCGGGGCTACCCGATCGAGCAGCTCGCCGATTCCTCGACCTTCATCGAGGTCAGCTACCTGCTCATCTACGGGGAGCTACCCACCCAGTCCCAGCTCGAGGATTTCACCGACAGAATCCGCCGGCACACCCTGCTGCACGAGGATCTGAAGAGATTCTTCGACGGCTTCCCGCGCAACGCGCACCCGATGCCGGTGCTGTCCTCCGCGGTGAACGCGCTGTCGGCCTACTACCAGGATTCGCTGGACCCGCGCGATCCCGAGCAGGTCGAGCTGTCCACCATCCGACTATTGGCGAAGCTGCCCACCATCGCGGCCTACTCCTACAAGAAGTCGGTCGGCCAGCCCTTCCTCTACCCCGACAACTCGCTGTCGCTGGTGGAAAACTTCCTGCGCATGACCTTCGGTTTCCCGGCCGAGCCCTACGAGGTCGACCCGGAGATCGCCGCCGCGCTGGACATGCTGCTGATCCTGCACGCCGATCACGAGCAGAACTGCTCCACCTCCACCGTTCGCCTGGTCGGTTCCTCCGACGCGAACCTGTTCACCTCCGTCTCCGGCGGCATCAACGCGCTGTGGGGCCCGCTGCACGGCGGCGCCAACCAGGCCGTGCTGGAGATGCTGGACGACATCAAGGCCGCCGGCGGTGACGTCAAGGAATTCATCCGCAAGGTCAAGAACAAGGAAGACGGCGTGAAGCTCATGGGCTTCGGGCACCGCGTCTACCGCAACTACGACCCGCGCGCCGCGATCGCCAAGAAGCACGCCGACGCGATCCTGCAGAAGCTGGGCGGCGACGATCAGCTCTTCGACATCGCCAAGGCGCTCGAAGAAGCCGCGCTCACCGACGAGTACTTCATCTCGCGCAAGCTCTACCCGAACGTCGATTTCTACACCGGCGTCATCTACCGGGCCATGGGCTTCCCGACGCGCATGTTCACCGTGCTGTTCGCCATGGGCCGTTTGCCGGGTTGGATCGCGCACTGGCGGGAAATGCATTCCGAGCCGTTGAAGATCGGCCGCCCGCGCCAGATCTACACCGGTTATGGTGAGCGCGATTACCAAGTCATCAACAATCGCTGAGCAACCCCCCAAATCACCTATCGAAGGGTATTGACCGAATGTCGAAGCCGGAGATCGAATTCCAGGCGGGCCCCGCGCCCACCGAGCTCGTGATCAAGGACATCATCGAGGGCGAAGGCAAGGAAGCCGTGCCCGGCGGCACCGTCGAGGTGCACTACGTGGGCGTCGAATTCGAGTCCGGCGAGCAGTTCGATTCCTCGTGGGACCGGGGCGAGTCGATCTCCTTCCCGCTGCGCGGCCTGATCCAGGGCTGGCAGGACGGCATCCCGGGCATGAAGGTCGGCGGCCGCCGCCAGCTGACCATCCCGCCGAAGCTCGCCTACGGCGAGGCCGGCGCCGGCCACCACCTCTCGGGCAAGACCCTGGTCTTCGTGATCGACCTGCTCGACGCGCAGTAAATCGCTTCCGCACCGCGGCCCGTGTTCCCTGGGGAACACGGGCCGCGGTCGTTTCGGCTCACTCCCGGACGATTTCGACGGGGTCGGTGAGGGCCAGGGCGAGGGCGGATTGCTGGGCGGTGCTGCGGAGCGGGAGGGCGGCCATGGCCTTGCCGGTGTTGGTGTTGAGGTTGTCGACGATGGTTTGGAGTTGGGTGACGCCGGTGGTCAGCTGGGAGATGGCGCTGGTGACCATGGCGCCGCCCTGTTCGGCCAGTTGCGGGAGGCCCTCGGCGAGTTTCGCGCCCTCGTTCAGTTGGGCGCTCGCGCCCTGCAATCGGCCGACGACGGTGCGCAGCAGGGTGCCCAGGTCGGTGTTCGGGTCGACGGCGCCGCCGACGAGCAGGTCCAGGCCCGCCAGCTGGGTTCCGGCCTGGCCGGAGACGGTGCGTAGGCCGTCGAGCCGGGCGATGATGTCGGCCACCGCCGGGTCGCCGGCGAAGGGCAGGGCGCGCAGCATCGGCAGGATCTGGTCCAGGCCGGTGCTGACCGCGGTGGCCGACTGCTGGACCTGGCCGATGGTGACGCCCGTCGAATCCAGGGCGGCGGCGAGCTGATTCGCCTGCAGGGCGGCGCCGTCGACGGTGTCGTTCAAGATCTGGATAGCCGAGGTCAATTGCGCGGACCCGGATTTGGCGTATTCCAGGAATCCGAGCATTTCCTGCGCGCCGGACCCGAATTGGTCCGCGCTCGCGGCCGCGGAATTCACCCCGGCGGAGAGCAATTGAGCGGTGAACTGCACGCTGGACAGCTGGGTCCGGGCCTGTGCGACAGCGGCCAGCGCGGCATCCACGCCGGTCGCGCCGATCAGCCGCGACACCTGTGTGGCCGCGCCGTCGACCAGGGCGGAGTCGGCGTCCTCGTGCGCCGCCACCGTCACCTTCGCGCGGGTGGGCTGTGCGCCCGCGAGCGACCCGACGGCGGTGGTGAGATCGGCGGGCAGGGTGATGACGGCGGCGTAGTCCGCGGTATCGGCCGCGCCCGGCGGCGCCATGGTCCAGGTGTAGCCGCGACCGTCCTGTTGCAGCGCCTGCACGACGCGCGCGCCGGTGGGACCGGTGTCGGCGTTGATCAGCGCGATACCGGTGGGCGGGTCGCCGTCGAGCAGGCCGCAGGCGGTCACCGTGCCGCCGAGCGCACCCGCGCCGAGCACGGAAATCACGAGAACGGCCAGGCGGGAACGTTTTTGACGCACGGACGAACGGTAAGAGCCCGAATTAAAGGCGGTATGGGCGTTTCGGTAAGAATTCGCTGTGGCGCTATTCCTCCCCCAGCGACGCCGCCCAATCCACGGCCACCGTTTCCCCGTGATCCACGGTGAAGAACGCCACCTCGAGATGCTGCCCCAGATCGATCAGCCCGATCGCGCTCAGCGGGACCGGCTGGATGAGGCGCACATGCCACGGTTTCGGTTCGTCCCAGGCCCGCAATTCCAGATCCAGGCGCAACACCGGGTCGGCGCGGCCGCTGTAGTCGGCGGCCACCGGCGCGGCCGAGAGCACGGTGGCATCCGCGCGGCGCCCGTCGGCGAGGATCTTCGAAACGCTCACGCCGGCGGGGGTTCCGGATTCCGGGACATAGAGCACCAGACGGTCCGGGTCGCCCGGGTCGACGCGGCAGCACACCACCTCGTCGGGTTGCAGCGCCGCCAGCTCCTCCGGGCGCACCCGCTGCCGCACCCGGGCCTCGTAGGGCGCGGTTCCGTCCAGCTGCACCCGGACGGTGATGGTCCACTCCGGTTCCGGTCCGGCGGCCGAACTCTGGCGCAGCCCCAGCACGGTCGCGGTTCCGGCGGCTCCGTGTAGCAGCAATTCCCGCCGGGCGCTGTCGGACAGGGCGGTGCCCCGTCCACCGAAGCCGCGGGAACGTCGGGCGCGCAGGAGCCACCCGGAATTAGCCGACGCCAGGTTCATGGGCCGCTACGTTAGCTCCAGGGGTTGCCAGCCGGCGCAGCCGGCGGGGTGGGTAAGCCCAGTGTGGTAGGCGACACAGCAATACCACCATCTACTCTGTTCGCCATGACCACTGCGCTCCCGACCATTCCCGCCGACCTCAAGCCTGCCGACGGACGGTTCGGCTGTGGCCCCTCCAAGGTGCGCCCGGAACAGCTGCAGTCTCTAGTCGACACGGGCGCTTCGGTGTTCGGCACCTCGCATCGTCAGAAGCCGGTCAAGGACGTCGTGGCGCGGGTGCGCGGCGGCCTGCGCGAACTGTTCCAGCTCCCCGAGGGTTACGAGGTGGTGCTGGGCAACGGCGGCACCACCGCGTTCTGGGATGCCGCGGCCTTCGGCCTGATCCGCGAGCGTTCGCTGCACCTGACCAACGGTGAGTTCTCCTCGAAGTTCGCCTCGGTGGCCAAGGGCAACCCGTTCATCGGCGACCCGATCGTGGTGAAGTCGGAGCCGGGCAGCGCCCCGGAGCCGACCTCGGATCCCTCGGTCGACCTGATCGGCTGGGCGCACAACGAGACCTCCACCGGTGTCGCCATCCCGGTGCAGCGGCCCGCGGGCTCCGAGCACGCCCTGATCGCCATCGACGCCACCTCTGGCGCGGGCGGACTGCCGGTGGACATCGCCGATTCCGACGTCTACTACTTCGCACCGCAGAAGTGCTTCGCCGCCGACGGCGGCCTGTGGGTGGCGCTGATGAGCCCGGCCGCGCTGGCCCGCGTCGAGGAGATCAAGGCGTCCAACCGCTGGACCCCGGAGTTCCTGTCGCTGCCGATCGCGATCGACAACTCCACCAAGGACCAGACCTACAACACCCCGGCGCTGGCCACCCTGCTGCTGTTCGCCAACCAGATCGAGTGGCTGAACGGCAACGGCGGCCTGGATTGGGCGGTCAAGCGGACCCTGGATTCCTCCTCGCGCCTGTACGCCTGGGCCGAGGCGAGCGAATTCGCCACCCCGTACGTGGTGGATCCGGCGCACCGCTCGCAGGTCGTGGGCACCATCGACTTCGCCGAGTCGGTGGACGCGGCGCAGGTCGCGAAGGTGCTGCGCGCCAACGGCATCGTCGACACCGAGCCGTACCGCAAGCTGGGCCGCAACCAGCTGCGCGTGGGCATGTTCCCGGCCATCGATCCCGAGGACGTCTCGCAGCTGACCCGCAGCATCGACTGGGTTGTCGAAAACCTCGCCTAGCGGAATTCGCGCAGTAGTGCACGGTTGATCTGCTGCGACACACCGGAATTCGACACGCCGTAGATCGAATTTCCGACAGTCGAACAGAGCAGATTAGCGGGTGTGACGCGGTTTGGGCCGACATTCGGCCCGCGTGTCTTGCCGCGAGAACAACAACTGTGCACTACTGTTTCGCAAGAGCAGTGGGCGGTGTCGCGAGCCGACGCGATAAGGAGGTAACGGTGCGTGAACTTCGAGTGATCGGGGTGACGCCCGACTCCACGCACATCGTGTGCATCGACACCGAGACCGGCACCAAATACCGGCTGCCCGCCGACGACAAACTTCGAGCCGCCGCCCGCGGAGACCTTGCCCGATTCGGCCAGATTGAGATCGAGATGGAAGCAACTATGCGTCCCCGCGATATTCAAGCTCGTATCCGTGCCGGGGCCTCCGTGGAACAGGTCACCGAAGAGTCCGGCATGCCCGCCAGCCGGGTCGAACGTTTCGCCTACCCGGTGCTGCTGGAGCGCGCCCGGGCCGCGGAGCTGGCGCAGAAGGCGCACCCCGTGCGGCCCGACGGTCCCGCCGTGGAAACCCTGATCGATATCGTCACCGCCGCGTTCACCGAGCGCGGGCACACCCTCGACAACGCCGAGTGGGATGCCTGGAAGGACGAGAAGGGCTACTGGGTCGCCCAGTTGCAGTGGCAGAACGGGCATTCCGAGATCGCCGCGCACTGGCGCTACCAGCCCGACGCGCACGGCGGTTCGGTCTCCCCGCTCGACGATCCCGCCGCCGACCTGGTCGATCCCGATTTCGGCCGGGCCCTGCGCGGGCTCGCGACGATCCTGCCCGCCGCGGCCGAGGTCGAAGCTCCCGCTCCGGAGCCGGAACTGCCCCCGGTGGTGGAGTCCAACCGGCCCGCCGAGACGCGCCCGGCGACGCGCGAGGCCACGGTGCCGCCGCGCCCCGTCGCCCGGCAGACCGCGCCCGCCGTGGACGAGTACTACGAACCGCAGCGCGCTGTCGCCGCGGGTGGCAGCGCGGCGGCCGTGCCCGCCGCGAGCACCACTCCCCCGGCGACCGTGCCCGCTGCGCACACTCCGGCGGCCGCGCAGCCTCCGGCCGCGGCGCACACTCCGGCCGCGGCGCAGCCTCCGGCAGCCGCGTCGGCCCCGGCTGCGGCCACCCCCGCCGCAGCGGCGGCGTCCACCGTCACGGCGGGCGGGAATGTCCCGGCTGCCACCGTCGGTACGGGCGCCCCGACGGTCGGCGCGGGCGGCAGCACGCCCGCGGCGAGCAATACGCCGACGGTCAACGCGGGCTCCGTGCCGCCCGCCGAGCCGCAACCGGCCACGCCGAAGCCGAGCAGCACGCCGGCCGCGCCCGCCGCCGCCCAGACTCCCGCTCCGGCGGAGAAGAAGACCGCCAAGCCCGCTCCGGCCAAGGCCACCCGCAACAAGCGCGGCAAGGCGCCGATGCCCTCGTGGGAGGACGTCTTGCTCGGCGTCCGCAGCTCCGGGCACTGACAGCGCCTCGCGGTTGCTGACAGCTATCTGAAACTCGAATATTTGAGTCCCGCTGGCGTGTTCGCCGTCGAACCCGCGGCATCGACCGATTTGGACGGGTAGATTTCTCTGTGAGTCGCCGACACACATGTCGGTGGCGGGCAGTTCGCTGGGTGCAACCATCGGGAGGTGGCCGTCAAATGCTGTCCAAAGCCTCGACTCTCTGGTACGTCGACGCCTCCGACCCGCTGGCGGTGCTGCGCGATCACCGCGACCCGGACCCGGAAGCCGCGCTGGCTCTGGCCAAACAGCTGCACCCCGAACGCGACGTCCTCCCGAGAGCGATCGGCACGCTGGCCGAGTGCGCCGGCCCGGCCGTGAACGAGGTGTACATCGGCTGCTATCCCGGCGTCACCGTGCTGTGCTCGGCCCAGGCCGCGCTGGTGCGCCCGACCGCGCTGCCGGACTTGCTGGTCCGCCCGCTCGCCTCCGAGCACACCTACCTGATCGCCTTCGACTCCGCCTATGCCTGGGGCGCCTACGCGCACTGGGAGCGCGGCGAATTCCGCCGCGCGTTCAGCTCCACCCGGGTGAACATCCTCGAGGACGAGGGCCTGCCGCTGGTCTGGGAGCGGCCGTACTGGGCCGGGGAGCATCCGGTGCGCTGGCGCGCCGGAGAGTTACCGGATCCGCAGATGCTGCCGTTCGACCCGCCGGAATTCTCCGACGCCGCCAACCACGAGTGGCTCGGGTTCCGCTACCGCGCCGCGGCGCACGCCGAGGCGGTGCTGCCGCGCGATATCGCGGTCTGCGGCTTCACGCTCTACCCCAAGGGCCAGGCCCCCGACCCGGGCGCCCTGCCCCTGCCGGCCGAGCCCGATCTAGCCGTGCGGCCCGCGCGCCGCAGCATCCTGCACTGGATTCGCGGACGCGATCGCGTCTCCTGACCTCAGCCGAACACCAGTCCGAGCAGCAGCGCGAACCAGGCCAGCAGCACTCCGGCCGCGACGCCCGCCACCACCCACCTGACCACCGGCGTGAACCGCCAGCGCCAGGCGGAGGGCGCGGCGCCGCCGGCCGCGATCAGGTTCACCGCGATCGACAGCAGCGGATGCACGCGGGCCAGCGCGTCACCGAAGGAGAAAACCGCCGCCGCGGTCAGCAGGGCGACCAGCACCGTGACGGTGATGCCCGAGGCCCACGGGGTCGGCTCCCGGAGTTCTCCCGGGTTCACGATGTCCTCACCCGTTCATAGAACGCCATCGCGGCCGCCGTCGCCACGTTCAGCGAATCGGTGCCCGGCGACATCGGGATGCGCGCCCGGATGTCGGTGGCCCGCATGGCCTCCTCGGTCAACCCCGGCCCTTCCGCGCCCAGCAGCAACGCCACCCGCTCCCCCGTCATCGCGGTGGCCAGATTCACCGCCGCCGAATTGGGTGTCAACGCGATGATCTGAAACCCCTTGTCGCGCAGCATATCCAGGCCGCCCGGCCAGTCCGGAACGGTGGCGAACGGCACCCGCAGCACGTGCCCCATCGAGACCCGCACCGCGCGCCGGTACAGCGGATCCGCGCAGCGCTCGCCGAACAGTACGGCGTCGGCGCCCAGGCCCGCGGCGTTGCGGAACATCGACCCGAGGTTCTCGTGGTCGTTCACACCCTCGAGCACGGCCACCGTGCGCGCCTCCGCGAGCACCTCGTCCAGACGCAACTCGGCGGGGCGCGGCGCGACCGCCAGCACGCCGCGATTCAGATGGAATCCGACGATCCGGGCCATCACGTCGGCGTCGGCGCGGTAGTACGGCACGTCCACCCCCGCCAGATCCGCTGCCAGCTGCTCATATTTCCTGCCCACGCCGAGCAGCGCACTCGGCGCGAACCGCGAGTCCAGCATGCGCTGTACGACAACCACCCCCTCCGCGATCACCAGCCCCTTCCGCCCCGGCAGGTCCGGCCTGCGGTCGGCGGAGGAGAGATCGCGGAAATCGTCGACCCGCGGATCCGCGGGATCGCCGATATCGATCACTTCAGCCACGGCCCATATCCTGCCCGGTCACGCGGAAGACCACCGACACCACCCGGTCGCCGCTGGCGTGGCCGCCGGAATTCGGATGCGGGCTGAGCGCGATCCGTGGGATCGTCGGATGATGACGATCGGATCCGAGATCACCATTCGCCCGGCGACCGCCGCGGACGCGGAACAGATCTGGCTGCTGGGCGCGACGGCGTTCACCTGGCCCTCCGACGCGGCCTACCGGCAGCGAGCGGCGGAGTTGTTCGTACCCGAGGACGCCATCGTGGCGGTGGACGGCGACCGGGTGGTCGGCCACACCAAGTCCCGCACGATGACGCTGACCGTGCCGGGCGAGCGCACGGTCGAGGCCACCGGCATCGCCGGGGTCACGGTGGCGCCGCAACACCGCCGGCGCGGAATCCTGCGGGCGATGTACACCGAACAGCACCGGCGCACCGAGGCGGCGGGCGTGCCGCTGACCATCTTCACCGCCAGTCAGGGCGCCATCTACGGGCGGTTCGGCTACGGCCCGACGATCCGGGAGAGCCGGGTCACCATCGATCGGCGCTTCGCCGAGTTCCGCTCCACCGCGCCCGACCCGGGCGGCGTCGAGCTGTCCACCCTGCCCGCGTCCGGCGAGCAGATCAAAGCGATCTACGACCGGTTCCGGCGCCTCACGCCCGGCGTGCAGGCCCGCCCGGACGCGTCCTGGCAGATCCGGTTCAGCGATCCGGAGGGCTGGCGCGGGGGCGGCACCCAGCTGTTCGTGCTGCTGCACGCCGACGGCTACCTGCTCTACCGCTACCACCACCGCGACAGCGGCACGGAGGTGGAGGTGGTGGAAATGCGCACGGTGACCACCGACGCGCACGCCGCGCTCTGGCGGACGCTGTTCGGGCTGGAACTCGTCACCCGGATCGAGGCGACGCTCAGCGAGCACGATCCGCTGCCCTGCCTGCTGACCGACCTGCGGCTGGTGCGCACCGAGGCCCGCTACGACACCCTGTGGCTGCGGCTCATGGACGTGCCCGCCGCGCTGACCGCCCGGTCCTACAGCGCCGACCTGGATACCGTTCTGGCCGTGCACGATCCGTTCCGCGAGGCGGGCGGCACCTTCGCGCTCACCGTGCGGGACGGGCACGCCGAATGCGCGCCCACCACCCGTCCCGCGGAGGTCGAACTCGGCATCGACGTGCTGGGCAGCCTGTACTTCGGCGCCTATCCGGCGCGGTTGTTCGCGGCCGCGAATCGGTTGCAGGTGAAGGATTCCGCGCAGTTGCCGGCGCTGGAGCACGCCTTCGCGACCGAACGGGACGCGGAGCTGGGCTGGCATTTCTGACACCCCCGTCCCAGAATCCCGCCGTATCCTGGGAGCATGAAGCCGATTCAGCTGGTTCTCAACATCCTCTGGCTCATCTTCGCCGGGTTCTGGATGGCGGTCGGCTACCTGGTAGCCGGCGTCATCTGCTGCATCCTGATCATCACGATTCCCTGGGGCATCGCCTCGTTCCGGATCGCGGCCTACGCGCTGTGGCCGTTCGGGCGCACCGCGGTGGAGAAACCGGGGGTGCGGCCGGGCTCGATGATCGGCAACATCATCTGGTTCGTCTTCGCGGGCTGGTGGCTGGCGCTGGGGCATCTGCTGACCAGCATCCCCCTGTTCGTGTCGATCATCGGCATCCCGTTCGGCTGGGCGAACCTGAAGATGATCCCGCTGTCGCTGTTCCCGCTCGGGCGCGAGATCGTGGACAGCGATCAGCCCTTCGCGCAGGAATACGCCCGCTGAGCCCTACTCCGACTCGGTGACGATCTGCTTCATGATGCCGACGGCCCTGGTCAGGGTGACCAGCTGTTCGTCGGTGAGCTGGGAGAGCTGATCGGTCATCCAGGCCTCGCGGGCGCTGGCCTCGTCGTCGATCAGGGCGCGGCCCGCGTCGGAGAGCGAGACGATGATCTGCCGGCCGTCGGTGGGGTGCGGTTTGCGCTCCACCAGTTGCAGGTCGGTGAGCGAGGCGATGACCCGGGTCATCGACGGCGGCTGCACCCGCTCCTTCGCGGCCAGCGCACCCGGTGTCATGGCGCCATCGCGGTGCAGGGTGGCCAGGGCCGACAGCTGGGTCAACGAGATCTGTGCATCGGCGCGGCGGCCCCGCAGATGTCGCGTCAGCCGTACTACGGCGAGTGAGAGCTCACCGGCGAGGGCTCGAACATCCGATGGCATGGTCACAAGGGCAAACGATACGGGACCTGCGCAGGACGGGCAGGGGGTTCTCACAGCATCGCGCCGGCGATTCCGTGGGGGGTGGTGGTCGGGCGACGGGTGGGCCTAGGCTTGGCCGGTGACTCAGCAAGTGCCGCAGATCCCGCCGCGCTTCACCGATCCACGCCCTGTGCTGGCGGTCGGTAGCGCCCTGTGGCTGATCGCCACCGTCGTCGTGTGGACCAGTGGGGACCGCTGGGAGTCACTGCGGCCGGTGTGCCTGATGGGGCTGGCGGTCGGGTTGCTCGGCACCACCATCTTCCTGATCCAGCGCCGGGGCGCGCGCCGCGGTGACAAGGGCGCGCAGACCGGGCTCTAGCCGAGCGTGAACTCGGCGCTGGTCCCGGTGAAGGGACGCAGTGCGCCGTCCGCGGCCAAGCTGTCCGCGAAGTGCACGAACCGGTAGGTGCCCGCGGCCTCGGCGGGAGCATCCCAGGTGAAGCGGGCCACGGATTCGGCACTGCCGCGTTTGCTCCAGTGGTAGCGCACCGCCCATTCGCCCTCGTTGGCCACCCGCGCCCAGCCGCCCGCGCCGTCGCGGCGCTGCACCTCCAGGAAGGTGCCGTTGCGGCGCGGATTGTGTTTCGGATGCGCGGAGACGAATTCGACCTCGACCCGGGCCCCGCGCGGGTAGGCCGGGGCGGGCTGGGTGAGCACGTCGCCGAACGCGCGCCCGGCCGGGGCGGCGTCCGGGCCGGGCGCCGGAACGAAATTGGGCTGCATCGCCGAGACGTCACGCGGCGCGGGACCCCGGCCGATCGGCTGCCGGGCCGCGAAAGCCGTTGCCAAGCGGGTGAATTCCTGCAGGTAGGCGGGCAGGGTGTAGCGGCCGAACAGCGTCGAGCCGCCCTCGTACTGCTGGGCGTCGTATTCCTCGGGGGTGGTGACGTATTCGTGGTAGGTGTTCGCGTAGCCCTGCATGAGCACCTGCTCCACCGGCACGCCCAGCGCCGCGGCCACCGCCCGGCGGACGCGCAGCCCGGACATGATGGTGAACTCGCCGCCGGCGGCGGCCAGGTACAGCTCCCCGATCCGCATGATCTGGATCGGCACCACGCTGGGCACCCAGGCCGCCGGCGGCAGCAGCCCGAGCGGCGCCACGATCGCCTTGGGGGCCTGGGCGTCGGCGAGCCAGCTCGGCGTGGGCTGCCGGGGGTCGCCGAGGGCGTCCACGAAGGGGTTGCGCACGCCCTCGGGGATCGGGACGCCGGGTAGGCCGGGCCCGTCCTCGACGCTGCCCGCGATCAGCGCGACACCGGCGGCGGCCGGCGAGGTGCGTCCGGGCTGCCCGTCGGGGGTGAAGCGGCCGTCGACGGCGATGTCGGCCAGGTCGATGTAGCAGAGCAGCGCGTCGACCGCGCCCTCGATCGGCCGCGCCTGCGCCAGCGCCGTTTTCGAGGCCAGGTACTGACGTTCGCCGATGATGCGGGTGTTCTCGAACTCGTCCTCGGTGGGCCCGGAGGTGGGGCGCAGGTTCAGGTTCGGTGACATGTCACCGGCGTTGGTCTGCGCGAACGCGGCCACGAAATCCGGGGCGCCGTCCAGGTATCGGACCCCGCGCTCGGTGTGCTCGTGCGCGAACGCGGCGTAACCCTTGTTGTCGGAGCTGATCAAGCGATTCTTGTTGCTCATCGAGGTGTTGTGCGTGGCGAACCAGGTGATCGCGCCGACCTGCTTGCCGCCCTTGCTGATCGAGAGCGCGGTCACCGCCGGGTCGATGGCGGTGGGCGGGAAGTACGCGCGGTCGGCGGCCGGATTGCGATCGAAGGCCACCCGCGACCGGTTGACGCTCGCGTCGTGCAGTTCGCCGCGCCCCAGCGCCAGCGTGCCGGGGCTCAGGTCGGCGTGCGCGGCGGCGACGGCCTCCACGATGCCGGCGACCTCGGCGTCGTAAACCTGTTGCTGGAAGCCCAGAATCGCGAGGTTGTAGGCGTAGTCGTGGCTGGATCCGCCGCAGGTGGCGTGCGAGTGGGTCGAGGTGAGCAGCACGTTCTGCTCGGTGTAGAGATCACCGAAACGGCTTGCGAGCTCCAGCATTACACCGCGATGCACGGATCCGAAGATCATGCCGTTGTCGGCCACCACGAACGCCACCCGCTTATCGCCGGCGGCGACGATGTAGGCGCGCACCCTGGGGCGCAGGTGAATTCCCGCCGTGGTCTGCTCCAGCTGGGAGTAGCCCATCATGCCGCACTCGGCGGCCGGACCGGTGATGTCGGAGATGCCGAGGCCGACGAGGTAACCGCCACCGGGGTCGGCCGCGGCGGTGGCGCCTCGGACCCCGGGCACGCCGCCGGTCGCCGCGACGGCGGCCAGGGCGGCCGACCCCGCCACGGTTCCAGCGAGAACGGACCTGCGCGACAACGACATACGGGTACTCCTTAGTGCTCCGAAGGCAGCGAACCACAGAGTTGGACGCACGTCCAGTGCAAGTTTTTATCGCCAGCGAATTGACTGCACGCGCCACGGGCGCTTAACTCCCTGGGGTGTCCTCCCGATTGAGCGTCGAAGAACGACGGGCCCACCTTATCGAGGCGGCTATTGGGCTAGCCGAGAAAAAGGGCGTTGCCGGTGTGACCACGCGTGATGTGGCACAGGCAGCAGGGGTCTCGCTCGGTGTGGTGCATTACTGTTTCGAAAATAAGGATGCGCTGATGACCGAGCTGGTCAAGGCGCTGTCGATGGAATTGCGCGATTCTGTCGACGCCAATGAAACGGTGTGGCAAGACGTCGGAAGTGGAAAAGAAGCGCTTCAAAAATTGGTGCGCGCGGCACTCGAACTCATGTGGCTCAACATTGAAGCCACACCCGAGCGGCAACTACTCACCTACGAAACCACTACTTACGCGCTGCGGGAAGGTGAGCAAACCCCCGCGAAACTCGCAATCGCGCGCGAACAGTACGCGTTCAACGACGCCACCGTCGCCGACATCCTCGATCACGCCCGCGACGCCACGGCCACCCAGTGGACGGTCCCGGTGCAGTCGCTGAGCCGGTTCCTGCTCGAAGTCATCGACGGCATGGTGCTGCGGTGGCTCGTCGACAACGACAGCGCCGCGGTGCGCACCCAGCTCGATCTGCTCAGCGAAATGCTCACCGGGTACGCGACGCCGCGCTGAACTCAGCGCACCTCGGGCAGCCGCAGGTGCGTCGTCTCCCCCTCGCGCCACCAGGGCACCTCGACGGTGCCCTGGGCGGCGCCGTCCAGCCGCACGCGCAGCTCGTCGTGCAGCACCAGATCACCGTTTCGCGTTGGCAGCGTGAACATTTCCCGCAGCACCGCGCCCAGCGGCGCAGCCGCCCAGGTCGTGCGGCGCCCCGGGCCCAGCACCTCGGCGCGCACCGCCTCGGAAGCGCGCGGCAGATCCAGCAGGGTCGCCAGCGCGGCGGCGTGCTCGGTGTCGCCGAAGACCACGCGCTCGGGCGGCAGCGCGAAGGCGAACCAGGGCTGGTCCAGGACCACGGCGTCCGCCGGGTCGATCACCGCGCCGGACAGGGCTCGCACCCGCGGCGGGAGCTCCAGCTCGGCCACCTCTAGGCGGCCGGCGGTAACGGCGGCGGCCAGTCGGCCGTGGGTACGTGAAATCGTTTCGGGGGCGGGGGTTTTCGCGGGATCGGCGAGGGCTTCGAGCAGGGCGGCGGCCAGCTCGGGCGGCATCGCCGCCGGGTCCGCGAAGACCGCGCGCAGCGCGTCGAGATCGGTCGGGGCGAAGCCCTCGAACGCGAATTCGTGCAGCAGACCGGCGAATTCGGTGTCGTCCGGGTGGCGCAGCAAGCCCAGCGGAGTGCCGTCGATGTGCGCGTGGCGGCGCAGCCACCAGGCCGTGTAGCCGTCGCGGTCCCGCAGCAGGCGGCGGGTGGCGGGCTCGGAAACCAACTGGTGCAACGCATCCGGCCAGGCGATCTCGTCGACCAGGTCCAGATCGCGGACCGCGCGCAACTCCGGCGGATCGGACGCCAGGCCCGCCCACCACTGCTCCTCGTCGTCGAGGTCGTGATCGGGGCCGGTCGGGTCCGCTTCGGTGACGATGGCGAAATCCCAGCCCACGCCGATCGCCCGCAACGCCTCGGCGTCATAGGCTTCGGCGAAAGCCTTGTCCAGGGTGCCGAACGGGGCATCTTCGACCAGCAGCGGGTACAGCGGGGCGTCCGGCAGCAGCAGCTCGTCGGCGGGGCGCGATTCGCCTGCGCTGTCCGGCAATTCGAGCATGCCCAGCCAGGGCGGCAGCAAGGCCGGATTCGCGTGCGAGGCCAGCCGCAGTACCGCGTCGACGATGTCCGCGTCGTCCGGATGGTCTTCCAGTTCGGCGCGCAGGCCCGGATCGTTCAGCAGGTCCTCGGCCGTCGCCGAGCGGGCGCCCAGGCGGGCCAGCAGCGGGTGGGCGGCCACGGGGTGGGCCAGGCGGGACCAGTGCACCGGAATCGGTTCGGCGAGTTGGTCGTCCAGGACGACGGTGCGCGGGCCGGTCACCACACGGCCGTCGGCCAGCGGGACCGCCAGCGCGCCGAGTTCCTCCGCCGAGAGCGGGTCCACCACGAAGGGTTCCAGAGCGGTGTACAGGCGGTGCCACCAGTGCGGGCCGCGTTCCAGGCCGCCCGAGACCTCCGCCAGGCGCGCCAGACCCAGACGGGGCACGTCCAGGACGTTCAGGGCCTCCGAGTGGGCGCGGTCGGACAATTCGGGGATCACCAAGGGGCCGATGACGTCGTCCAGGAGGTCGGCCAAGTCCTGGGTGAGGCCGGTGAAGACGGTGGCGCGGGTGGGTACGGCGGTGTCACCGGAAGGCTCGGGCCGCAGGTGCGGATCGTCGAGCAGTGGGTTTGTCGGTGGAACGTGCGCCATGGGGTCCGGGGCCGTGGTGTATCCGGTTGTGCCGGTGCTCGCCGCCTGATCGAGATCGCCCCGGCCCGAATCGGATCCGAGTGTCGCCGCGCCCGGGCCTGGTGCTCGATCGAGGTCGGCCAACGGGGCGGCGGATTCACGCGTCGCGACGGCTGCGCTTTGACTCCGTGCGCGATCGGCTGCGGGATCGTCCCAACCCGAGCCGGATTCGAGCGGGGTGTCCGTGGTGGTTGCGGGGTTGGTGACGATCGGCAGCCAGGAGTGGGTGCGGAGTTGCTCGATCAGGGCTTCGCGGAGGAGGCCGTCGACCTCGCTGCGGGCGAAACCTGGGCGTGGGACCAGGACCAGGCGGTCGGCGGGTGGGAGGGCGCGGGCGAAATCGGCGTATCCGGCGGCTAATTCGGCGACGCGGGCTCCGGGCAGGAGCCGGCGGCGGTCCGGCTGCATGGGGATGGTGGCGATGAGGATCGCGGGCAGGGACAGTTCCTCGTCGGATCTGGTCGGGGCGCGCAGCACATCCTCGCCCGCCGGGACCGGCCTGCCCGCACGCACCGGCAGCAACCAGCGCGCTCGAGTCGTGGTGAACTGCCACCAGATCCGGCGGTCGAACCCCGGGCCATCGATCCGCAGCTCTTGCAGGCCGTTCCCGAGTTCGGTGCGCGCGCTGACGATCTCGTCGTCCTCGATCCGGATGCCGTGCAGTGCGGGAAGTTCCAGCAGGAGATCGGCGGCCTCGGCACGCATACCCGCCAGCAGGGCCGCCGTGTCCACGTCCGCGCGCAGCCGCAACACCACCTCGGTGTCCGCGCCCGGTTCGGGGGCGGTGTCGAGAGGCCAGGCCAACCGCAGAGCCGGAGGGGCGAATTGCCGCGCGCCGTCCGGTGGCGGACTCGGCGCGGTGCCGCCGGTCGGCCCGCTCTGCTCGGCGCCGACGTTCGGGAGGCGAATTCCGTTGTCGTGCAGGGCGGCCGAGGTCAGATCGCGGGAGAAGTGCAGTGAGCCCGTGGTAGAGCGCACTTCGAGGTCGTCGCTGACCGAGAGGACGGCGGTGAAGCCGACGCCGAAGCGGCCGACGGTGGCGTCGTCCTTGCCCGAGGCACGCAGCGCGGTCAGGGCGTGCACGCCGGCGAGATCCAGCGGCGCGCCCGTGTTGCTGACGTGCAGGGTGCGCCCGGCCAGCCGCACGGTCATGCGCCCGGGCACACCGGCCTTCGCCGCGGCGTCGGCGGCGTTCTGCGCCAGCTCGGTCAGCAGCCGGTCACGGTAACCGGCCCGCACCAGATCCGCCTCGGTGGCCGCGTCCTCCCGCAGCCGCGTCGGCGAATCACGCCAGGCCGCAAGAACTCCCGCACGCAACCGCCCGGTATCGAACGGATCCGCGGCACTCACCGGTGCGATGACCCGGACTCCGACTCCGCGAGCCCCGCCGCCCCGAGCATCTCGACCTGCTCGGCCGCGACAACCTCACCGCGACTATCCGCCACATAGGTCACCGGCTCCTCCGCCGCTTCCGAAGCTTCCTCCGCGACGACATGCGCGTCCACCGTCTCGGCCCCGGACGCCTCCGCCCGCACCGCGACCTCCCCCTTCGCCCGCACACTCACCGCCGCAGACGCCTCCGCCTGCCCCACACCATTCTGGGCAGCAGCCTCAGGCGCTCCGTGAGGCTCAGCCCCACCTCCGCTGACACCGGACTCGGCCGCAGCAGTCCCCTGCCCGCTCGGAGCCTCGGCATCGACCTCGGGAGCAGCCTCCGCGATATCAGCAGCGGTCTCCGCCGCAGCCGCAACAACCTTGTCCGCCCCACTCGGCTGCTCGGCCGGAGCCCCGCCCCCGGGCGTGGATTCCGCGATATCAGCAGCGGTCTCCGTTACGGACGCAACGGATTCGGTGCCGGGCTCCGCCGTATTCGGCTGCACAGCAGCCACTGCGTCGCCGCTCGCCTGGCCCACCGACGCGACCGCCTCGTCAGCCGAGGTATTGCCTGATGCTGCGGCGGTGCCATCAGCCGCCGCCCCTTCCGAGGCGTCGACCTGGGGTGCGGACTCCGCGATATCGGCAGCGGTTTCCGTCCCGGGCGCAGCAGCTTCAGCCGTGCTCCGCTGCGCGGCGGCGCTGCCGGTGGCCACGGTGCCGTCGCTGGCCGGTGCGGTTTCCGTGGCGGGAGCGGCCACCGCGCTCGACTGAGCCCCGGCAGGATCGGTGCCTTCCTGATCGGCCGACACCTCCGGCGCGGCCTCCGCGATGTCGGCGGCGGTTTCAGCCTTGACCGCAGCAGCGGATCCGGACTCCGTGGCGACTGTGGCCGTAGTCACAGAGGTTTCCGCGTCCGGCGTGCGGAGCGACTCGGCGGGGATGACGTCGTAGGCGGCGTCGTCGTAGGCCTCGTAGAGGGGGGAGCCGTTGCCGGAGGGGGCTTCGACGTCGGAGTGGGCGCCGCAGCCGTATTCGGTGTGGACTACGCGGCCGTCGGCGCCCATGGCGTTGGCGCAGACGCCGAAGGCGGCGCGGAGGGCGCCGGCCAGAGGCAGGTAGAAGCCGCAGAGGCCGCAGGTGGAGGGGGCCGCCTTGGCCATGTCGGTGTCGGGGCCGTGCTCGAGGTACCAGCGGTCGGCGGCTTCGGCGCGACCCTCCAGGCTGAGCACCTGGGTGCGGCCGAGGCCGACCTCGTAGGCCACCTCGTCGACGACCGGGTCGCCGGTGACGACGTAGCCGGGGACCAGGCGCGGGTCGTTCGCGGGCGGGGCGAGCAGATCGCCGGGCGCCAGATCGCCGGGGCGGACACGCTGATCCCACGGGACGAATTCGGGGGCGACCAGGGCATCGGGGCCCGGCAGCAGCGCCGACTCGCTGACCGTCACATAGTCGGCTCCCGGGGGCGCCGCCACCACGACCGCCCACTGCCAGCCGCGATAGCCGCCCAGGGTGGCCTCGAAACGATGGGTCGCCGCGCTCTCGTCCTCGGCGGACACGCCGAGATGGCTGCCGACCGCCGACGGTTCCAGCTCCAAGAGCGCACGGCGGGCCACGTCCACGGCATCGGCCAGCAGGGGCCTCACGCCGGGCTCCGAAACACTTACTGCGCTCACGGCCTACATTTTGCCGTATGAAACGCAATCCGCGTTCGTTGGCCGTCACTGTTCTGTTCTCTCTGCTCGCGATGAGCAGCTGCGGCGGCGGGGACGGCGAGCCGATCCGGCTGCGCGTCGAGGTCCTGAACACCCGCGCGCACGACCCGCGGGCGTTCACCCAGGGCCTCGAGGTGCACGACGGCGTGCTCTACGAGAGCACCGGTCTCACCGGCGCCTCCTGGGTGCGCGCCAGCGACCTGGCGACCGGCGCGGAGCTCGCGCACGCGACGGTTCCCGGCGATTTCTTCGGCGAGGGCATCACCCGGGCGGGCAGCACGCTGTGGCAGCTGACCTGGAAGGAGCGCACCGCCTACGCCCGCGACCCGGACAGTCTCGCGGTGCGCGGGCAAGCCACCTACGACGGTGAGGGCTGGGGCCTGTGCACCCGGGCCGGTCGACTGGTGATGAGCAACGGCACCGGCACGCTGACCTTCCGCGACCCGGCGAGTTTCGCGGTGACCGGCTCGGTCGACCTGCGCGGCTACCGCGGCGCGCGGCTCAACGAACTGGATTGCGCGCCGGACGGATCGGTCTACGCGAACAACTATCCGACCGACCAGATTCTCCGCATCGATCCGGACTCCGGGCGTGTCCTGGCGGTGATCGACGCGCGCGGACTGCTCGGCCCGGCCGAGCGCGCCGACGCCGATGTTCTCAACGGCATCGCTCACCTGCCCGGCACCGACCGTTTCCTGATCACCGGCAAGTACTGGCCGACGATCTTCGAGGTGCGTTTCGTGCCGATGTGAGGCATCGAACCGGGCGGCCTGGAAGCCGCGCCGTTGCCGATCAGTCAGAATTGAGCGTGTGACTACTCCTCGTGATCCCACCGGTCCCGACCGTGGTCCCTGGGATGGCGCGGAGGAACCACCGATCCATCGGCACCCCGGGTTCGACCAGTATCCGCCGCCGGACCGGCGGGCCCCGCTGCCGCCGCTGAGTTCCGAACTCGGTGGTCATCCCGGTAAACGCGCCCCGCGCAAGGTCTTTCCGCGCGCCGACCCGCCCGCGCCGCCGACACGTCCGCTGCCGGACACGCGCCCGGCCACGCGCCCGCTCACCGAACCGCGCGCCCTCCCGACCGACCACACGCCGCCGCCGGAACCGCCCACCGAGCAGATCCCACCGGGCCAGCAGCGGGTCCCGCGCAAGCTCACCGTCACTCGCGTCGCGGTGATGCGCGGGCGCGAGCTGACCGAGAAGGGCTTCGCCACCTTCCAGCGCGCGGCCAAGGCCGACGGCGCCGACAAGTCCGGCCTGACCGCGCTCACCTACGCCACGATGACGAACTTCGCCCTGGACGCGGCGATCGCGGTGGCCCTGGCCAACACCCTGTTCTTCGCCAGCGCGACCGCCGAGAGCAAATCCAAGGTGGCGCTCTACCTGCTGATCACCATCGCCCCGTTCGCGGTGATCGCGCCGCTGATCGGCCCGCTGCTGGATCGCCTGCAACGCGGCCGCCGGCTGGCGCTGGCGACCTCGTTCGCGGTGCGCGCGGTGGTCGCGGTGGTGCTGATCTTCCAGTTCGACAATGTCGCGCTGTATCCGCTGGCGTTGTGCATGATGATCGGCAGCAAGTCCTTCGCGGTGCTCAAGAGCGCGGTGACGCCCCGGGTACTGCCACCGGAGATCGACCTGGTGCGCACCAATTCCCGGCTCACCGTCTTCGGTCTGGTCGGCGGCACCATCGGCGCGGGCGCGCTGGCCGCGCTGGCGGCCTATATCGCGGGTTCGGACGGCGCGCTGGTGCTGGCCGTGCTGATCGCGGTGGCGGGCACCTATCTGAGTCTGCGCATCCCGAGCTGGGTGGAGGTCACCGAGGGCGAGGTGCCCACGACCCTCGGCTATCACGGCGAGCAGGCCCGCACCGAGGAACTGCACGAGGTCCCCGACGTCCCCGCGCGGCGGCGGCGCCAGCCGCTGGGCCGCTCGGTGGTGACCGGGCTCTGGGGCAACAGCGCGATCCGGGTGCTGACCGGCTTCCTCACCTTCTATGTGGCCTTCGTCGCCAAGGCCACCGAGCATCGCCCGGTGCAGCAGGCCACCATGCTCGCGATCGTCGGCGCGGCCGCGGCGATCGGCAACTTCACCGGCAACGCCACCGGCGCCCGGCTCAAGCTGGGCCGCCCGTCACTGATCGTGGTGGGCTGCACCGCGGCCTGCACGGTGGTCGCGATCTTCGCGATCATCGCCGACAACCTGCTGGGCGCGGCCATCGCCACGCTGATCGCCTCGGCGGCGAGCGCGCTGGCGAAGGTGTCGCTGGACGCGGCCATCCAGGACGACCTGCCGCCGGAGTCGATCGCCTCCGGTTTCGGCCGGTCGGAGACGGTGCTGCAGCTGTCCTGGGTGATCGGCGGCGCCGCCGGGGTGCTGCTGCCCACGGAGTGGTGGAAAGGGTTCGCGGTGGTCTCGGCAATACTCGTCGTGGGTCTGACCCAGACCTACCTCAGTTACCGCGGCCACACCCTGCTGCCCTTCATGAGCGGCAACCGGCCGCAGCACGTCGAGCAGAAGGTGCCCGGCAAGACCACGTTCATCCCCCGACCGACTGGAGATCCCCTCAGTGAGTGAGCGACGCAGGCTCAGTGGACGCACCATTCTCGCCTTGCTCGCGGTGGCCGCGGTGGTCGTCGTCGGCGTCGCGGCGGTGGTGACCGTCGCCGCGATCCGCAACGCGCCGAAGCAGGCGCCCGAGCTCACCGCCTACGCGCACGGGACCACCGTCGACGTCACGCCGTTCGCCTACTGCGCGAAGACGATGCGGGACTGCCGGGTGCTGCCGCAGAGCGCGACCGACATCGCGGGCACCGTCTTCGAGGGGCTGCCCTGCGAGTCGTCCGGGTGCGAGAAGGGCCGGACCGTGTCGCTCGAGGTGCCCACGGGCTACCCGTTGCAGCTGTCGCTGCCCGCGCAGATCGTGGACGCCCCGTGGGTGGCGCAGATCCTGTACGCCACCGAGGACAACCAGCTGGTGCCCGCCGAACTGAGCTACAACAAGTATCCGAAGGGCACCCGCGCCATCACGATCGATTCACAGCCGGTTCCCGAACTGCGCCTGATCGGCGTGGAGTTGCAGCTGCTGATCCCGGCGCGGGACGAGACCGGTCGCGAGTTCTACGTGCCGCACGCCGCCTGGTCCATCAACGCGATGTGAGCTCCGGCAGGAAATCGAGCACGGCCGCGTGCCACGGTTCGGGCTGTTCGGCCATGACGACGTGCCCGCCCGGAAGTTCGAGGTACCGGGCCCCCGGGATCGCCGCCGCCTGTGCGCGCGCGTTGGCCGGATCGACCAGCAGGTCGCCCGCCAGCCCGATGACCAGCGTCGGCACCGTGACGCGCGGTAGGTCCGCGGTGACGTCCACCGTGGCGGCCAGCGCGGCCTGAGCGGCGGTGCCGCCCGGGACGGTCGCGGCCATCTGCTCCAGCAGACCGGGAAGTCGTTCGGCCGGAATGGCGTTCACGAAGTCCGCGCCGAACCCGCTCAGCAGCGTGACTCGGGCGAACGAGGCCCGGTCCCCGGCGGCCAGCAACCGCTGCCACAGTTCGAGATTGGCGCGGGCCCGGTTGTCCACCCGTGCGAATCCGGCGGTGAGCACCAAGCGGCGCACCCGATCCGGGTGCCGGGCCGCCGCGCGGACGGCGACCGCCGTGCCGAGCGAGTAGCCGATCATCGTGAACTCCGCCGCGCCCGCCGCGACGGCCGCCTCGACCAGCGCGTCCGCGAGCGAATCGATGTCAAGAGGCGTGTCGTCGCCGGGGTAGTCGGAGCCGATGACGGTGTGATGTTCGGCCAGCAGCGGGATCAGCGCGCCGAAGTTGGCGTCGATCCCGCCACCGGCGCCGTGCGCGAGCACGACCGCGGGGCCGGAACCGGTGATCGTGGTGGCGAGTGTCGGAGCGGGACCGGAAATGTTTGGCATGGCGGCGACGTTAGGGATTCACATGGGTGTGAACGTCAAGGCCGGCGTGTGGCAGGTCACATGCTGATCGGCGAGTTGTCCCGGCGCACGGGCGTGCCCACCCGCCTCCTGCGCTACTACGAGGAGCAGGGATTGCTGGTCCCCCAGCGCGATTCGAACGACTACCGGATCTACGACGACCGCGCCCCGGCGACGGTGCTGCGGATCCGGGAGCTGCTGGGCACCGGCCTGTCCACCCGCGCCATCCGCGAACTGCTGCCGTGCGCCACCGAGGTCGGCATCCAGGGCTGTGCGCGATCCCGCGCGGTGCTCGCCGAAGGGCTGTCCCGGATCGACGAACGGATCCAGGACCTCACCCGGCGCCGCAGCGCGCTGATCGACATACCCCTCACCTAGGCGAAAGGAGCCCGGCCGCGGGGCCGAGCTCCTTTACCGAGGCGCGGGGTTCTAGTGGTCGAGCTCACGGGCGACGGCCCGGACGACCTCCGAGATGCGCTGTGCCATCTTGCGATCCGGGTACTTGCCCTTGCGCAGATCCGGCTGCACCTTCGTCTCCAGCAGGGTGATCATGTCTTCGACCATGCCGTGCAGCTCGTCGGGCGTGCGGCGCGGTGCGGCCGGATCCTTGCGGGGGCCGCGCTCGCGCTCCTGGCCCTGGCGCACGGAGGGCGGGGCCTCCAGCAGCTTCAGGCTCAGCGCCTGCGGGCCGCGGCGGCCGGCGGCCATGCCGAATTCGACGCGCTGCCCCGGCTTGAGGGATTCGATGCCCTGCGGCAGCGCCGAGCTCCGGACGTAGACGTCCTCCCCCTCATCCTGGGAAAGGAAGCCGAAGCCCTTTTCGACGTCGTACCACTTCACCCTGCCGGTCGGCACTGCGCTCACCCGTTCATCATCGACACTCGGAACCCCAACGGCCCGAGCAAATTTTCTGCTTGCGAAAAGAACGCGCCCCACAAGCTTGCAGGACGCGACTGCCCCCGAGTCTACCCCGGTGGGTATGCCCCGGGCACACCAGTTTTACGGTCGACTTGTGACGAACCCTTCCGCCCCGCAGCCGTCGCGTCCGCGCCGCGACGGGTTTCTGTATGTCGTGCTCGGACTGTTCGCGCTCGGGTTGCTGGCGATCATCGCCATCTTCCTGACCCCGATCCTCAGCGACAGCACTCCAGGGCTGTGGCTGTACCTGATCGCGATGCTCGCACCGCTCGGTTTCATTCTCGGTCTGGGCTACGCCCTGTGGTCGGGCCGACGCGCCAGGTGAGGTACCCGAGCCCTCCGTTACCGAACCCTGGATGTGATCCTGATCACATCACGGACCGATAACGGGGCGGCATCGAACCGTTACAGGGCGGTGCGAGCGGCTTCTAGCTGCGCAGAAGCACTTTCACGCCACCGCACCCCCTGCGGAGACCTTCGCAAACGCGCCGGTTACCAAATAGTGATTTTTCGCGGCGATCGTCGTACCGTCTATTCCAGCCGGGGCACCCCGGCACCACCGGCCCGCCGCACCGAGCCTCACCCCGCGGGTACCGGACCCCGACTGGAACAGGGGTGAGGGCGGGACGGACGACCTCTCAGTCCGTTTCCGAGCGCTGGATCTTATTAGAGACGCCTCGCAGGTGCGGACGAGAGGAAGACACCGGATATGAGTGGACGCCATCGCAAGCCGACCTCCACCGGCCGCACCGTAGCCAAGGTCGCCGTCACCGGCGCCATCTTCGGCACCGCGGGCGTGGCCCTGGCCGGAAACGCCAGCGCGGCACCCGACTCCGACTGGGATCGCCTCGCACAGTGCGAAGCCGGCGGCAACTGGGGCATCAACACCGGCAACGGTTTCCAGGGCGGCTTGCAGTTCTCCCCGAGCACCTGGAAGGCCCACGGCGGCCAGGAATACGCACCCGCCGCGCACCAGGCCAGCCGCGAAGAGCAGATCGCCGTCGCCGAGAAGGTGCTCGCCTCGCAGGGCTGGGGCGCATGGCCCTCCTGCTCCTCCTCGCTCGGCCTGCGCAGCGCGCCGACCCCGCGTGAGGTCCCCGCCGAGCCGTCCCTCCCGAAGTGGGCTCCGACCCAGGTGCAGGCCCCCGATACGCACCAGGAGATCTACCAGGCCGTCGACCGCGCCGTCGCGCTGGTGCAGCAGCAGGGCGTGCAGATCCCGCAGCCCGCGCTCGATTTCTTCAACGCCGCCAAGGGCAACGGAGTCAAGCTCGATCCGGCCATCGTGAACTTCTACGAGGCGAACAAGGGTCTGCTCCCCTCCTGACCCGTTCGTCGACGAACAAGGCCCCCGCGTCACTGCCGATGCGGGGGCCTTGTCGTGTCCGGAACCCGGCTGCGCCGGGTGGGGGCCCGCGCCAGGGCGCGGGCCGTTTCCGATCCGAAAGTCAGCGGTTGATCACCGTATGCGGGTGCATGTACGGCAGCTGCTCGACCGGGACCGGAAACTCGGTGTCCTCGCCGAACGGCGAGAGCCCACCGGAGCGGGTCGACGACAGTTCGGTGACGGCGTGGTCACCCTCGGCCAGCTTCGGCCAGCCATTGTCGACATACGGTTTCTTCGATTTGTTCACCACGGCCACATGCTAGCTGGAACGCCCCGGGCAGCGCACGGCCTGTGGCGCGTTCCTCGCGAACCGGCGGGCAGTATCCGATCCGCACTGCTCACCGGGCCCGGCGTGGTCACGCTGCGCTACCGCCTCCGGGCCCTGAGCTCGCACCGCAACGACCCAGCACCGTAGGCTGGATCGGATGAGCGCGACCTCTCTGGCCGGGTGGCTGGGCGCCCGGACCGATGCCCAGCTCGTGGCGTTGCTGCAGTTGCGGCCCGATCTCGCGGTACCGCTGCCCTCCTCCATGCAGGTGCTCGCCGGCCGAGCCGAGCAGCGGGCGTCGGTGCTGCGCGCCACCGACGATCTGAACACCCTCGAATTCGCGATCGTGGAAACCCTTGCGGTGCACAAGTCCTCGACCGGCGCCCGGCTGACCCGCAAAGCCCTGCAGGCGCAGTTGAAGGGCCGGGTCACCAAGACCGCGCTGGACGCCGCCCTGGAGCGATTGAGCGCCCGCGCGCTGGTCTGGCCGGACGGCGACGAGCTGCACCTGATCCCGGCCACCGCCGAGGCGCTACCGTGGCCGATCGGATCCACCACCGAGATCCCCGACGCGCTGACCGAACCCGAGGTGGTCAAGGCCCTGGAGGGCCTGCCGCCCGCCGCGCGCGGCCTGCTGGACAAGCTGGCCACCACCAGCCCGCTCGGCCGCACCAAGGACGCCGCGCCCGGCACCCCAGCCGACCGGCCGGTGCAGCAGCTGCTGAGCCGGCGATTGCTGCACTACGTCGACGACGAGACCGTCGAGCTGCCGGTCACCGTCGGCCAAGTGCTGCGGCGCGAGCCGGTCAGCCATCCCCATGCGCTCACACCCCCGAAGCCCGAGCCGCGCAAGCAGACCCCGGCCGAGGTGAACGCGGTCGCCGCCGGCGAGGTCGGTGAGCTGCTGCGGCACTGCGAGGACGTGCTGGCCGCGCTCGGCCAGGGCCCCGCCCCGGCGCTGCGCGCCGGTGGGCTCGGCGTGCGCGAACTGCGCCGCGTCGCCAAGCAGACCGGCGTCGACGAGACCCGCGCCGGGCTGCTCGTCGAGTTGCTCGCTGCGGCGAAGCTGGTCGCCAAGGGCCTGCCCGAACCCGAGCCGGAGTACGACAACGCCGAGGACTACTGGGCCCCGACGCCTGCGGCCGACGGCTGGCTGGACTCGCCGCCGGCCCGGCGCTGGACCGCGCTGGCGCTGGCCTGGCTGGAGCTGGACCGGATGCCGTGGATGATCGGCATGCGCGACGCCAACGACAAGCCGCTGGCCGCACTGTCTTTCGAGTTGCGCATGCCGAACGCGCCGCGCGACCGCCGCACCATTTTGGCGCTGCTGGCCGAGTTCCCGTCCGGCACCGCGCTCGACGCGGCCGATATCGGCCGGCTGCTGGCGTGGCGGCAACCGCGCTGGCGCAGGCATTTCCGGCTGGAGGCCGTGGAGCACACGCTGCGCGAGGCGGCCGAGCTCGGCCTGATCGGGCGCGGCGCGCTGGGTTCGGCGGCGCGGGCGCTGCTGCACGCCGCGCCGACCAGCGCCGCCGATGCCGAGGCCGAGATGGAGGCCGCGCTGCCGGAGCCGCTGGATTACGTTCTGGTGCAGGCGGATCTGACGGTGATCGCGCCCGGTCCGCTGACGCCGGAATTGCAGCAGCGGGTCGCGCTGGCCGCCGATGTCGAGTCCGCGGGCGCGGCCACGGTGTACCGGATCGGCGAGAACTCGGTGCGACGGGCGCTGGACGCCGGATTGACCGCCGCCGAATTGCACAGCCTCTTCACGACGCATTCCCGCACGCCGGTACCGCAGGCGCTGACCTATCTGATCGACGACGTGGCGCGCCGGCACGGGCAGCTGCGGGCCGGAATGGCGCAATCCTTCGTGCGCAGCGACGATCCCGCGCTGCTGGCCCAGGTGCTGGCAGCGCCGGTGGCGAGCGAACTGGCCCTGCGGGCCATCGCGCCGACCGTCGCCATCGCCCAGGCTCCGCTGGGCGAACTGCTGGAACGGTTGCGCGCCGCGGGTTTCGCGCCCGCGGGCGAGGATTCCTCCGGCACCATCGTGGACCTGCGCCCGCGCGGCGCTCGAATCACGGTGCGCCCCAATGCCCGTGCCCCCTACCGGCCGACGCCGCCGAGCACCGAGCAGCTGGAGTTGCTGGTCGCGGAACTGCGCGCCGGGGACCGCGCGGCCAGCGCGAAGTCCGGCCAGTCGGTGCGCGCCGACGGCACCCGCACCAATACCGCCGCGACCTTGGCGCTGCTGCAGCTGGCGGCGCGGGTCCGGCGGCCGGTGAACATCGGTTACGTCGACGCTCAGGGCGTCGCCTCACAGCGGGTGGTGGAACCGCTCAAGGTCGGCAACGGGCAGCTCGACGCGCTCGACCCGGTGACCGGCGCGGTCCGGCACTTCACGCTGCACCGGATCGCGTCGGTCGCCTTACTGGACGCTTAGGCGCTCGGCTTGCCCAGGCAGAACAGGGCTTTCGGGTCCGGCACCGTGATGAAGGTCTCGGTGGTGTCGGGGCACTGCATCTCGTCGGAGCTGCCCTCGACGCGCTGGAGCACCTTGATGGTGGCGTCCGGGGCGGCGCAGTCGGCCCACTTGAGGGCGCCGCTGCCGTCGTTGTAGCAGGAGTCCTGCTTCAGGTTCGGGGCCAGGCACATGAAGGTGGTGCCGCCGCTGGGCCGCTGCTCGGTGTAGGTGGTGTAGTCCGTGGTCGGGCAGGCGGTCTGGTTGTCGAAGGTCTGGAAGACCTTGTAGACCGCCTTGGGCGAGGAGCAGTCGATCGACTCGCCCGCAGGATCGTTGGCGTCGTTCTTGGTGATGTTGATGCAGTCACCGACCTTGGTCTTGGCGACGTCGGACTTGCTCGCATTGTCGACCGCGGAACAGCCGGTCACCGCGACCGCGATCGCGGCCACCGCCAGGAAGGCGCCTGGGAACTTCACGGATAGAACCTCTCTTACCGAACATGCCCACGTGATCGTGAACGCGGTGAGGATACCGTCAGGCAGGCGGTGGCCGCACCTGCTTACCAGCGCGTCAGAGCGAGCCCATGCCCCACAGGGCCAGCAGCGAGAAGCCGAGCAGGCGAGGGGCGAGTCCGAGCAGCAACTGAGTACCAAAGTTATTCACTAGCAATGCCTTCCACAAGGTCGCCCACTTCGTGGACGATCGTCCAATTCAGGGAGTCTGTCGCTCGGCGGCCTCGAGTCGTTACGCTTGGCGAGTATGACGGTCGACGACGTTGCCCGCGACTTGTACGGGCTGCCCCCGGCGGAGTTCGTGGCGGCGCGGAAAGCGCGCGTCGACCAGGCCAAAGCGGCCGGAGACAAGGCCCGGGCCACGGCCATCGGCAAGCTGCGCAAACCCACCGTCACGGCGTGGACGGTCAATTTGCTGGCCCGCTCGGCACCCGAGGATGTGGACGGGCTGCTGCGACTCGGCGCGGCCCTGCGCACCGCCCAGCGCGAGCTGTCCGGCGCCCAGCTGCGCACCCTCACCACCCAGCGCCAGCAGGTGGTCAACGCCCTGGCCAAGCAGGCCGGCGCGCTGGCCGCCGAGCACGGGCACCCGGTGAGCGAGGCCGTGCTGCGCGAGGTCGGCCAGACCCTCACTGCGGCGCTCGCCGACGACGCGGTGGCCGAGCAGGTGCACACCGGAACCCTGGCGACCGCCGCCGCCTACGAGGGCTTCGGCCCGGAGGGCCCGGCGCTGGTCGCCGTCGCACCGCACACGGCGCGCAAGATGCCCGAGCCGCCGCCCGCCGACACCGCGCGCCAGGAACTCGACGAGGCCCGGGCGGCGCTCGAAACCGCCCGCGCGGCACAGGATTCCGCCCAGCAGGCGAGCGAACGAGCCGAAGGCCGCCTGGCCGACGCCGAAGCCCGCATCACTCGGCTGCGGGCCGATCTCGAGCACGCCGAGCACGAGAAGCAGTTCGCGAAATCCGCCGAACGCACCGCGCACGAAGAACTTCGGGCCGCGCAACGCCAGCTGAACCGCGCCGAACGCCGGGTCGAGCGGGCCCGTGACGGCCTCGACTGAGGCTCAGACCCGCAGCGCGCCCGGAAACAGGTACTCGTCGGCGGGCGGCTCCTCGGTGTCGAGCCACGCGCGCAGGAAGCCGGTCAGATCGGTGCCCGACTTCGACTGCACGAACGTGCGGAACTCCAGCATGGACGCGTTGCCGTAGGCGTGCGCGCGCAGGAATTCCTTGACCGCGCCGAAGAAGACCTCGTCGCCGAGTTGCTTGCGCAGTGCGTGCAGGAACAGCGGCCCGCGATAGTAGACCGAGGTGAATTCCCTTCCCGCGCCGGGATTATCGAGCGGAATCGACCAGAACTTCGGGTCGTCCAGGTATTTCGCGACCTTCTCCCGATACTGGGCGTCGACGTCGACGCCCTCCTTGCGCTCGCCCCACAGGTAGTCGGCGGTGTAGCTGGCGAAGCACTCGTTCAGGCAGATGTCGGACCACTGCCGCACCGAGACCGCGTCGCCCCACCACTGGTGCGCGATCTCGTGCACCACCGTCTCCAGATCGGTCCAGGGGGCGTAGATCGGTCGGGTCTGGGTTTCCAGCGAGATCTCCAGTTCGGCGTCGACGTAGATGCCGCCCGCCGCGTCGAACGGGTAGGGGCCGTAGAGGCTCTCGGCGAAATCGAGGATCTCGGGCAGGCGGCGCTCGGTCTCCCGGTTGTCCTCCGCCTGCGGCGCGAACGCGCTGAGCAGCGGGGTGCCGTCGGGACGCTGCTGCTCGAGGAAGCTGAACCGGTCGATGGCGACGGTGGTCAGGTAGCCGAGCACCGGGTGCTTGGATTCCCAGCTGACGATTCGCTTGTCCCCGCGCACCTCGTTGCGCGTGCGCCGGCCGTTGGACATCACCTCCCACTCGGCGGGCACCGTGGTGTGCAGGGTGAATGTCGCCTTGTCCAAGGGGGTGTCGTTGAGCGGGTACCAGGTCGCCGCCGAGTGCGGCTCGCCCGCCACGAACGCGCCGCCGCTGGGCGAGATGGTCCAGCCCGCGCCCATCTCGTCGCGCGCGGGGCCCGCGTAATCGACGAGGGCGACGAACGGCAGCCCCGGCAGCAGGGGCACCGAGGGGGTGATGGTCAGCTCGTGCTCGCCGTTGCGGTCCCAGGCCGCGGGCAGCCCGTTCACCGTCACCATCCGGACCTCGGGCCCGTCGAAATCGAGATTGAACGCGCGCAGCGCCTGCGTCGCCCGCGCCTCGATCCGGGCGCTGCCGGCCAGATGGCGGGTGGGCGGGTCGTAGTCGATGCCGATCTCGTAGTGCCCGACGTCGTAGCCGCCGTTGCCGTCCAGCGGATAGTAGGGATCACCCAGCCCGGGGGCGCCGAGGAACGGATCCGCCTGCGCCACACCCGGCGCGGCGAGGACCAGTACGCCGGCGACGACGACACCGCACAGGCCGGACAATCTCATACGAACCAACCGCCTCTCTCGATCACCTCGGACTCGGGATCGTGCCGGCGAACATTGGCACTGCGGCGATGGTAGTCGGTTATTTCGCCGCGCCGCTGAGCGCAACCGACGCGCCGAGGCCGACGATCATCGCGCCGCCGGTCGCGCCGACCGCCTCCAGCCGGCGCGGGGAGCGGGCGAACCAGCCGCGCGCCGCCGCAGCGCCCAACGCCCACGCGCTGTCCGAGATCAGCGCGATGACCAGGAAAATCGCGCCCAGCACCAGCAGCTGGAGAACGTAGGACCCGGCCGCCGGATCGATGAAGTGCGGCAGCACCGCCGAGAAGAAGATGATCGCCTTCGGGTTCGTGATCCCGACGATAACGCCTTGGCGGAGCACCCGCGTGTCCCGCTGCGCCGGCGCCTGCGCGTCCAGCGCCGCGCGCAGCGACTTCCGGTCGCGGATGGCCTGCACGCCGAGGTAGATCAAGTAGAGCGCCCCGCCGAACTTCACGAGGGTGAGGGCCAGGGCCGAGGCGGTGAGAATGGCGCCCAGCCCGATCGCGACCAACAGCAGCGAGACCAGCACGCCGACCGCGTGGCCCAGTACCGAGAGCAGGGCGGCCCGGCGGCCGAGGGCGAGCGCGCGCCCGATGGCGAACAGCACGCCCGGACCCGGGACGACGATGATGACCAGGGCGGCGACCGAGAAGGCCAGCAGATTTGCGACCGGAACCATCTTCCGAGTCTATGCACCCCGGCAAGGGGATATCGGGGTATCGGAACTCAGGCCCCGAGGTCGTCGGGCAGCTGCTGCGGATCCAGCAGCAGCCGCTTGGCCGAGCTGCGGCGGACCTTGGCCGCCAGCCCGAGATTGTTTGTCAGCAAACGCCATTCGGCCTCGCTGATCGCGGCGCGGGCGCGCTCGATGACGGTGCCGTCGGTGGTGCCCCAGGCGATCGGCATCGGATTGACCGTCTGCCAGCGCTCCCCCACCTGCCGCGGCGCCCGTTCGTTGCGCACCGCGACCGAGGGCACCCGCTCCCCCGCGCGCCGCTCGTGCCCGGGCAGATCCCGCACCTTGCGGATGACCAGCGCGTAGAGCGGATCCGCGGCGGCCGGCTTCGCGACATCGACCAGCGCGAGCAGCACCACGCCGCCCGGATGCGTCTCCGAGACCACCGCAGGCACCAGATCGCCGGTGGCGTAGAGCTTGTCGATGCTGAACTTGCGGGGCGCCCACACCGTGATCCAGAGTGCCACCACCGCGCCCAGCACGAACGCGATCGCCAGCAGGTAGGACCAGGCGTGGCCCAGCCAGATCAGGTAGGCGGCGATCACCCCGGCGACGACGGCGCCCGCGATCGCCAGCACACGCAGGCGGCGCACGTCGGCGAGGACTTCGTTCACCGCGTGGGCGTGGCTGTGATCGACCGGGAAATCGAAGCGTCGCACGTTTTCTTCCTTATCCGATGGCCGGCCCCAGCAGGTCGTCGGCATCCGTTATGCGGTACGCATACCCCTGTTCCGCCAGAAAACGCTGCCGATGCGCGGCGTACTCGGCATCCAGCGTGTCACGCGCGACGACCGAATAGAAGTGGGCTTGGCCACCATCGTGCTTCGGCCGCAGCAGCCGGCCCAGTCGCTGGGCCTCCTCTTGCCGAGACCCGAAGGTGCCCGAAACCTGCACCGCCACCGAGGCTTCCGGCAGATCGATGGAGAAGTTCGCGACCTTGCTGACCACCAGCACCGGGATCTCACCGCGCCGGAACGCGTCGAAGAGCTCTTCGCGCTCTTTGGTTTTGGTCGACCCCTGGATCACCGGGGCGTTCAGGGCCGCGCCCAACTCGTCCAGCTGGTCGAGGTAGGCGCCGATCACCAGGGTCGGCGCGTCCGGGTGCTGGGCCAGGATGGATTTCACGACCGGAATCTTGGTGCGCGCCGTGGAACACAGCTTGTAGCGTTCCTCGGGCTCGGCCGTCGCGTAGGCCATGCGCTCGGCGTCGGTGAGGGTGACCCGGACCTCCACACAATCGGCCGGCGCGATCCAGCCCTGCGCCTCGATGTCCTTCCACGGCGCGTCGTAGCGCTTGGGGCCGATCAGCGAGAACACGTCGCCTTCGCGGCCGTCCTCGCGCACCAGCGTCGCCGTCAGCCCGAGACGGCGGCGGGATTGCAGATCGGCCGTCATCCGGAAGACGGGCGCGGGCAGCAGATGCACCTCGTCGTAGACGACCAGGCCCCAATCGCGGCTGTCGAAGAGCTCCAGATGCTTGTATTCACCCTTGGTGCGGCGGGTGATCACCTGGTAGGTGGCGATGGTGACCGGGCGGATCTCCTTGCGCTCACCGGAGTACTCGCCGATCTCGTCCTCGGTGAGCGAGGTGCGAGCCAGCAGTTCACGCCGCCACTGCCGCCCCGCCACGGTATTGGTGACCAGGATCAGTGTGGTGGCCTTCGCCTTGGCCATGGCGGCCGCGCCGACCATCGTCTTGCCGGCGCCACACGGCAGCACCACCACACCCGAACCGCCGGCCCAGAACGAATCCGCGGCCAGCTGCTGGTAATCGCGCAGCTCCCAGTGCCCGCCCTCGTAGTCGAGGTCGATCTGGTGCGCCTCGCCGTCGACATAGCCCGCGAGATCCTCGGCGGGCCAGCCGATCTTCAGCAGCATCTGCTTGATCCGGCCGCGCTCGGACGGGTGCACGACCACGGTGTCGTCGTCGATGCGCGCGCCCAGCATCGGTGCGATCTTCTTGTGCCGGAGCACTTCCTCCAGCACCGCGCGGTCCAGGCTGTTGAGCACCAGGCCGTGCGCGGGATGCTTCATCAGCTGCAACCGGCCGTAGCGGGCCATGGTGTCGACGATGTCCACCAGCAGCGGTTGCGGCACCGCGTACCGGGAGAAGTTCACCAGCGCGTCGACCACCTGCTCGGCGTCGTGCCCGGCCGCCCTGGCGTTCCAGAGCGCCAGCGGCGTGACGCGGTAGGTGTGCACGTGTTCGGGGGCCCGCTCCAGTTCCGCGAACGGCGCGATGGCCTGGCGCGCGGCGCCGGCCAGCTCGTGATCGACCTCGAGCAGCAGCGTCTTGTCACTTTGCACGATCAACGGACCGTCGGTCACAGATCTCTCCCTTGTCAGCGGCGGCTGGACCCTCCCGGTCCGATCGCTCGCGCGCGGTCGCCCCATTCTCCCCGAACCCACCGACAACCCGCAGGCAGCGGCACTCGGACTCGGTACTTCAGCGTCCGGACCACCGATTTTGTTCCCCTCGGCGGAACGGGCACGCCGCCCCGCCCGGCGGACGGCCGGGACGGGCGGCGGGTGCACCGGCGAAAGACCCTGTGCGCGAGCCGGTCAGCTCTCGCGACGCTGCTGTACCGCCTCGGCGAGACGATCCAGCTGCGCGGCCGTGGTCTCCCAGTCGAGGCAGGCGTCGGTGATGGACTGGCCGTAGGCCAGCTCCCCGGGCCGGCCCAGCGTCAGATCCTGCCGGCCCGCGACCAGGAAGCTCTCCAGCATGACGCCGACCACGCCCGGCTCACCGGCGGCCAGGCGGCCGGCGATATCGGTGACCACGTCGACCTGACGATTGTGGTCCTTGTTGCTGTTGCCGTGGCTGGCGTCGACGACCACGCGCTCGGCCAGGCCCGCCTTCTCCAGGCGCAGGCAGGCCTCGGCGACCGAGGCGGCGTCGTAGTTGGTGCCGGTGCTGCCGCCGCGCAGGATGACGTGGCAGTCCGGGTTGCCGCTGGTGCGGATCAGCGCCGAGCGGCCGTCCAGGTCGGTGCCCGGGAAGACGTGGCTGGCCGCCGCGGCGCGCACGCCGTCGACCGCGACCTGCACGTCACCGTCGGTGCCGTTCTTGATGCCGACCGGCATGGACAGCGCGCTGCTCAGCTGACGGTGCACCTGGCTGGCCGCGGTGCGCGCGCCGATCGCGCCGTAGGAGACCAGATCGGCGATGTACTGCGGGGTGATCGGGTCGAGGAACTCGCACGCCACCGGCAGGCCCAGGCCGGTGATGTCCACCAGCAGCTTGCGGCCGATGCCGAGGCCGGTGTTGACGTCGAAGGAGCCGTCCAGATGCGGGTCGTTGATCAGGCCCTTCCAGCCCAGCGTGGTGCGCGGCTTCTCGAAGTACACCCGCATCACGATGTGCAGGCGGTCGCTCAGCTCGGCGGCCTTGGCGGCCAGCAGTCGCGCGTATTCGATCGCGGCGGCGGGATCGTGCACCGAGCACGGGCCGACGATCACCATCAGGCGGTCGTCGGCACCGTTGAGCACGTCGACGGTCGCCTTGCGGCCCGCACGCACGGTGTCGGCGAGGGCATCGGTGATCTGGTGCACGCGGCGCACCTCGGCCGGCGAGCGCAACGGGCTCACCGACAGGGTGCGCTGGTCGTCCAGATCCGAATGCCGCGCGTCGACATCAACTGCGGTGGTCATAGTGTGGGTTCCTTTTCGTCAGGCCGACCCACGGAATTTCGAGAACCCGTCGAGCCGGTCGTCATCCGGCTCGGGGTGGAGGTTGGTCAGCGCAGGCACATGCCGCAGACCGGCCCACCCAGGGCCGGCTTGCTAAACCAGAAATATGCGTGCTGCACGTCGCCGACTGTAGCAGGGACAAACCAGGCCTCATCCGCAGGGCGCTCAACGTCACATCCGGTACCTCGAGATTATCGAGCCGGACGCCTTTTGTGGGTCCTACGTCCGGCGGCCGGAGCGGATCCGGCCGCCGGGCCGCTCACCACTGACCGGGCTGGTAGTCCCCGGCCGGGACGCCGGCGAGGACGTTCATCCGGTTGTAGGCGTTGATGAGGGCGATCAGCGAGATCAGCGCCGCGATCTGATCGTCGTCGTAGTGCTTGCGCACCTGGGTCCAGGTGTCGGCGGTGACGCCGGGGTGGGCGTCGGCGAGCCGGGTGCCCTCCTCGGTGAGGGCCAGCGCGGCGCGTTCGGCGTCGGTGAAGACGGTGGCTTCGCGCCAGGCCGCCACCAGGTTCAGGCGCACCGCGGTCTCGCCGGCGTGCGCGGCGTCCTTGGAATGCATATCGACGCAGAAACCGCAGCCGTTGATCTGGCTGGCGCGCAATTTCACGAGTTCCTGGGTCGGCCGGGGCAGTGTGGAATTGTCCACGACCATTCCGGCGTTTCCGATGCGCTTGACGAACTTCGCGCCGTTCTCGTTGCCGTGGTAATCGAACCGAGCGTCCATGATGTGCCTGCCTTCGTGATCGTCTGTTGGCTTCACAGAGAGGACGACGGCACCGCCGCGAGTGTGACATTCGTGCGGCGCGGGATTCACCAGAGTGTCATTCCCGCAGGTAGAGGACGGAGCGAGTAGCGTCCGAAACATGGACACGCTCATCTTCGGCGGGTTGCTCTTCGTGCTTTTCGCGATCTTCACGCAGCGGTCCCGGCGGGTTGTTCTGCTCGCCTGGTGGATTGTGCTGATCGCTTCGCTGATACTGCTGCGGCATCACATCACCAGCGGTCTCGGCCTCGGATTGACGTGGTGAGGCGATGACCGAGAATGCGAAACCGGATTTCGCGGGGCAATTACAGTACTGGCTCGCCTGCATTTTCGTCGTCGGCTGGACCGGCGTCATCTGCGGCGGCCTGGCGGTGCAATTCGGCTCCTGGGATTACCCCTGCCCGCTGTGCATGCTGCAGCGGATCTTCATGGCGCTGACCGCGCTCGGCGCGGCCCTCATCGTCCGCAAGGGCATGCTCGGCGTCGTCACCGCCCGCGATTACATGACCGGCTGGGGTCTGGCCGTACTGGGCTGCCTCGCAGGCGGTTTCACCGCGTGGCGTCAGACCATGCTGCACATCAACGACTGGCAGAAGCCGGACGGGCCGGTGGGTTACGGCGGCGCGGTGCTCGGCCTGCACCTCTACGTCTGGGCATGGATCCTGTTCGTCGCCGCGATCTTCGCCATCGGCCTGGTGCTCGCCTTCGGGTACCGCACCGCCGCCGCGCGCTTCACCCCGACGGGCGCGCATCGCGGCATCGGTCTGTTCGCGCTGGGCTTCCTGGCGCTGGTGCTGGTGATCAATCTGGTCTCGGTGTTCTGCCTGGCGGGCCTGCACTGGTTCCTGCCCGACGATCCCGATCGCTACCAGCTGTTCTACGACCTGGGAATTCTTTGAGCGGACCCGCTGGAGGCCGGCGTCACCCCGCGAATCGATAGCTGACGCCGGTCAGCTTCTCCGAAAGTTCCCACAGCTCCGCGGCTTTGCGCTCGTCCCGCGCGGCCTTGCTGGAGCCGCAGCGCACCGGGTATCCGCGCAGTCCGCCGATGCCGTGCGGGCCGTAGTAGCCGCCCGGCTCCACGGGCGCGGTCGCCGCGAAAAGCTGCGGCAGCGCGCCCTTTTCGGCGCTCTGGGCGATGGTGTTGTCGCCGATCGACAGCAACCGGTCCATGACGGATTCGGTGTGCGTGGTCAATTCGGTGGCGGCGTAGCCGGGGTGCGCCGCGGTCGCGAGCGTGGCCGAACCGGCCGCCGTCAGCCGGCGCTGCAATTCCGCGGTGAACAGCAGGTTGGCCAGCTTGGACTGGCCGTAGGCCAGCCAGCGGTCGTAGCGGCGGCTTTCCCAGTTCGGGTCGCCGAGATTGATCCGGCCGAAGCGGTGGCCCCAGCTGGACACCGTCACCACGCGATCGGTGATCTTGTCCAGCAGCAGGCCGGTCAGCGCGAAGTGGCCGAGATGATTTGTCCCGAACTGCATTTCGAAGCCGTCGGCGGTGCGCTTGGCGGGCACCGCCATCACCCCGGCGTTGTTCATCAGGACGTCGACCCGGTCCACGGCGGCCGCGAACTCGCGCACCGAGGCCAGATCGGCCAGATCGAGGGCGCGCACCTGCGCTCGCGCCCCGATCTCGGCCGCCACCGGCGCCGCCTTCTCCAGATTGCGGCAGGCCAGGATCACCTCGGCGCCGGCCGCGGCCAGCGCCGATGCCGCCGCGGCCCCCAATCCGCTGTTCGCGCCGGTGACGATGACTCGCCGCCCGGTCTGATCGGGGATGTCCGCAATGTCCCAGCCGCTCATGGCCGCAGTCTAGTTAGAGACTGCCGCCCCCGCCGATCAGCCAGGGATTGAAGGCGCACACCAGATCCGGCTGCGCCGCCGGGTCCAGCGCGCGCAGCGCGATCGATACCGCCCGGGGCGAATACATCATCGTCAGGTGATCGGAGAAGTCCTGCTCGCAGCCGTCCTGCAGGGTGATGTTGTCGACGGTCGCACCGGGCCCGGCCGCGAGGAAGGTCAGCTGGTAGGGGTTGGTGACCTCGTCGTAGCGCGATCCGACGACGGTGTAGGCGACACCGGGCACGGTGTCGCCGTCCTTGCCCAGCGCGCGCACGAACGGCGAGCCGACCGTCTGCTGGATATTGGCGTGGCCGACGAAGAGTTCGTAGAAGCCCAGGATGTCGATGCCCGCGTCGGTGATCATGCGGCCGAGCGTCGCCAGCCCGAGCAGCGAGGTGCCGTGATGGGTGGCGCCGAAGGTGATGAGCCGCTGCACTTTCGGCGCACCGTTCTCGAACTTCAGATACTGGTTGGCCACCGTCCCGCCCTGCGAGTGACCGATGAGGTCGACCTGTTCCGCGCCGGTGGCGGCCAGCACCTGATCGACGAAGCGCGCCAGCTGCCGGGCGGAGTCCTCCATGTACGCGACACCGTTGCGGCCCGGCAGCAGTGGCCCCAGGCCGCCACCCTCCATGGGGTTCGCCTGCCCGTGATTCATGGCGAAGACGCAGTACCCGGCGCGCGCCAATCGCGGTGCGAGATAGGCGAAGCCGTCGTAGGCGTTCATCCAGGTGCCGTGCACCAGCAGCACCGGGCGCGGGTGCTCCGGGCTGGGGCGGCAGTTCCAGTCGTTGGCACCGGCCGGGGCGGCGTTGGGGTGCAGCAGCCCATACCCGAAAGCGGCCAGCGCGGAGCCGAATTCGGGCCCCGCGCCGAGCGCCACCGTGGCATGGCTGCCCGCGGATCCGGAGCTGCTGCCGGAGTCGGCCACCGCCGCCGGGCGCCGGCCCTGGTTGATGGCGTCGGCCAGGGCCTGCGCGGTCGGGGCCTGCGGTTCCTCCGCGACGGCGAGCGGGGCTCCCACCCCGATCGCCAGTGCGGCGGTCGCTGTGAGCACGGCACTGACCAGTGCGCTGCGCGAATATCGGCCGGTACGTCGTGTCATCCCGTGAACCTCCTCGAACGCCACCATTGGCGATGCGAAGGAAACCTAACGGCGTTAGCCAGCGGAATCGCCCGAAGCGGGCACGGCTCTGGGACTTTCCCTCAACGCAGATGGCCGCGATGTGGCCAATGCACAACGGGTGCCGAGAAATTCCGCCTCACTCGGCCGTCGCGACGACGCCGAAGAGATCGCCCGCTCCGACCGTGCGCGCGGTGAAACCGGACGCCGCCAGATAACGGGTCAGCTTGTCCCCGGGCGGTTTCGGACCGGCCGGCGCGGCCTCGGGACCGCCGTAGCCGTAGCAGAGGGTGAGCGTGCCGCCGGGGACCAGCAGCTCCCGGATCACCGCGAGCTCCGCCGCGGGTGATCTGGTCCAGAACAGGTTGACGTTGATCGCCAGCACCTTGTCGAAACTCGCGGCCCCGAAGTCGATTCCGCCGACCACACTCCCGGCGCTCAGCTCTTCCAAGCCGGCCCGCACCAAGCGGACACGCCCCGACGCGACCAGCGCCGCGTGCCGCTTGGTCGCACGGTCGATCGCCGTGGCGGAGCGGTCGATCCCGACATAGTGACCGCCGTTCAGGGCCGAGGCCAGACAGGCGATGGAGGCACTGGACCCGGGCCCGATCTCCAGGATCCGGTCCCGCGGCCGCACCGCCATCGTCGCCACGATCCACCGGAAGCGCGCGTCGTCGGTCATCCTCGCAATGTAGGACGCCGTGCGCCCCGGAGCCGCGGATTCCGGCGATCAGATCGGCCATTCGGCGGCAGGCTCGCCGGGATCGGTGACCAGCCGGCCGGCCACCCAGGTGTCGCGGCGGACGCCGCGCTGCAGGCTGCCCAGCCGCTGCATGCCCTCGTAGCGGAATCCGTTGCGCCGCGCGACCGCCGCCGAGGCGTGGTTGCCGACGAAGGCGCGCCAGGTGATCCGCTGCAAGCCCAGCGTCTCGGCGTCGAATCCGTAATCGCAGACCAGGCCCAGCGCGCGCGTCATCAGCCCGCGCGACCGATGGTCCGGCACCAGCCAATAGCCGACCTCGGCGGCCGAGGGGTCCAGCGCCTCCAGCCCGATCATGCCGATCACCGGGCCGTCCTTGTCCGGCCGCAGCGCCCAGGTCGGGCTGCGCCCGGCCCAGCCCGGCCGCACCAGATCCTCGAGGAAGGCCGCGGCGTGCGCCCGGAGATACGGCAGCGGAATGGTCACCCAGGCGCCGATCGATGGGTGCTGGCAGCAGGCGGTGATGGTGTCGATATCCGCCGCCGTGGGCGGCGACAGCCAGACCGTCCCGTCGGCGAGCGCGCGTTCCTCCACGGGATTCATGGTGGCATGCGCATCCGGTGCGCCGGGCCGTTCCCCGCGCCCCGTAGAATCCCCCTGGTGGTAGCCGCTTTTCTCGCTGATCTGTTCGAATCGCATCGAGCGCATCTGCTCTCGGTCGCCTACCGGCTGACCGGAAGCGTCAGCGACGCGGAGGACGCGGTCCAGGAGAGCTGGCTGCGGCTGGCCGGGGTGCACCAGTCCGAGATCGACGATCTGCGCGCCTGGCTGACCACCGTGGTGTCCCGAATCTGCCTGGACCGCTTGCGCAGTGCCGCCGTGCGGCGTGAAGCGTATGTGGGGCAATGGCTTCCGGAGCCGGTCGTCACCCGGCTGGGCGGCGCCCGGGATGCGGATCCGCTGGAGCAGGTGGTGCGCAAGCAGGACACCCGCATGGCGGCCATGGTCGTGCTGGACACGCTGACCCCGCCGCAGCGCGTGGCTTTCGTGCTGCACGACGGGCTTTCGGTGCCGTTCGACGAGATCGCGGAGCTGCTGGGCGTTTCCGCGGATGCCGCCCGGCAGCTGGCGGTGCGGGCCCGCAAAGCAGTGGCCGGGGTGCCCGAGCCGGTGCCGGACGGCGAGCATGAGGCGGCGGTGCGCCGCCTGCTGGACGCGCTCGCCGAGGGCGATATCGCGGCGGTGACGGCGGCGCTGCACCCGGATTCGCGCCTGGTCGGCGATGCCAACGGCACCACCTCGACCGCGGTGAACGTCATCGACGGGGCCGACCGGATCGCCCGCTTCCTGCTCGGCCTGACCGGCCGCTACGGCATCGGGGACACCGACGCCGCCGTGCTGCGTTACGAATTCGCCCTGGTGAACGGGCAATTGGGCCTGATCGTGAAGCGCAACGACGGCCGCACCCGGGTGGTCGGTTTCACCGTCACCGACGAAACCATCTGGGGCACTTACGATCACGCCAACCCCGCGAAGCTGTCGGGGGTGCGGCTCTGAGTGCCCGGGCCGGACCCTCATCGTCCGGCCCGGCACTCCCGCTCGCTGTTACGGAATGGTCGAACCGGTGAACCAGTCACCGGTCGAGGACCCGGTGCCGTGATTGCCCGTTGACGAACCGCCGAAGAAATCTCCGGTGGAGGAGCCGAGGAAGCTGCCGCCGATCAGATCGTGGGCGATGTCGCGAAGGTAACCCAGGACTGATCCGGCGACCTCCGACGCCGCCGGTTGCAGTACCAGGTCGAGATACGAGGCCATGAGCGCCCCTTTCGAGAACCCGCCCCGAGGGGCGGTTTTGTGAGGTAGAACACGGCGAGGCTAGCTGCCTTGCAGAGAACTCACAACCATGCAGTTCAGAGGCTCGAATATAATGTGAAACATAGCCTTTCGCTATCTGTTGGCAACGATGGCGACCGCTGGGCTACCCTTCCAAGGTGTCCACGAGCTCCGCGACAGTCGCCCGCCTGCGCCCCTTCGCCTCGACGATCTTCGCCGAGATGACCGAACTCGCCGTCCGCCACGGCGCGGTGAACCTCGGCCAGGGCTTCCCGGACACCGACGGCCCCGCCGCCATGCTCGAGGTCGCGCGCCAGGCCATCGCCGACGGGCTCAACCAGTACCCGCCCGGCCGCGGGATGCCGGTGCTGCGCCAGGCCATCGCCGCCGACCGGGCCCGCCGCTACGACACCCACTACGACCCCGACACCGAGGTGCTGGTCACCGTCGGCGCGACCGAGGCGATCAGCGCCACCCTGCTCGGCCTGGTCGAGCCCGGCCAGGAGGTCGTGCTGATCGAGCCGTACTACGATTCCTACGCCGCCGCGGTCGCCCTGGCCGGCGCCACCCGGCGCACCGCCCGCCTGGTCGCCGACGGCGACCGCTTCGTGCTCGACCTGGACAGCCTGCGCGCCGCCATCACCCCCGCCACCCGCATGATCGTGGTGAACTCCCCGCACAACCCGACCGGCACCATTCTGGACCGCGCCGACCTCACCGCGATCGCCGAACTCGCCTGCGCGCACGACCTGCTCGTACTCACCGACGAGGTCTACGAGCACCTGGTCTTCGACGGGCACGAGCACATCGGCATCGCCACCCTGCCGGGCATGGCCGAGCGCACCGTCGTGGTCTCCAGCGCCGCGAAGTCCTTCAGCGTCACCGGCTGGAAGACGGGCTGGGCCTGCGGCCCCGCACGCCTGATCGACGGCGTGCTGGCCGCCAAGCAGTTCATGTCCTTCGTGGCCGGCGGCCCGTTCCAGCCCGCCGTCGCCTACGCCCTGGAGCACGAACTCGATTGGGTCGCCGGCCTGCGAGACGATCTGTCGGACAAGCGGCTTCGCCTCGCCGCCGCGCTGCGCGACACCGGCTTCGACGTGAAGTCCAGTGCCGGCGGCTATTTCGTGTGCGCCGACATCACGCCGCTCGGCGGCGCCGACGGCCTGCAGTTCTGCCGGCAACTGCCCGAGCGGCTCGGCGTCGCCGCCGTGCCGATCAGCGTCTTCGCCGACGACAAGCAGTCCTGGAATTCCCTGGTGCGCTTCACCTTCTGCAAGAAGGACGAGACCATCGACGAGGGTGTGCGCCGGCTGCGCGCGGGCGTGCGCGTCTAGGGCAGTGGGCTGTGGCGGGCCAGCGGTGCGCGCCACTGGAATCGGCGCGCGAGCAGCCGGAAGGCGATGGCCAGCAACGCGGCCAGGAAACCCGTCCACGCCTGGTAGAGGCCGAAGTGCAGCAGTATCGCCGTGGCCGTCGCGCCGAGCAGCGCGGGCACCGCGTAGAGGTCCTGGTCGGGGCGCAGCACGCTGGGCACCTGCCCACCCAGCAGATCGCGGATCACGCCGCCGCCGATCGCGGTGACCATGCCCAGCAGCGCGGCCGACGGCGCGCCCGCGCCGGCGGTGTAGGCGACCACGGTGCCGGTGACGCAGAACAGGCCGAGGCCGATCGCGTCGGCGATCTCCAGCGGACCGCGGGTCAGCCGGGCCGACGGGTGCCGGAAGAAGACGACCAGCGTGACCAGCAGCGCCGCGGTGAGGTAGGTCAGGTCCGTGAACGCGGCGGGCGGGGTGCGCCCCACCAGCAGATCGCGAATGACGCCGCCGCCCAGCGCGGTCGAGCAGGCCAGCACGGCCATGCCGAAGATGTCGAGGTTCTTGCGCACCGCGAGCAGCGCGCCGGAGGTGGCGAACGCGACGACCCCCAGCAGCTCGCCGGCGTGGTGCGCGGCGGTCACCGCGTCGTCGAACTGCCCCGCCACAAGCTCGAGCCCGGCGCCCATTCATCGCTCCCTTCGTGCGGATCCTGCACAGCAGGTTGGCACGCCGGTCGCGCCGGAGCGTCCGCGACACCCGCTCCGGGTCAGGCGGGCACGGGCCGCGCCTTGTCGGTCGCCAGTTTCACCGCGATGGCTCCGAGCATCGACCCCATCACCCAGCGCTGCGCCCGCAGCCACAGCGGCCGTCCGGTCAGGAAGCCCGCGATCCCGCCCGCGCCCAGCACGATGAGCCCGTTGACGGTGAGCGCCACCGCGATCTGCACCGCGCCCAGGCCCAGGCTCTGCAGCCACACCTGCCCGCGCTCGGGCGCCACGAACTGCGGGATCAGCGCCATGTACATGATCGCGATCTTGGGATTGAGCAGATTGGTGACCAGGCCCATGGTGAACAGCCGCCGCACCGGATCCGCGGGCAGCGCGGTCGGCGCGAACACCGAGGTCCCGCCCGGTTTGATCGCCTGCCAGGCCAGCCACAGCAGGTAGGCCGCGCCGGCCAGCTTCACCGCCAGATACAGGCCCGGCACCACCGCGAAGACCGCCGTGATCCCGGCCGTCGCCGCGGCCAGGTAGACGCCGAACCCGGCCGCGACGCCGGCCAGCGAGATCAGCCCGGCCCGCCGGCCCTGCGACACCGTGCGCGAGACCAGATACATCATGTTGGGTCCCGGGGTGAGCACCATGCCCAACGCCGCTGCCGCCACACCGAGAATCGCCGCCGTCTGCACCATGCTCCGATCCTGACCCACCGGACCCGCCACCGTCTCGGTCCACTTCGCGACCGGTGGCCCGGCCGCCTGTTCCGAGCTGTGATGCACGCCACTCGAATTCGCGATAGGTTCGCGCGGGCGACGCCGTCATATCAGCGAACCCACCCACTGGAACTTCGAAAGAGATGATGATGATGAGCGACTTCTCCTACCGCCTGACCCGCACCCTGGACGCCCCGGTCGCCGCCGTCTGGCAGGCCTGGACCGACGACAAGCAGTACGAGCAGTGGTCCTACTCCGTGCCCGGCTCGGTGCACCAGGACGTGCGGCCGGGCGGCGCCTGGTCGGCGGCCGTGCAGGGCCCCGAGGGCCCCGCGATCGAGATCAACGGCACCTACCTCGAGGTGGAGCCCGAGCGGCTGCTCGTGATGGACATGCCCACCCCGACCGGCACCACCGTGATGAAGCTCGAACTCACCGACAAGGGCGCGAGCACCGAGGCCGTGCTCAGCCAGGAGTGCGCCTCCGCCGAGGAGCGCGACATGGCCGAGCAGGGCTCGACCATGCTGCTGGACTCGCTGGCCGCCTTCCTGGCCAAGTCCTGAGCCCTCACGCCTCGGCGAGCACCTCGTCGTCGGACATCGCCGCCACCTCCAGATACAGCGTGGCGACGGTCTCCAAACGCCCAGCGGCACCGTGCTCGCGCTCGCGCTCGAGCAGCCGCCGGGCCAGGCCGGCGACCGTCCGGCCGGCGAGCAGATCGGCGACCCGCGCGTCGCCGATCTCCAGCCAGTCCCGGGCCCGGGCGACCGCGGTCGTCGCGAGCACGGAATCGCCGCCGGCGGCGAAGAAATCGTCGTGCACGCCGATCCGCTCGACGCCGAGCACCTCGGCCACGATCGCCGCCAGCGCGGTCTCCAGCGCCGTCGCGGGCGCGGTGTCGACCGCCTCGTTCGCGCCCGGCTCCAGCAGTGCCAGCACCGCGCGGCGGTCCAGTTTGCCGTTGCCGGTCAGCGGCATCCGCTCCAGGATCTCGATCCGGGTCGGAATCATGTACCCGGGCAACAGGTCTGCTACGGCCGCCACGATGTCCGCGGCGCCGCCGAGCTCGGTGCCCGCGACCGCGGCGACCAGCTTGGGCGCACCCGCGCCGACCACCGCGGCCACCGCGTGCCGCACACCGGGCGCGGTCCGCAGCGCGCTCTCCACCTCGCCCAGCTCCACCCGGTAGCCGCGTATCTGCACCTGATGATCGGCGCGGCCGAGGAATTCGATGGTGCCGTCCGGCCAGTAGCGCGCCATGTCACCGGTGCGGTACCAGCGCATGTTGTCGTGGTCGACGAACCGCTGCGCGGTCCGCTCGGGATCGTTGCGATAGCCCGCGGCCACATTCGCGCCGCCGACCCAGAATTCGCCCGGCACCCAGTCCGGGCAGTCCCGACCCGCCGAATTCACCACGCGGCAGCGCACATTGCGCAGCGGCACCCCGAACGGGATGGTGGCCCAGTGCGCCGGCGGCTCGGAGATCTCGCAGATGGTGTTGTGGATCGAGGTCTCGGTGGCGCCGCCCAGACCGGAGAACCGGCAGCCCGGCACCTGCCGGGCCAGTCGCCGGGCCAGGTCCGCGCCCACCCAGTCGCCGCCCAGGGTCACCGCGCGCAGCGAGTCGCCGAGCCGGTCGCCACCGATCTCCAAGATCATGTCGAGCATGCTCGGCACGCAGTTCAGGATCGAAACCCGGTGCCGGGTCAGCAGTTCCACCCAGCTGGTGGCCTCCGCGCGCTGCGCGGCCGACAACGCCACCACCGAACCGCCGACCGCGAACATCCCGAACATGTCGTAGACCGAGGCGTCGAATTCCAGCGCCGACAGGCCCAGCACGCTGTCGCGGGCGTCGACGGCGAACCACTCGTTCACCGCGTCGATGGTGTTCATCGCGCCGCGGTGCGGCACCTCCACCCCCTTGGGCACCCCGGTCGACCCGGAGGTGAACAGCACGTAGGCGATCGCCTCGGTATCCGGAAGCACCGGCGCGGCAAGCGGACTCGTGTGCCGCCGGGCCGCCGACAGCGGCACGCGGGCGATGCCGGGATCGCCCAGGTCGGCGTCGTCGACGGTGAGCGCGGCCACCACGTCACCGGTGCGCAGGATCTCCGCACGCCGCCCCACCGGCTGGTCGAAACCGATCGGCACGTACGCGGCGCCCGCCGCGAGCACGCCGAGCACCGCCAGGATCTGATCCGGCCCTTTCGGCAGCTGCACCGCGACCGCCGCACCGGGGCGCACGCCCGCCTCGTGCAGCGCGCCCGCCACCGCCAGCGCCTGCGCGGCGAGCTCGCCGTAGCTCCAGCCGCCGTCGGTGTCGTCGAGCGTCCAGCGCACCGCAGGCGCGTCCGGCATGCGGCGCGCGTGCTCGAAGAAGCCCTCGTGCAGCGCCCGGCCGGAGACCGGTCCGTCGGTCGCGTTCACCGCGGCGCGCACCGCGGCCTGGGAAACCGGAAGGCGCACAGCGGCTTCGGCGTTCCAGCCCGCATCACCCGCGCCGAGCCGGCCGACGGCGGCGGTGTAGCGGGCGAACATGTCCTCGATCAGGCCCGCCGGGAACGCGGCGGCGCGCACATCCCAGTTCAGCAGCAGCCCGTCGCGCACCTCGGTGACCTGGGCGTCCAGCAGCACCTGCGGGCCCTGCGAGATGATCCAGACCGGCGCACCGAAGGTCTCGGTCACCGTTGTCGCGAACAGCTCGCCCAGGTTGAGCGCGCTGGTGTAGACGATCGGCGCTAGCACCGGCTCGCCGCGGTGCCGGCCCAGATCACGCAGCACCTCGAGCCCGGAATACGCGGTGTGCGAACCGCTTTCGTGCATGGTGCGCTGTAAGGCCTTGGCGCGCTCGGTCACCGAGACGTTCGCGCTGACATCCACCTCGAGCATGATCGAGGAGGTGAAGTCGCCGATCACCCGGTCGATGTCCGGGTGCACCGGCTCCCGGTGGAACAGCGGCACATTGAGCAGGAACCGGCTCTGCGCCGACCAGCCGCCGATCGTCTCGGCGAACACCGCGGCCAGCGCCATCGCCGGCGTGATGCCCCGGGCGTGCGCCGCCGCGAGCAGGCGCTGCTTGGCCGCCGGTTCCAGCCAGTAGTCGAAGCGGACCGTGCGGTGCGGGTCGACCCGCTCGCTGACCGGGATGGTCGGCAATTCGGGTGCGCCGGGCAGGTCCGCCAACCGGTCCTGCCACCACTGCCGGTCGCGGTCGCGCGCGGCGGCGTCCACCGGGCGCTCGGTGCGGTAGCGGCGGTAGCTGTAGCGCTGCTCGGGCAGCGACCCGCCGTGGTAGAGCTCGGCCAGATCCGCGATCAGCACGCGGTAGCTCATGGCGTCGCCCGCGGTCATGTCGACGTCCAGATGCAGCCTGGTGCGGTCCGCTCCGAGCAGGCTCAGCGTGACGTCCAGGACCTGACCTTCCTCGATGGCCAGGCGCTGGTGCGTCTTGCGGTCGCGCAAACGCTCCAGTTCGGCCGCGGCCGCGGCGGGCTCGTGTGCGCGCAGGTCGACCACCGAGTACACCGGCAGGCCGGGCGCCGCCAAGGTTTGCTGGGTGCCGTCGGGCAGCACCCGGGTGCGCAGCATCGGGTGCGCGGCGACGAGGTCGTCGACCGCCCGGCCCAGGCGCTCGGGATCGACGCCGGGACCGTCGAATTCGACGTAGAGGTGGGCCGCCACGCCGCCCAGATCCTGCTCGTCGGAGCGCCCGATCCAGTAGGCGTGCTGCATCGCCGCGAGCGGGAACGGGGCGTTGTCCTCCGGCGTGCTCCCGACCGGCGCGGGCGCGGCGAGCGTGGACGCGGGTGCGGCGAGCGCGGGTGCGGGTGCGGCGGGTGCGGCGAGCGCGGGCGCGGTGGGTGCGGGCGCGGCGAGCGCGGGCGCGATGGGTGCGGCAGGCGCGGCGAGCGTGGGTGCGGCAGGCGCGACCGGCGCGGGTGCGGCGGGCGCGGATTCGTCGGTACCGCCGAGCAATTCGAACCAGCCGTCCACGGTCGGTTGCGCCGCCAGTTGCGCGAAGTTGATGTCGATGCCGCGCTTGCGCCAGCCGCCCGCCAGTTTCATGGTGCGGATGGAGTCGAGCCCGAGCTGGATCAGGTCGGCGCCGGTGGCGATGTCGGCGGCGTCGATACCCAGTTGTGCGGCAATGGCTGCCCGGATGTCCTCCCGGCTGATCTGCGCTGACTCCATATGCGGCTGTCACTCCTCGGTCGCCGCCGCGCGGGGCGGATCGATAATGCTCGCGCCAAGGGTATCGCACTGAGATAGGGTTGCCTAACCTACATAAGAGGCTCTGATCACCACCAGCATGCGAGGCACACCGTGACTTCCACGCCCACCGACCACCGCACCGGCTACGTTCCCTTCCCCGCCGAAGCGGCGAATTCCTACCGCGCGGCGGGCTTCTGGACCGGGCGCCCCCTGGGCGAACTGCTGCGGGAAACCGCGCAGCGGCAGCCCGATCGGCCACTCCTGCTCGGCGACACGGGGTCCTGGAGTTATGCACAGCTGGACACAGCGGCCGACCGGATGGCGCACGGCCTGCTCGCGCTCGGCTTGACGCCCGGCGACCGGGTGGTCGTACAGCTGCCCAATATCGCCGAGTTCCTGACCGTGCTGTTCGGACTGCTGCGCGCGGGGATCATTCCGGTCCTCACCCTGCCCGCGCACCGCCGGGCCGAAATCGAGCATCTGGCCGCGCTTTCCGAGGCCACGGCCTACGTCATCGCCGACCGCCAAGGCGATTTCGACTATCGCGAGCTGGCCGCGTCGGTCCGCGCCGCCGTGCCGTCGCTACGCCACGTCCTCGTCGCCGGCGACCCGGGCGCGTTCACCGACCTGAATTCGGTGCCCCACGAAGGCGATACGCTGCCCGCGATCGACCCGGCCGACATCGCGCTGATGCTGGTCTCCGGCGGCACCACCGGCCTGCCCAAGCTGATCGCCCGCACCCACGACGACTACGTCTACAACGCCACCGCGAGCGCCGGGATCTGCGCGCTCGGCGCCGCAGACGTCTACCTCGCGACGCTGCCGGTCGCGCACAACTTCCCCCTGGCCTGCCCCGGCATCCTGGGCACCATCGCCACCGGCGGCGCGGTCGCCTTCGTCACCGATCCGAGCCCGGAGAGCGCCTTCGCCGCCATCGAGCGCCACCGCGTCACAGTGACGGCGGTGGTGCCACCCCTGGCCCAGCTGTGGTGCGCGGCCACCGAATGGGAGGAGGCCGACCTGAGTTCGCTGCGCCTGCTCCAGGTCGGCGGCGCCCGCCTGGCCGAAGTCAACGCCAAGGAGGTCACGCCCGCGCTCGGGGCCACCCTGCAGCAGGTGTTCGGCATGGCCGAGGGCCTGCTCAACTTCACCCGGCTCGACGATCCGGCCGAGCTGCTGCACACCACCCAGGGGCGGCCGCTCGCACCCGCCGACGAGATCCGGGTGGTCGACGGCGCGGGCGACGATGTCGAGCCCGGGGCCGAGGGCGAGCTGCTCACCAAGGGGCCCTACACGATTCGCGGCTACTACCGCGCACCCGAGCACAACGCGCGCGCGTTCACCCCCGACGGCTATTACCGCAGCGGCGACCTGGTGCGACAGCTGCCCTCCGGCCACCTGATCGTCTCCGGGCGGATCAAGGACGTGATCAACCGCGGCGGCGAGAACGTCTCCTGCGACGAGCTCGAGGAGCACCTGCTCGCGCATCCGGCGGTGCGCCAGGCCGCGGCCGTGGGCCTGCCGGATCCCGCGCTCGGCGAGAAGGTTTGCGCCGTCCTGGTCGTGGGAGGTGAGCTGCCGAGTCTCGCCGAGATCAAGACCTTCCTCACCGACCGCGGCCTGGCCACCTACAAACTGCCCGATGTGCTGCGGCAGGCCGACCGGCTGCCCGTCACCGCGGTCGGCAAGATCGACAAGAAGGCGCTGCGCGCCGCGCACTGAACGACGAAGCCGGGCGGCCTCTTCCGATGCCGCCCGGCTCCGGCGCTCAGGCCTGCACGAGGTAAGGCGCTACGCTGCCGAGCTTTTCGCAGGTCTCCTCGAATTCTCGCTCCGGGCGCGACTGCCCGACCACGCCCGCGCCCGCACGCAGCCAGGCGCCCTCGGCGTTCTGGTACACCGCGCGCAGCACCAGCGTCGCCTCCAGCGCGCCGGTGGGCGAAACCGTCACCACCGCACCGGAATACAGCCCGCGCGGCGCGCCGTCCAGCCGGAAGACCGAGTCGACGCCCGCCTGCTTGGGGATACCGGCGGCGGTCACCGAGGGGAACAGCACCTCCAGCGCGTCCCAGCTGGACCGCCCCGGAGCCAGCCGGCCGCGCACCGTGGAGGCCAGGTGCTGCACGCTGCCGCGCTCGCGCACCGCCATGAAATCCGAGACCGCGGTGCTGCCCGGCTCGGCCACCGCGGCCACTTCGGCGAAGGAGGTCTGCACCGAGATCGCGTGCTCCACAATCTCTTTCGGATCACTGAGCAGATCCGCGCGCGCCGCCAGATCGATCGACTCGCCGAAGCCGAAGGCGCGGGTACCGGCCAGCGGCTCGGTCGTCACCATTCGGTCCTCGTCCACCGCCGCGACGAGTTCCGGGGAGAATCCGGCCGCCTCCAGGCCGCCCAGGCGCAGCAGAAACGACCGCGCCGGCGTGTTGTTCGCGCGGCCGAGCCGGTAGGTGGCGGGCACGTCCACCGCGAACGGCAGTTCGACCTTCCGGGACAGGATCACCTTCTGGTAACGGCCGGAACGGATTTCGGCGACCGCGGCCGCGACCCGGTCTTGATAACCGGTCGGATCCGGACGGATGTCGGCCGGGTGCGGCTGCGGCATCGGCGTCGCGGCCGCCGCCGCCACCAGCGCGCGGATCTCGACGGCCTCGGCCTCCGTGGCGCCGGTGATCCGCACGCCCGAATCGTTCAGCACGATCTCGATCCGCGGAATCATCAGGTGCGCCAGCGGTGTCCGCTCGCCGACGTGTGCGGTGGCGGCCAGGGCCCAGGCACAGAACTCGAAGCCGATCCAGCCGTAGGCTTTCCGGTCGCCGAGCGGCAGCATCCCGAGTGCCCGATCGAGGACGGCGGCGGGTCGCCCGCTCCATCCGCTGACGGTGGACTGCCCCGCCCAGGCCACCCGGAGTTCGTGCGCGTCGAGTTCGACGGCGCCGATCGGGTCGGCCGCGAACACCCACTCCCCCGGGCGCTCGTACATGACGTATTCGCCGAATCGGTCAGCAGCCGCCAGCTGTGCCATCACCGCCGCCGGTTCCGGCCCGCCCCTGGTGGTCACATCTTCGACGCGCAGGCGTTCGTGCGTGGTCGCCAACGATCCTCCAAGGTAATGCTGACCTAACTCAAGGAGGTAAGGTTAGCATTACCTGGCTCGCCGTGACTGGTTAGCGAGAGCCATCCGTTTCACATTTCAGCAAACTCTCCGCGCGACTCCGGCGGCCCCGCGCCCCACCGTCTTCGGCAACCCCGCGCAACTCGGGAACCCGAGATACCTGCGCGATTCGGCCCGTGCCGCTTGAATAGGAGGACTGCGGTGTGAGTTGCGGAGGGACAGTAATGATCGATCACGGCCGAGGTGCGCCCGCACCGGCTCAGCGCACGACGCCACCCGGCTCGGTGGTGGCCTTGATCGAGGCGTCCTCACCCGTGGAACGCCGGATCGTCGGCGAGTGGCTGACCGCCGGTGGGCTCACCCAGGACTTCGGCACGAATGTGCCCGTGACACAACTGGATCTGGACGCGGGCGCGATCGCCACCCGCCTGGTCGGCCGGCACGACGATCCGCTGGTGGTGCCGGTCCGGGTGCTGTGGCTGCCGCCGGAACGCGACGGCGTGCGGCGCATCACCTTCACCGACCTGGCCACCATGACCAATCCGCGCAAGCCGAACCGGCTGGCGCAGCGCCGGCTCGCGCGCAAGGAGCCGGACCGGCACGTCGTGCTGGCCGGCCAGCCCGCGCTACTCAGCGAACTCCGGGCGAACAATCCCGAGGCGACCGCGATGCTCTCGGCCGGGTCCGGTGAGCCGCTCGCCCGCGCCATCGTGCGCGCCGGCGTCGTCGCGCTGGAACGCGCCGAGCGCACCATCATCGGCGACCGGTACAAGGTGCCGCGACTGGTCGCCGAGGAGATCCTGGACTCCCCCGAATTCCTGCGCCGGCTGGAACTGATCGCCGACCAGATCGATACACCGACCCACGAGGTGTACCGCCGCGCCGAGAAGGCGCTGAACGAACTCGTCGCCGCGCAGTCCCGCCTGGTCTCGGACCTGTTCACCCAGGCCATGCGCCCGGTGCACGCCTCCACCTGGAAAGTCGACACCGACGAATCCGGCCTGACCGCCCTCAAGACGCTCAACCGCCGCTACCCCCTGGTCTTCCTGCCCTCGCACCGCTCCTACGTCGACGCCTTCGTCCTCGGTGACGTCCTGGCCCGCAACGACTTTCCGCCCAACCACGTGATCGGCGGCGCCAACCTGAGCTTCTGGCCGATGGGCCCGATCGCGCGCCGCACCGGCACCGTCTTCATCCGGCGCAGTTTCGGCGACGACGAGGTCTACAAGGCGGTGGTCGAGGAGTACTTCGCCTACCTGCTGACCAAACGCTTCAACCTGGAGTGGTACTTCGAAGGCGGCCGCACCCGCACCGGCAAGCTGCGCCCGCCGCGCTACGGGCTGCTGAACTACCTGGCCGCCGCGGTGCGCCGGAACCGCGTCGACGACGTGCTGCTGGTCCCGGTGTCGATCACCTACGAGCGGCTCAACGAACTCGGCGCGATCGCCCACGAACAGGTCGGCGGCAAGAAGAAGCCGGAGGGTCTGGCCTGGCTGGCCCGCTACGTCCGCAGCCAGCAGCATTCGGCCGGCCACGTGTACGTGCGCTTTGGCGAGCCGCTCTCGGCCCGGGACCGCCTGGCCGTCCACGGCGATCCGCTCAGCGAGCCGCCCACCGCCATCCCGCTGCACCGCACCGACGCCGAAGGCGTGGACCGCGTCCCCGAGCCCGACGACGCGGCCGCGGAACTGGAGCGCAAAGCCGTCCAGCGCCTGGCCTTCGAGATCGCGGTCGGCATCAACGCCGTCACCCCGATCACCGTCAACGCGCTGGCCACCCTGGCCCTGCTCGGCGTGCACGACCGCGCGCTCACCCTCGGCGAGGTGCGGGCCGTGCTGGATCCGGTGCTGCGCTACATCGACAAGCGCGGGCTGCCCAGCGGCGAGCTCGCCGCGCTGCGCGACGAGCAGAGCCTGGCCGTTGTGCTGGAACAGCTCTCGCTGGCCAGCGTGGTCACCATCTACCGGGGCGGGCTGGAGCCGGTGTTCTCCATCGAGCCGGGCGCGCACCTGGAAGCCGCGTTCTACCGCAACAGCGGCGTGCACTGGTTCGTCAACCGGGCCATCCTGGAGCTGTCCATCCTCGCCGCGATCGACTCCGACGATCCCGACCAGTTGCGCGCCGGCTGGGCCGAGGCGTTCGAACTGCGCGACCTGCTCAAGTTCGAGTTCTTCTTCCCCGACCGCACCGACTTCGCGGCGCAGATGACCGACGAGATGCTGCTGGTGGATCCGCAGTGGCGCAGCCACACCCGCGCGGACACCTTCGGCGCGGACATCCTGGACCGGCTCACCGAGTCCGGATTCATGATGGCGCACCGCGTGCTGCGCTCGTTCTTCGAGGCCCAGCTGGTGGTGGCCGAGCGGCTCGCGGCGCGCGATCCGGCGCAGGAGGTGGACCGGAAACTGTTCATCGACGAATGCGTGAAGGTCGGCCGGCAGATGCTGCTGCAGCAGCGGCTGCACAGCCCGGAGTCGGTCTCCACCGAATTGTTCACCAGCGCGCTCAAACTGGCCGACAACCACGGTCTGCTGGCCCCGCGCGCGAGCGACGACGCCGGATTGTCCGCGGGCCGGGACGCTTTCGCCCAGCGGCTGCGCACCATCGTCGCCCGCATCTCGCGCGCCGCGACCCTGGATCCGTCCAACCGGGAGCCCGCCGCATGAACCTGGAGGAATCGCTGGCCCGCATCCGGACCGGGCCGCAGGGCCCGCGGATCGCGGCCGTGTTCGACTTCGGGGCCGTGGTCGACGGCTTCGCGCGACTACCCCTGTACCGGCGGCTGTTCCGGCACGGTCCCGATGCCGCGGCCACGCTGCTCGGCGGCATCCACAACGGCCTGACCGACGGCGAATACAGCCGGTTCCTGCAGCAGGCCTCGCTCGCGCTGGCCGGGCAGCGCGCCGCGGACCTGGACCAGCTCGGCGCGAAATTGTTCAAGAGCACCGTCTACGGGCACCTGTATCCCGAGGCGTGGCAGCTCATCCGGACGCACACCGCCGCGGGCCACACCGTGGTGCTGGTCAGCTCGCTGACCCGCTTCCAGGTGGCGCCCGCCGCCGCGGAACTCGGCATCCCGCACGTGCTCTGCACGCCCATGTCGGCCGTGGACGGCGTCCTCACCGGGCACGCCGAGGGTAAGACGCTGTGGCGCAACGGCAAAGCCGACGCCGTGCGCGCCTTCGCCGCCGAGCACCGCCTCGACCTGGCCCAGAGTTACGCCTACACCGACAATGTCGCCGACCTGCCGCTGTTATCCCTGGCCGGGCACCCGACCGCGGTGAATCCGGAACGCAAGCTCACCGTCGCCGCCGCCGAACGCGGGTGGCCGGCGCTGACCTTCCGGCCCCGGCAGTCGCCGCGCCCGGCCGACTATGCCCGCACCCTCGCGGCCTTCGTCGCGCTGCTGGGCGGTGCGTTCGCTGGCGTGCTCAGCAAGTCCTACACCCGGCAGCGGCGCAAGATGGCCGACGCCCTCATGGATTACGGCACGGGCGCGACCCTCAAGGTGCTCGGCGTGCGGCTGCGCGTCACCTCGGGCGGCGAGTACGCGCACGAGCCCCGGCCCGCGGTGTTCCTGTTCAACCACCAGAGCCAGTTCGACGTGATCATCGTGCCCAAGGTGCTCGACGGCGGCGTGACCGGTCTCGGGAAGAAGGAGCTGACCAAGAACCCGATCTTCGGGCCGCTGATGCGGTTCGTCGGCGTCACCTTCATCGACCGCAGCAACGCCACCGAGACCAGGGCCGCGCTGGAGCCGGTGGTGCGCACGCTGCGCGAGGGGCTGTCCATCGCCATCGCGCCGGAGGGGACCCGTTCCTACACACCGGAGGTCGGCCCGTTCAAGAAGGGCGCGTTCCACATCGCGCGCCAAGCCGGGGTGCCGGTGATTCCGGTGGTGATCCGCAACGCCGGCGAAATCTCCTGGCGCAACTCGATGATCGCGCGCCGGGGCACGGTCGACGTGGCGCTGCTGCCGCCCATCGATGTCGGCGCGTGGCACCCGGCCGAGCTCGACGCCGAGGTCGCCGCGGTACGCCGGCTCTACCTCGACACCCTGCTGAACTGGCCGGACGCCGACGCGAAACGGAACGAGACCACCCGTTGAGTGATCTGGAACACGCTGCGGCAGAAGGGGGTTGACCCCAACATTCGTTGAGGTTTCAGGATGGTCTCACACGAAAAACACAGCTTCGTCCCAGGAGATCATCATGAGCATCGCGTCCGCCACCACCGCCCGCACCCTGCCCGTCCCCGCCCTCAACCGGCCCGCCGCCGTGCTCGGCGGCACCGGCGCGGCCCTGCTGGCCAACATCGTCGTCTGGCTGCTCGGCGTAGCCGCCGGCGGCACCTTCGAAATGACCAACCAGGGACAGGTGCAGAGCGTCGCGCCCGGCGGCATCATCACCCTGACCGTCGTGCCCCTGCTCGTCGGCCTCACCGCCGCCGCGCTGATCTCCTACAAGTGGGTCGGTGTCCTGCGGGTCGCCGCGGTCGTCGGATCCCTGCTCGCGGTCGGCACCATCGCCATGACCGTCGCCGCCGACTTCGACACCGCCTCCACGATCGCGCTGTCGGTCACCCACCTGACGCTGGTGCCCGCCATCGTCGTCGCCACCGAAGGTCTGCGCCGCAAGCTGATCGAGGCGTGAGCACGCGAAAAGCCCCGCATCCGAACAGGATGCGGGGCCTTCGGGCGCCCGGGCTCAGACCGAGCGGCCGAACAGCAGCTTCCAAGGCATCAACGCCGACTCCAGCTGCACCTTCAAACTCATCTTCGAAGCGCCCAGCGTGCGCTCCTCGAACCGGATCGGCACCTCCGCGATGCTGATGCCCTGCTTCACCGTCCGGTAGTTCATCTCCACCTGGAACGAGTAGCCGTTGCTCTTGATCGAGCCGACATCGATGGCACGCAGCGTGTCGGCCTTCCACGCCTTGAACCCGGCGGTCGCGTCCTTGACGCCGAGCCGCAGCAGCAGGTTCACGTAGAAGTTCGCCCACGCCGACAGCGCCTTGCGGTACCACTTCCACTCCGTGGCCGTGGAGCCGCCGGCGACGTAGCGCGACCCGAGCACCACGCCCGCGTCGGTCGTCGTCAGCTTCTCCAGCATCGCCGGGATCACCTCGGCCGGATGCGACAGATCGGCGTCCATCTGGATGATAACGTCCGCGCCCTCGTCCAGCGCGCGGGTGATGCCCGCGATGTAGGCGCGGCCGAGACCGTCCTTCTCGGTGCGATGCAACACGCCCACCACGTTCGGCAGCTCGGCGGCCAGCTTGTCGGCCACCTCGCCCGTCCCGTCCGGGGAATTATCGTCAACGACGAGCACATGCAGGTCGGACACCGGAAGCGCCGTCAGCCGCTCCACCGCCACCGGCAGATTCTCCCGCTCGTTGTAGGTCGGCACAACAACGGTAACCCTCAAGGGTCGCCCTCCCTGCTCACCAGCATTCGTCGGATTTCTCGAGAAACTTACCGAGAAACCGTACTTGATCGATCTGACCGTGCCCTGAGCAGTTCCACCTACCCGCTCCGGTCAGTTCCCCCAGGAATCCTTGGCGTCCTCCCGCTCGTTGCGCTCCTTCGCGATATCCAGCGCTCGCTCCGCGGTGGCCTGATCCGGATACGGCCCCATCCGATCCGCGAACCAGCACTTCTTCCCCTGCTCAGCCCTATGGTGCTTCAAGCAGTAGTACCACTGATCATCAGCCATACCCCCAGCATCCCACCACGAGCGGCCAGAGGCTCGCAGATCGCGCGGTGATCTTCGGTGATGCTCCCGCTACTCACTCACGGCTTTGTCCGCCTTGGCCCACAGCCGTCGGTACCAGGCCCGCGTTTTGGGGAACAGCAACGCGGGCAGGGTTGCCGCCGCAAACGCGAGGAACAGCGCGGCGCCCAGGTAGACGAGCAGTTCGGCGAGGAACTGCGGCCCCGCCGCTACCAGGAAAGAGACCGCTACGAACGCGAGCAATGCGAAAAGCGGCCATTGCCCCTGCTCCCAGGCTTCGAGTGCTTGCAGCCCGGAACCGCCTCCGACAATGAGAAAGAACAGCAGGATCGGGATGTCCCATGCGCTGTTCGACCCGCTGAGCCACCACCGGACAACTGGATGAACCTCGGAGACGGTCATGCGGGAATCCCCCTATCAGCGAACACGATTCGACAGTACCGGGGGTCGCACGGAAGCGGCTCCCGCTTCCCCTGCCAACCGGAGACACGAAAAATCCCCCTGATCCAATGGATCAAGGGGATTTTGAGTGGCCAGGGCCGGGATCGAACCGGCGACCTTCCGCTTTTCAGGCGGACGCTCGTACCAACTGAGCTACCTGGCCGCAGGCACCCGGAGCGAATGCCATGCTAATGGGAAACGCCGGATTACTCCGGCGTTCCACATTTGCGACCCTGACGGGACTCGAACCCGCGACCTCCGCCGTGACAGGGCGGCGCGCTAACCAACTGCGCCACAGGGCCTTGCTGTGCTTCCAACAGTCCGAAGACCGTACCCCCTACGGGATTCGAACCCGCGCTACCGCCTTGAAAGGGCGGCGTCCTAGGCCGCTAGACGAAGGGGGCTCGTCCCGGAGCTCTGGATGCCTCCAGTTCTCCGGACCGGCTTTCAACGGTGTGTTGCGTTCCGTTGGGAGCTCGCATAGCTTATGACAGCCCGCGCGAGACTTCCAAATCGGCTGGTCAGAGGCCCAAACCGAGCTCTTCCAGGCGTGCGGAAGCCCGCCACCCGTCGGCGCGGAACTTTTCGGCCCACTCCGGCGCTGCCATCGACTCGACGATAACCTCCAGCGCCTCGGCGTACCGGGAGCGCAGGTCCACGCCGCCACCGAGGGTGTCGACCAGGTAGCGCTGGCCGGCCAGGGCGGCGGTGAGGGTGCGGGTGAACCGGTCCGGGTCGGCATCGGGACGCAACTGCCCCTGCTCGATGGCGCGCACCGCGAGGGTGCGCGTGGCTCGGGCGAGGATGCGACCGCCACCGGACTGCACGTCGCGGTAGAAGTCGGGTTCGATGATGAGCCGGTTCTCGGCCTGCACGATGATGTCGTGCTCGAGGCGCAATGCCATCTCGTCGATCATCCCGTGCAGGGTGTCGAGGGGGCCGAGATCCGTTCGCGTGAGCCATCGTTCGGCGGAGGCGCGGTAGCGCTCCACCGCCGTCTCCAGGACCGCGCGCGCCAGATCTTCCTTGGAATCGAAATGGAAGTACATGGCGCCCTTGGTCGCGCGGGAACCTTCCAGTATGCGGTTGAGCGATGCAGCGGCATAGCCGCTCTTCCCGAACTCAACGGCGGCAGACCTGATTATCGCCGCACGTGTCCGGCGGGCCCGCTCTTGCTGCCGTGCCATGCTCGAAACGCCTCCGAAGCCTTATCGCCGCCAATCGAACCCCCCGAAAAGGAACGGACCCCTTGGCGCGAAGTTATGGGATTTTTCAATACTTCAAATCGGTTTTCGCCCCCGATTTCAAACTTTCGGTACGAAAACTTGGTGAATACCTGAAACACACCAGCTGGTATAGTTTTCCTGCCCGGGTGCGCTGCAGGGGGTGCGCACCCGGGTTCGCCTTCTCTTCGGATCAGCCTCCTGCGGCGTCGACTCCTGGGAAATCGCGGTCGGCCGTACCGGTCGCGACACGTTGGGGCACAACATCGATAAGCCGAATTCCGGACCGGCGGCCGTGCCGACGTTTCGTCCGGAATTCATCAATGCGTCACCGTACCCGGAATCGTCACCCGACACGCGGCAAACCGAAGAGTCAGATAGCCAGGATGCCGAACTACGCGTTACGGCAAATGATCCGCAACCATCCGGGCCGGTCCGGGCGATTTTCGAATTCATCAGCGCCGCAGCGGCGTTCACCCGGACCGGCCGGCGCGCCCGGCCACGGACCGGCGCACGCTCGCGGGCGCCGCGCGCCCCGGCCCGCGACCCCCGGACTCCTTCTTCACACCCCCAGCGGCTTCAAAGCCTTTGGTGCACAACATAATTGGATGATATCCCGCTTTCGGTCAGATGAACAAAGCCGGGGGCCGAACGGCTACCGCCAAGATCGCTGCGGCCGCCCGCGGCGTTACCCGAACCCCCGTCGTGACCGGCCGGATCACCCCCAACCGAACCCGACCACTCCCCCGGTTATGGGTTCGGCCCGTGGCCTATTACACTGCCCCTCGCGCCCCTATAGCTCAGTTGGTAGAGCTACGGACTTTTAATCCGCAGGTCGTAGGTTCGAGCCCTACTGGGGGCACTCCCACAGGCGTCCGGTCTCCGCACCGGACGCCTGACCTGTTTCCGGGCCCCGGCGGACGACGCCGGCCTCCGCGTGCCGCGCCGCCGCGCCCGCCGCGCCGCTTCGGTTCGCTAACAAACTCGATCCCGCACCGATAGACCACCCAACGCCCGCGGGCTCGGTCTTGTGCTCCACACCAATTCACGCGGGGCGCATACACTCGGGCCCGCGTGGTACCCCGACGATGTCGTATGAGGTGTATCACCGGCCCCGATTTGTCAGGTGTATGCGTTTCGCATCACACCTACGGTGCCGTAAGGTATGGCCGCATCGGCATGGTCTACTCGGGGAAGACCTGCAAGCGTGGACGCACTCACCGAAGGGCTATTACATGGCAAGGGATCTGACTCAACTCGAGCTGCTCACGGAGTTGGAGCCGGTTGCCGAAGAAAACGTCAACCGGCACCTCTCCCTGGCAAAGGAATGGCATCCGCACGACTACGTCCCGTGGGATGAAGGCCGCAACTTCGCGGCACTCGGCGGGGAGGATTGGGACCCGGAGCAGTCCCAGCTGAACGAGGTCGCCAAGGCGGCCATGATCACCAACCTGCTCACCGAGGACAACCTTCCGTCCTACCACCGCGAGATCGCGGAGAACTTCTCGATGGACGGCGCCTGGGGCACCTGGGTCGGTCGCTGGACCGCCGAGGAGAACCGGCACGGCATCGTGATGCGCGATTACCTCGTGGTCACCCGCGGCGTCGATCCGGTCGCGCTCGAACAGGCGCGAATGATCCACATGACCAACGGCTTCGCCTCCCCGACCGAGGCCGACGCCGGGTTCCTGCACTCGGTCGCCTACGTGACCTTCCAGGAGCTGGCCACCCGCGTCAGCCACCGCAACACCGGCCGGGCCTGCGAAGACCCGATCGCCGACCGCATGCTGCAGCGCATCGCCGCCGACGAGAACCTGCACATGATCTTCTACCGCAACATGTGCGGCGCCGCGCTCGACCTGAGCCCCGATCAGGCGCTCGAGGCGATCACGCTGATCCTGGAGAACTTCCAGATGCCCGGCGCCGGTATGCCCAACTTCCGCCGCAACGGCGTACTGATGGCCAAGCACGGCATCTACGACCTGCGCCAGCACCTCGAGGAAGTGGTGCAGCCGGTGCTGAAGAAGTGGAACATCTTCGAGCGCACCGACTTCACCGCACGCGGCGAGGAGACTCGCGAGCGGCTGGGCCTGTTCCTGGAGAAGCTGGCCGGCGACGTCACCAAGTTCGAGGAGCAGCGCGACCGCATGCTGGCCCGCGAGGCCAAGAAGCGTGAGCTCGCCGGCGCGAGTAGCTGAGAAAGCCCGCCCAGCAACACCATCGAAAACGAACGAGCCGCCCCCGGTAATCCGGAGGCGGCTCGTTCGTTATTGCTTTGCGGACGGTGCGAGGTTATTGCTTCAACCTCGCGCTCACTTCAACGGCAACGCGCCGTCCACCCCGCCCACATCGGTGATCTTCCAATCCGACTTCTCGTCCACGGTGACGTTGTAGGTGACCGTGGTTTGCGCGCCTTCGGGACTCTGCGCATTAGTAGAGGAGACGTTGACGAATACATTCACCTTGTAGACGCCATTGTCGTCGGAGATCACCTTGGCGGTGATCGGGGTGGCGGTCGAGGTCCACTTCAACGGCACCAGGATCTGCTCCAGTTTCGGCGCGGTCGCGTCGAATTTGTTGGACAGCTGCGGCGTCGTATTGGCTTTGAGCTTGGCGATCCAGGCATTGATGTCCTGGTAGTTGACCGTGGCCGCGCCGACCGCGTAATCGGTGGCGACCTGCTCGGCGTGCCGGTTGTCGGCGGCGCGGGCGTTCTGGTCGTCCAGATCGCCCTTGGCCGACTGCCACAGGAAACCGAACACCACGGCCAGCACCAGGCAGAGCGCGGCCAGGGCGCCCAGCAGGATCGAGGACACCGGCAGCGACACCGTCGCCCCGGCGGGGCGGGCCGGGCTCACGTATTGCGCGGCCTCGGGGACGGGCGCGGCGCTCGCGGGCGGCGCCTCGGCCGCCTCCTGCTTGCCCAGGTCGATCTTCTGTTCGCCGTCTTCGTTCGCTGCCATTCGGGTCCTCTCCGATGGGTGGTTGCCGAGTCCGCGACCCGCCTCTGATTACTCGCGGCATTGCAATGCCCCAGGTACAGGCTACTGAGGTCACCTGAGCGCACACGGTGACCCCATGGCCGACACCGATGGCATTCGAGCTGGCAGAACTCCGTTTGAGACACTGGAGGGCGTGACTACGACTGCCGAGGCGAAGACCGAGCTGGCGATCGGGCCGTATCCGGTCGATCCGCCGGTGGTGCTCGCGCCGATGGCGGGCATCACCAATCTGGCCTTCCGCAAGCTGTGCCGCGAGTTCGGCAGCTCCAGCACCATCTACGTCTGCGAGATGATCACCGCGCGGGCGGTGGTGGAGCGCAACGAGAAGACGCTGCACATGATGTCCTTCGACGCGGACGAGCACCCGCGCTCGATGCAGCTCTACGGCGTCGACCCGGCGACGCTCGCGGAGGCGGTGCGGATCATCGTCGGCGAGGGCTGGGCCGACCACATCGACACCAACTTCGGCTGCCCGGTGCCCAAGGTCACGCGCCTCGGCGGCGGTTCGGCCCTGCCCTACAAGCGAAAGCTGTTCCGCGACATCGTCCGTTCGATGGTGCGCGCGGCCGAGCCGGCCGGCGTGCCGGTGACGGTGAAGTTCCGCATCGGCATCGACGACGAGCACCTGACCTACCTGGACGCGGGCCGCATCGCCGAGGAGGAGGGCGCCAAGGCGGTCGCGCTGCACGCGCGCACCGCCGCGCAGCGGTACTCCGGCGAGGCGGACTGGTCGGCCATCGCCCGGCTCAAGGAAGCCGTCACCACCATCCCGGTGCTCGGCAACGGCGACATCTTCTCCGCCGACGACGCGGTGCGGATGATGGCCGAAACGGGTTGCGACGGCGTCGTGGTCGGCCGCGGCTGCCTGGGGCGGCCGTGGCTGTTCGCGGAGTTGCAGGCGGCGCTGCGCGGTCAGCCGCTGCCGGCCGCGCCGAACCTGGGCCGGGTCGGCGAGATCCTCTACCGGCACGGCGCACTGCTGTCCGAGCATCTGGGCGAGGAGAAGGCCATGCGCGATCTGCGCAAGCACATGGCCTGGTATCTGATGGGCTTCCCGGTGGGCGCGGATCTGCGCCGCAGTTTCGCCTCGATCTCGGGGTTGAGCGAACTGCGGGATCTGATCGGTCAGCTCGACCCGGCCGCCCCCTTTCCCAGAGACGCCGAAGGCCCCCGTGGGCGCCAGGGTTCACCCGGCAAGGTCGCCCTGCCGCACGGCTGGCTCGACGATCCGGAGGACCCGACCGTTCCCGCCGGTGCGGACGTCATGCACAGTGGTGGCTGAGATCACACGCGCGAACCGGCCGGGCGGTCCGGCCGACCGGAAGCGCCCTGAGCAGGGATAGTTCGACCAGCAAACTCGAGCCTGCGGCAACGCCTCAGCATCGGCGGAATTGCTCAGTGGATCGCTAATATTCAGCAAACGAACACCGGCGTACCAGGCGGCCGTACCGCGGCGCCTTCGATTTCGTCCTGGGCTGGCTCGCCGTGGCGGAATCGTTATCATTGGCGGAATCGGTCATGCCGAGTCGACCTCGACCCGGAAGACGGCGAAGACGAAAAGTGAGGTTCGTTGGTGGGTGACGATCGGCACGGGCAAGCGCCACGGCCCGGAGATCGCGCCCCGTGGGAGCGCTATCCCACGGCGGATTACCCGGAACGCGACAGCTCCCAGACCTCCCGTCGTGCCCGGCACACCGACGCCACCGCCGATTCCGGCTCCGCGCCCCTGACGGTCCAGGATCTGGTCCAGAAGGTCGACAAGGAGCGCGGCGGCCGCCGGCGCCGCGCCGACGGCGGCCCCCGGGCCGCCCGCCGCGCCGAGACCGCGCCCGCGCATCCGGTCGAACGAAGCTCCCGTGCACCGGAATCCGCGCCGCGCCCGAACGCGGCCGCGCCACGCCCGGCCGAATCCGCCAATCGCGCTCCCGATTCCGCACCACGCCCGAGCGAGCGCACCCCCCGCCCAGCTTCTTCCGCGCAACGTCCCGAGCCCGCCCCGAAGGCCGCGCCCCCGGCGCCCGCCCGGGCCCCCGGCAACCCGCCCGCGAGCGATCCGTCCCGCCCGGCCACCGGACGCCAGCGCGCCACCGCCCGGCCCTCGGCGGTAGTCGACGACATCGCGGGCACCCCGGCCACCGGCCTGCCCAGCGCCACGGCCAAGCGCCGCGGCGCGAAGCGCCGGCCGGAGAAGCCGGAAGAAGTCACCGACGTGATGGCACCGGTCGCCGAAGCCGAACCCGCGGAACCGAAACGGCCGGGCAAGGCCTGGCCGACCGCGGGCAAGAAGGCCGCCCCCGCGACCGTCGGCAGCCCCGCGCTGTCCCGGCTGGCCGCCGGCAGGCAGCGCCGCACCCGCCGGTTGCAGACCTCCGGCCGCGTCGGCGCGGCCGTGCTGGCCGTGGTGATCATGCTGATCACCGGCGGCGGCTGGAGCTACCTGCGCTCCACCGGCAACAGCTTCAACCAGGTCGCCACCGGCCTCGACGAGAACAAGCACGACGTCGTCGACATCGACCAGCAGCTGGGTGACGAGAACTACCTCATCGTCGGCACCGACACCCGCGCCGGTCTCAACGGCAAGATGGGCGCGGGCACGCTGGACGACGCCGAGGGCGCCCGCGCCGACACCGTGATGCTGGTGCACATTCCGAAGAACCGGAAACGTGTTGTGGCGGTGTCGTTCCCCCGCGACCTCGACGTCACCCGCCCGCAGTGCAACGGCTGGGACAACGACAAGGGCGATTACACCAAGGAGACGTTCCCCTCGGCCATCGGCGACAAGCTCAACGCGGTCTACGCGCTGGCCGGTCCCAAGTGCCTGGTGAACGTGATCCGCAAGATGACCGGCCTGAACATCGGCCACTTCATCGGCATCGACTTCGCCGGCTTCCAGGCCATGGTCGACACCATCGGCGGCGTCGAGGTGTGTGCGACCAAGCCGATCCAGGACGGCGTCCTCGGCACCGTGCTGGAGAAGTCGGGCAAGCAGGTCGTCAACGGCGAGACCGCGCTGAACTACGTGCGCGCCCGCCATGTCTACGGCGAGGAACGCAGCGACTACGACCGGATCAGCCGGCAGCAGCGCTTCATGGCCTCGCTGCTGCGCGGTGCGCTGTCGAGCCGGGTGCTGTTCAACCCGGAGAAGTTCAACGGGTTCGTCAACGCCTTCAAGGAACACACCTTCGTCGACGGCGTCCAGCCCAACGATCTGCTCACCCTGGGCCGGTCGCTGCAGAAGATGGAGGCCGGCGCGGTCACCTTCCTGACCATCCCGACCGCCGGCACCACCTCCTACGGCAACGAGATCCCGCGCGAGACCGACATCAAGGCGATCTTCAGCGCGATCCGCGACGACCGCCCGCTGCCCGGCGAGAAGACGGCCGAGCCGGCCACCTCCAGCAGCGCGGCGCCGCCGCCCGCACCGCCCGCCTACACCGCGGTCGATCCGGACACCGTCTCGCTGCTGGTCTCCAACGGCTCCGACATCCAGGGCCGCGCCCTGCAGGTGGCCAACAAGCTGGGCAATCAGGGCTTCAACATCTACAACACCACCAACTACTCCGGCGGGGTCTCCCAGACCACCAAGGTCCGCTTCGCACCGGGCCACGAGGCCGAGGCGGCGACGGTGGCCACCGCGATCCCCGGCGCCAGCCTGGAATCCGATTCCGAGCTCGGCAGCGTGATCGAGGTGGTGCTCGGCAAGGACTTCACCGGCACCATCCGCACGGCGGTCCCGGTCGGTGATCCGATCACCAATGTGCCGACCACCACATCCCCGAACGCGACCACGGTGGCGCTCCCCTCCGACCTCGAGCACGTCAACGCGGCCGACGAGACCTGCAAGTAATACCTGTCATTTACCCACTGTTGGTGACTGTGTCAGCCGATGGAACTAATGTTCAGTTCCATGCGTGTCATCTACAACGAGCAAATGGCCGATCTTGCCCACCTGCTGGGTGAGATGGCCGGACTGGCCGGTTCGGCCATGGAGCGGGCCACCCAGTCGCTGCTCCAGGCCGATCTCTCCCTGGCCGAGCAGGTGATCAGCGAGGGCGACCGGATCGCCGACATGATCACCGACGCCGAGGAGCGCGCCTTCGCGCTGCTCGCGCTGCAAGCCCCCGTGGCGGGCGACCTGCGCCAGGTGGTGAGCGCCATCCAGATCGTCAACGACGTGAACCGGATGGGCGCGCTGGCGCTGCACGTGGCCAAGACCACCCGCCGCCGCCACCCCAACCCCGCCCTGCCCGAATCCGTGCACGGCTACTTCGCCGAGATGGGCCGCATCGCGGTGAACATGGGCGCCGGCGCCAAGGAGGTCCTGGAGACCCGGGATCCCGAGCGGGCAGCCCAGCTCAACCAGGACGACGAAGCGATGGACGATCTGCACAAGCACCTGTTCACGCTGCTGATGGACCGGGACTGGAAAGACGGCGTCGCCGCCGCCGTGGACGTCACCCTGCTGGGCCGCTACTACGAGCGCTTCGCCGATCACGCGGTGGAGATCGGCCGCCGCGTCGTCTTCCTCGTCACCGGTGTGCTGCCGCCCGACACCGACCCGGAACCCGCGCTCTGACCCTCCCTCTCCGATGACACGAGAAAGGCCCGCGCATCGCGCGGGCCTTTCTGGTTGCCGTGGGTGCTCGGGTTATCCGAAGCGGCCGGAGATGTAATCCTCGGTGGCCTTCTTGCCGGGGTTGGAGAAGATCTTCTCGGTGTCGTCGATCTCGACCAGCTTGCCGGGCTTGCCCTGGGCCTCCAGGTTGAAAAAGCCGGTCTGGTCGCTCACGCGCGCGGCCTGCTGCATGTTGTGCGTGACGATGACGATCGTGAATTCCTTCTTCAGCTCGGTGATCAGGTCCTCGATCGCCAGGGTGGAGATCGGGTCCAGCGCCGAACAGGGCTCGTCCATCAGCAGCACGTCGGGCGAGACCGCGATGGCGCGGGCGATGCACAGACGCTGCTGCTGACCGCCGGAGAGGCCGCCGCCCGGCTTGTCCAGCCGGTCCTTGACCTCGTTCCACAGGTTCGCCCCGCGCAGCGAGCGCTCGGCGACCTCGTCGAGCTCCTTCTTGTTGCGCACGCCCTGCAGCTTCAACCCGGCCACCACGTTGTCGCGAATCGACATGGTGGGGAACGGGTTCGGGCGCTGGAACACCATGCCGATGGTGCGGCGCACGCCGACCGGGTCGACGGCCGCGCCGTAGATGTCCTCGCCGTCGAGCAGCACAGCGCCCTCGACGCGGGCATTCGGGGTCACCTCGTGCATGCGATTCAGCGAACGCAGCACGGTGGACTTGCCACAGCCCGAGGGGCCGATGAACGCGGTCACGCTGCGCGGCAGCACGGTCAGCGAGACATCGGCCACGGCGTGGAACTTGCCGTAGAAGATGTTGAGATCTTTGACGTCGATCCGCTTGGCCATCAGAGTTTTCCGTTCGCTTATCGGTTGCGCGTGAGCAGCTTGTTGACGACCGCAGCCGCCGCGTACAGCAGCGCGATGAGCAGGATCAGCGTCAGAGCGGCGCCCCAGACGCGTTCCCGGCCGGCCGCCTCGGGGTTGGCCAGCTCCTGGTAGATCAGCAGCGGCAGCGAGGCCATGTTGCCGTCGAAGAGGTTTGTGTTGATCGACTTGGCGTAGCCGACGAGCACCAGCACCGGCGCCGTCTCACCCATGACGCGGGCCAGCGAGAGCAGGATGCCGGAGATCATGCCGGGCAGCGCCGTCGGCACCACCACCTTGACGATGGTCTTCCACTTCGGGATGCCCAGCGCGTAGGACGCCTCACGCAGCTCGTCCGGTACCAGCTTGAGCATTTCCTCGGTGCTGCGCACCACCACGGGCAGCATCAGCAGCACCATGGCCAGCGACACCGCGAAGGCGCTCTGCGGGAAGCCGAGGGTGGCGATCCACAGCGCGAAGATGAACAGCGCGGCCACGATGGACGGCACGCCCGCCAGGATGTCGACCATGAAGGTGGTGACCTTGGCCAGCCGGCCCCGGCCGTATTCGACCAGGTAGATCGCCGCCATCACACCGAGCGGCACCGCGATCACCGCGGCCACCGCCGACTGCACGATGGTGCCGTAGATGGCGTGGTAGACACCGCCGCCGACCTGATCCGGCAGGATGCCCTTCTGCGAGTTGGTGAACCAGGTGGAGCTGGTGATCGCGGTGATGCCCTTGCTGATCACCATCCACAGCACCCACACCAGGGGCACCAGCGCGATGGCGAAGCAGGCGGCGAAGGCGCCGGTGGCGATGTTGTTCTTGATCCGGCGGCCGGTGCTCACATTGCGGAACGTCGGCGCCTTGATCGGCTTCTCGAGCGTGGTCGTCGTCGCCATCACTGGTTGACCTTTCCGCCGGCCGCGAGTCGCGCCAGCGCGTTGACCACGAAGGTCAGAGCGAACAACACGAAGCCCGCGGCGATGTAGGCGCCGGTGGGCAGCGGGGCGCTGAATTCCGAAGCGGCCGAGGCGATCTTGGAGGCGAAGGTGTAGCCGCCGTCGAACAGCGACCAGTGCCCGGCCTGCGCCGCGGTGCGCAGCACGACGAGGACCGCGATGGTCTCACCGAGCGCGCGGCCCAGGCCCAGCATGGAGCCCGCGATGACGCCGGAGCGGCCGTAGGGCAGCACCGTCATCCGGACGACTTCCCACTTGGTGGCGCCGAGCGCCTGCGCGGCCTCGATGTGCGCGCGCGGCGTCAGATTGAAGACCTCACGCGAGACCGAGGTGATGATCGGCAGGATCATCACCGCGAGCACCACGCCCGCGACGAAGATCGTGCCGCCGCCGCTGATCGAGACGTTGCCGTCGGCGAAGAGCGGGAACCAGCCCAGGTTGTCGTTGAGGAAGGTCTGCACCGGGTCCAGCTGGGGCGCGAGCACCAGGAAGCCCCACAGACCGAAGACGATGGAGGGCACCGCCGCCAGCAGGTCGACCAGCATGGCGGCCGGGCGGGCCACCGCCTTCGGCGCGTAGTGGGTCAGGAACAGCGCGATGCCCACGCCGATGGGCACCGCGATCACCAGTGCGAACACCGCGCTCAGCACCGTGACCATGAACAGGTCCTTGATGCCGAAGCGCAGATTGTTCGCGTCGGTGGTGCTGAACTCGGTGCTGGTGAAGAAGTTGACCTCGTCCGCCCTGAGCGAGGGGATCGCGCGAATCAGTAGGAACAGCGCGATCAGCGCGATCGCGGCCACGATGACCGCACCGGCGGCCGTGGCCAGCGACCGGAAGATCGTCTCGGCCCGCTGACTGTGTGGACGGCGCACCGCGACCGGCGACTCCTGGTTCGGAGCCTCCTTCGTGAGGTTCACGTCGTCTTTCGGTTCGCTCGGCATATGCGCAGTATCTCCGGCCGCGGCCGGGCCCGTCGAATTCGACGAGCCCGGTGCGGTCACCTCAGGGTGCACGGTCACGACTTTCGGATCAGATCAGGAAATCGCGTTGATCGCGGTGGTCAGGCGGGTCTTGAACTGCTCGGGGATCGGGATGTACCCGTTCTCCTCCAGGCCCTTCTGGCCGTTGCTGGTGGCCGAGGTCAGGAACGCCTTGACCGCCTTGGCGGTGTCGGCATCGCTGTACTTCGAGCACACGATCTCGTAGGTCGGCATCATGATCGGGTAGGTGCCGGCCGCGGTGGGCTTGTAGAACGAGGTGGTGTCCAGGATCAGGTCGTTGCCGGTGCCGCTGATCTTCACACCGTCGATGGCCTTGCCCGCGGTCTCCACGCTCAGCTTCACCGGGTCCTTGGAAGCCGAGGTGACGATCTGCGCGACGGACAGGTTCTGCGCCTTGGCGAAGGACCACTCGTTGTAGGTGATCGAGCCCTTGGTGGCCTTGATGGCGGCCGAGGTGCCCTCGTTGCCCTTGGCGCCTTCACCGACACCGCCGTTGAAGATCTTGCCGGCGCCCTTGCCCCAGGCGCCGTTCGAGGCGGCGTCCAGGTAGAGCTGGAAGTTGTCGGTGGTGCCCGACTCGTCGGAGCGGGAGATCACGTTGATCTTGTCCGCGGGCAGCTTGGCGTTCGGGTTCAGCGCCTTGATCTCCGGGGCGTCCCAGGTGGCGACGGTGCCGTTGAAGATCTTGGCGGCGGTCGGGCCGTCCAGCACGAGGTCGGTGACGCCGTCGACGTTGTAGGTGATGGCGACGGGGCCGAACACGACCGGCAGGTTCCAGGCCGGGGAGGCGCAGCGCTGCTCGGCCTTGGCCGGCTCTTCCTTCTTCGCGCTCAGCGGGGAGTCGGAACCACCGAAGTCGGTCTGGTTGCCGATGAACTCGTTGACGCCCGCACCGGAACCACTGGAGGTGTAGTTCAGGGTGTAACCGTCGCAGTTGGCCTCGTAGGCCGCCACGAAACGCTCCATGGCGTTCTTCTGCGAGGAGGCGCCGCTGGCCTTGAGGGCCTTCTTGCCGCCGCACTGCACGTTGGTGTTGGCGGCGCCGGTGCCGTTGCCGTTGCCGGCGTTGTCGTCGCTGCCACAGGCGGCGAGCGGCATGGCAACGGCGGCCAGCACACCGACGAGGGCGCTGCTGCGCTTGAGCTTCACTATTCCTCCGGGGAATCGCTTCTCGCCCGGTCCCTCACCGGCCCGGGCGATTCCTGAAGGCGGCCGTTGCCACCCACAGCTAACGTAAGGTCGCCCGGTTGACAGTCAGTCCGTGCTGGGTGAACGGAAAGTGAACAGGCTGGCGCGATTGCGCTCGGAGCGGTGTGACGTTTGCCGCAGTGTTACTCCGCGGCATAGGCGACATCGATGTGCGCGGCCTGGAAACCCAGCTTCGTGTACGTGTTGACCGCCGCGGCGTTGTCCGCCTCGGTGTAGAGCAGCACCTCGTCGAGCCCGCGATCCCGCAGGTAGTGCAGGCCCGCGAGGGTGAGCAGGCGGCCCAGGCCGCGGCCCTGGGCGCCGGGATCGATGCCGACGACGTAGACCTCGCCGACCACCGGATCCTCGTCGAGATGCACCTTCGTCCAGTGGTAGCCGAGAATGCGCTCCGGGTCGGCGGGATCGGCCGCGAGGAACAGGCCCTTCGGGTCGAACCAGGCCGCCGCGCGGCGGGCCTCGACGTCGCCCTCGGTCCAGGCGCCCTGCTCCGGATGCCACGCGAACGCGGCGCGGTTCACTCGCAGCAACTCCGCATCGTCGGCGGGACCGCCGTAGGTACGCAACACGATGTCGTCCGGCACTACGAGTTCGGGTAGCTCCGGTGTAGCCAGTGGGCGGCGCATCTGCCAGAGCTCGCGCGCGGTGCGCAGGCCGAGCCGCGCGGCGACCGCCTTCGCGGCGGGCCGGTCGCCGTGCGCCCACACCCGGGTGCCGGGGCCGCCCTCGGCCAGTGCCGCCGAGACCAGGTCGCCGCCGAGGCCCCCGCCGCGGGCGGCCGGATCGACCACGACCTCGGCCATCGCCGGGTGCTCGTCGTGCGCGGGAACGAGATTCGCGTACCCCGCGACGGCGTCGTCCCGCACCGCCACCAGATGCCGGGCGGGTGACTCGCCGGTCAGCGACAGCACGGCCTGCTCGGAGATCGGCGCGACGCCGTCGTCGGTTTCCGTCGCCCGGGCCACGACGCCCTGCACCCGGGACGCGATGTCCCCGGGCACCCGGTCGGTCCAGTTCGCTGTCGCACTGCTCACGGCGGTGCCCCTTTCGCGTTCGCGCGGCACCGGCGTGCGCGCCTGCTGTCCTACAGCGCCGCGGCGGCCGCGGGCATTCCGGTTACTGGAAGGAGCTCGGCACCGGCGGGCGCGGCGCTTCTTCCGCGTCGTCGTCCTGGAACGCCGGCTCGCCCTTGCCGGACGTGCGCGACGGGCGCACCGCCTTGTAGCCGACGTTGCGCACGGTGCCGATCAGCGACTCGTACTCGCTGCCGAGCTTGGCGCGCAGGCGCCGGACGTGCACGTCGACGGTGCGGGTGCCGCCGAAGAAGTCGTAACCCCAGACCTCCTGCAGCAGCTGCGCGCGGGTGAAGACCCGGCCCGCGTGCTGCGCGAGGTACTTGAGCAGTTCGAATTCCTTGTAGGTCAGATCGAGCGGGCGACCGCGCAGCCGCGCGGTGTAGGTGCCCTCGTCGATGACCAGCTCGCCCAGGGTGATCTTGCCGGTGTTCTCCGGACTCGCCACACCGCCGTTGCGGCCCACCAGCAACCGCAGCCGGGCGTCCAGCTCGGCCGGACCCGTGCCGGGCAGCAGGATGTCGTCCAGGCCCCAGTCGGCGTTGACCGCCACCAGCCCGCCCTCGGTGAGCACCGCGACCACGGGCACCGAGGAACCGGTGCTTCCCAGCAGACGGCACAGACCGCGCGCGGCGGCCAGATCCGTGCGCGCGTCGACGAGCGCCACATCGGCGGTGCCCGCCTCCAGTAAAGACGCCACCTCGGTCGGTGCCGGCCGCACATTGTGCGCCAGCAGCGCCAAAGAAGGCAGCACCGACTCGGGGTTGGGGTCGGAGGTCAGCAGGAGCAGCTCCACAAGCCCTCCTCCCATCTCATAGCCATAGCTGAGCGAGTCATCAGCAACACTGCTGGTGGCCACGTCGCTGATCGCAGGTAATCGGATGCAAGATTAGCGCGTGAACCCCTCAGAGCACGCGCACCGGGTGACCGTTATGCCAGGAACGACACAGTTCGGCCCGCGAATCCGGGGCCGGATAGGGTTTCGGTCATGCGCAAGCTGATCATCGGGTTGCTGGTACTGGCCGGGCTGGCCGTGGTGGTGGACTTCACCGCCGCCGCGTACTCGGAGTACCGCGTTTCCCGAGCACTGCGCGCCGGCGCGGATCTCACCGCCGACCCCGAGGTGACCATCCACGGCTTCCCGTTCCTGGGTCAGGCCATGGACGGCGTCTACTCGAACGTGGACATCCGGGCGCGCTACATGCGGCCCGACATTCCGGGCGAGATTTCGGTCGAGGCCAACTTGCGCGGCGCGCGGCTGCCGTTCAGCGAACTGGCCGACGGCAACGTGCGGCAGGTGCCGGTGGAGCGCGTGACCGCCAAGATGCGCGTCGAACCGGTCGAGCTCGGCCGGCTGTTCAAAATCCCTGACCTGCAGGTACATACGCGACCGGCGGACAAGTCCGACGGCACCGGCGGCTCCGGCGGCTCCGGGATGACCACGGCGGGCGCGCTGGTGCTGACCGGCACGCTGCCCTCGAGCTTCAACCTCACCGATGTGTACGGCAAACCGCTGGGAGGCCAGAACGTGAAGGTGAAAGCGGACCTGGTGCTCGACGGCGACCAGGTGAAGATCGTCGCCACCGGTTTCTATATCGAGAAGAGCTCGGACCCGAATCCGTCCGCGCGCATCCCGGACGTCGATCAGGCGATGGTGCTGGAACGGTTCACCCACACCATCGACACCAAGGAGTTGCCGTTCGGGATGGAGCCGAAGCGGGTGTACGCGCTGGGCGGCCAGATCGTGGTCGAGGGCGAGGCCGAGAACACCGTCATCGATCTGGACCGGTTGCAGCGGCCATGATCGAAATCACAATTCTGCTCGTCGTGTTCCTGGCCGCGGTGGCGGTCGGGCTGGCCTGGCGCCTGCGCCAGGGCAAGGTCCGCGACACCGCGGCACCGGCCGAGTCGGCGCCTGATCGCGCCGCGCTGCTCGCCGCGGTCGGCTTCACCGGCACGGGTCCGCTGGTGCTGCACTTCTCGGCCGACTGGTGCGGGCCGTGCGCCGCGGTGCGCCGGGTGGTGGCCACGGTGACCGGCGAACTGGCCGGCACCCCCGGCCCGCCGCAGGACATCGAGGTCGACATCGACGCCGAGGCGGCGCTGGCCCGCGAGTTGAACGTGCTGTCGCTGCCGACCACATTCCTGTTCGACGCCGCCGGCACCGAGCGCTTCCGCATCTCCGGTGTGCCCAAGGCAGCGGACCTGCGCACCGCCCTGGCGCCGCTGACCGCCTGAAAAATATTGCGGCACTGCGGGTTCCCGCCGGAAATTCGAGCGTCCGGGCCCGGATATCCCCGTACTCGGACGAGTGTGACGAACCCCGGGTCCAATTCTCCGGCGGAACCGGGTAAACTCGCTCCCGTGCAAACCAACCACGAGCTGATGCTCACCCGACGCCGCACAGTTGATCTGTGTCGCCTCGGTGGTTGTTGCTGCCTGTGTGTCTGATCGGTCGGCCCGTCCCACTTTCCTGACGCCGACCTGTTGTCCCCGCCGCGCGAGTGATCTCTGATCCCCCGGCTATACGGCAACGTTCCCGCTATCAGCCATATTCAGCGCAGGAGTACCCCCTATGTCCCCTGACAGCAAACAAGCCCCACCACCCGGCAGCGTCGATGTGCGCGGCCCCCGTTTCGCCGCCTGGATCACCAGCGCGGTGCTCGCGCTGGTGCTCGTCCTGTCCGCGTTCGCACCCGCCGCCGCGGCGGTGCTCGTCGGCCTGCAGGCCGTGGTGTTCGCGCTCGGCGCGGCGCTCGGCCCGCGCCGCTCCCCCTACGGCCGGATCTACGCGGCGGTCCTCGCGCCCCGCAACGGTCCGGTAATCGAAACCGAACCCGTGGCCCCGCTGCGGTTCGCGCAATTGCTCGGCCTGGTCTTCAGTGCCGTCAGCCTGCTGGGTTTCCTGGCGGGCGCCACCGTGGTCGGCGGGGTCTTCGCCGGCTTCGCCCTGTTCGCGGCGTTCTTGAACGCGGCGTTCGGAATCTGCCTGGGCTGCCAGATCTACCCCCTGGTGGCCCGGCTCCGCCGGCCCGCCGGCTCTACCCACCCCGGCGGCTCCGCCACCGACCATCCCCAAGTGTCCCCGGCACCGAACTGACCCTGCACGTCGAAATTTTTTGAAAGGAACAACATGGCTCGCTCCGATGTCCTGGTCTCCGTTGACTGGGCCGAAGAGAACCTCAACACCCCCGGCGTCGTCTTCGTCGAGGTCGACGAGGACACCTCCGCCTACGACGGCGGCCACATCGAGGGCGCCGTGCGCCTCGACTGGAAGAACGATCTGCAGGACCAGGTTCGCCGCGACTTCGTGAACCAGGAGCAGTTCTCCGACCTGCTCTCCACCCGCGGCATCGGCAACGACGACACCGTCGTGCTCTACGGCGGCAACAACAACTGGTTCGCGGCCTACGCGTATTGGTACTTCAAGCTCTACGGCCACAACGACGTCAAGCTGCTCGACGGCGGCCGCAAGAAGTGGGAGCTCGACGGCCGCCCGCTCTCGCGTGACGCGGTCAACCGCCCGACCACCAGCTACAAGGCCGCCGCGCCCGACGTCTCGATCCGCGCCTTCCGCGACGAGGTCATCGCGGCCATCGGCACCAAGAACCTGGTCGACGTGCGCAGCCCCGACGAGTTCTCCGGCAAGATCCTGGCGCCCGCGCACCTGCCGCAGGAGCAGAGCCAGCGTCCCGGCCACATCCCCGGCGCCATCAACGTGCCGTGGAGCAAGGCCGCGAACGAGGACGGCACCTTCAAGTCCGACGCCGACCTCGCCGAGCTGTACAAGGAAGCGGGCCTGGACGGCGAGAAGGAAACCATCGCCTACTGCCGCATCGGCGAGCGCTCCTCGCACACCTGGTTCGTGCTGCAGGAACTGCTCGGCCACAGCAATGTCAAGAACTACGACGGGAGCTGGACCGAGTACGGCTCCCTCGTCGGTGCACCGATCGAGTTGGGAGCGTAATCCATATGTGTGCAGCACCTACCCAGGGTCAGGCCATTCCCGCGGGCGTCGACGTGGAGAAGGAAACGGTCATCACCGGCCGCGTTCTGAGCACCGACGGCCAGCCGGTGGGCGGCGCGTTCGTGCGCCTGCTCGACGGCAACGGTGATTTCACCGCCGAGGTCGTCGCCTCCGGCACCGGTGATTTCCGGTTCTTCGCGGCGCCCGGCGCGTGGACCGTGCGGGCGCTCTCCTCGGCCGGCAACGGCTCAGCCGAGGTCCGCCCGGAGGGCACCGGCATCCACGAGGTGGAAGTCGCCGTCGCGCGCTAGTCACCCGTTCGCACGATCGCGGCCCCGGAGGTTTCGAACCTCCGGGGCCGTTGCTCTGTCCGGCGCGCGGAGTAGTTAGACTCCAGGAGTGGTCCTCTTCTTCGAAGTACTGCTGGTTCTCTGCTCGGTGCTGATCACCTGGTTCGCCGGGTACGTCGCCTACCGGCTGTTCACCGAGTCATGAGCGATCTCGCGAGCGAAGGTTCCGAACCGGCCGAGCGAGCGAGTGAACACATGAACGGCAACGGTCAGCCTGCCGCGGCGGGTGATGACGCGGTACAAGCACGCCGCAGCGGCGATCAAGCGGTCGCCGACGCGGCCGAGCGCGCCAAATCCACCGGCGGCCGGAACATCCCGGTCCTGCCGGATTTGCCCCTGCCCGAGGACACCGCGAACCTGCGGCTCGGCCCGGACCTGAGTTCGTCCATGCTGGCGCTGCTGCCCATGGTCGGCGTGTGGCGCGGCGAGGGCGAGGGCAACGACCCCGAGCGCGGCGACTACCGCTTCGGCCAGCAGATCATCGTCTCGCACGACGGCGGCGACTACCTGTGCTGGGATTCGCGGTCCTGGGTGCTGGACACCGAGGGCGAATACACCGGCCCGGATATGCGGGAGAGCGGTTTCTGGCGGGTCGGCATCGACGGCAACGACGAGGTCATCGAGCTGCTGCTGACCCACGCCAGCGGCATCGTCGAGCTCTTCTACGGCACGGCCCTGACCCAGTCCTCCTGGGAGCTCGCCACCGATGTGGTGATCCGCTCGCAGTCCGGGATCGTGGTCGGCGGGGCCAAACGGCTGTACGGGATCGTCGAGGGCGGCGATCTGGCCTATGTCGAGGAGCGCGTCGTCGCCGACGGGCCGCTCGAGCCGCGGCTGTCGGCTCGGCTCCAGCGCTATATCGGCTGATCTCCCACTGCTTTTGCGACGGGCCCCGCGGTGCGGGGTCCGTTTTCGTTTCGCGGTGTGCGTGGCGGCAGTGCGTGCGTTCTCGCAGGCCGCGCGTATACGCACCGTCTGCGGCGAACCCGGCCCGGATATGGGACGACCCCCGAGCCATACCGGTGCGGATTGCTCTGCACGGGTCCCGGTCGGACAAGACCGGGGGCTCGGGGGCCGGGTGGCTGCTTTGGATTCACCAGCGCTCGCGCGGGAGAAACCCACCTGCAGCGGTGGCGCTAGTGGACAGCCACCTCACGCGTCCGTTGGAAATACATCTTTCGAACCACCTCCTTCCTGTGTACCGACGAAGTTAGTGGAACTCGGCGCACCCGGCAACGGAATTAATTCGAGGGCGCTGACCTGCGCGGATCCGACGCTACGATGGCGGCATGAGCAAGCCTGCGACCATCACCGGGCGTATCGAAGCGGAGGCGCTGCGACTGCTCGACCGCAACCCCGACGGGCTGCAATGGGCGGATCTGAACGCGCGGCTGGCGGCGGCCGATCCCAGCTGGCATCCGAAGACGATCAACGGATGCGTGTGGAAGCTCGTCGAGAAGTACCCGGATCAGGTCTACAAACCCGCTAAGGGGCTGTTCCGGCTGGCGAAGTATCGCTGATCGTCACCTGTCCGGCGGCGTCGACCCGCACGACGGTGTCGGCGCGGTGGTCGGCGGGCAGCTGGTGGGTGACGACGACGACCGTGCGGTCCGGATCGACCAGGCCCGACACCGGGTCCAGCAGATCGCGCAGCAGCTGTTCGCCCGCTTCGGCTTCGATGTGCTCGGTCGGTTCGTCCAGGAGCAGCACCCGGGCCGGGGCAAGCAGGGCGCGGGCCAGCAGGATGCGCCGGCGCTGACCACCGGAGACGGCCGCCGCGCCGCCCACCAGATCGGTGTGCACGCCCTCGGGCAGAGCGTCCAGCCACTCCCCCGCGCCGACCGCGCGCAGCATGATCTCCGCCTCGGCCGGGGTGATGTCGCCGCGCCCGACGCGCAGGTTCTCCAGGACGGTGGTGCCGAACAGGTGCGCGTCCTCGGCGAAGAAGGTGACCTCGGGTCGCGGGGTGTCGAAGAGCCCGGCCCAGGCCATCAGCAGGGTGGTCTTGCCGGCGCCGCTCGGGCCGACCACCGCGATGCGACGCCCCTGCGGCAGCTCCGGGAACTCGCGGCGGGGCGCGCCCGCGCCGGCGCCCTGCATCCGGGTGATCCGGTGCAGCGCCGCGCGGCCGTTGGTCAGCGCCTGCGCGGCGGCCGGGAGCACGCCGACGGCTTCGAACGCCGACAGCGGGACCAGCACCAGCACGGCCAGCGCCATCGGCGAGATGCCGCCGGGCGTGACGGTCTGGAAACCGGCGGGCGCCGCGCCGACGCCGCCGCCGTAGAGCACGATCCCGATCAGCAGCGCGCCCAGCACGCTCACCCCGATCGACAGCGGCGTCGCCGCGGCAGCCCACGCACTGCGCGAGGCCGCCCGATCCTCCGCCGCCACCGCCCGCTGCCCGGCCGCCGTCGCCGCGGCGAGCGCGTCGTCCAGCCGCCCCGCGACCCGCAACTCCGGCGCGTGATCGAGCACGGTCAGCGCCGCGGCCGAGAACTCGGTCCGGTCACTCCGCACCGCCCGCTCCGCGTCCCGGGCCGCCCGCGCCGAAAGCCACGGCGCCACCACCCCCGCCACCACCAGCGCGCCGGCCAGAATCAGCGCGGCAGGCACCGAAATCGGCACCAGCAACGCGACGGCACACACCGACAGAATCACCGCCACCGCGATCGGCACGAACGCCCGCACCACCACGGCCCCGAGATCATCGATGTCCCCCATCACCCGGCCGAGCAACTCACCCCGCCGCAACCGCGTCGGATCCCCGTGCGCCCGCAGAGATGCTCGGCCACCGCCAGGCGCCTCCACATCGCCCTGCGCAGCAACCCTCGCGTCCGCCTCGCCGCCACACCCAACGGCACTCGCCCTTACACCGCCACGGGCGCCAGCGCTTGCGCCCGCATCGCCGCCGAGGCCACGATTGCCTCCTCCGACGGCCCGAGCCTCTCGGCCGCTACGCGCAGCAGCGCTTACGTCTACGGCAACGCTCGCGTCAGCACCTTCGCCGGCACTCCCAGCAGCGCTACTCTGCCCGGCTCCGTCGGCAACGGCCGCGTCGGCAATCGCATTGTCGCTGGTGACGGTTGTTTGCGGGGTCCGGCGCGGCTGCCAGATATCGGCGGCGGCCAGCGCGCGGTAGGTCGTGGTTCGGGCCGTGCTCATCGCCCGCAGCGCTACGTCGTGGGTGGCGAGGCGTTCCAGGTAGCGGCACAGGCCCCGCGAGATTCCCAGCGCCCGCACGGTCACCACGGCGATGGTCAGGTCCAGCACCGGCGGCATCTCCCATGCCCGCGCGATCAACCATGCCGCCAGCGCCGCCAAGCCCAGCCCGCTCCCGAGGGCCAGCACGCCCCAGCCGACGGACACCGCCATTCGCCACCGCGACAACTCCAGCAGTTCCCAGATCCGCCGCAGATCGGCTACGACACCCTTCATCGCACGACCGCCTCGATCTTGTCGGAATGCCCGAGTCCCGCCACCTGCTCGTCACCGCTCCGCACCGGGCCCACCGCATCCGTCACCCGCCCCGAAGGTTCGGCGCCGGACTCGCCCGCGCCGAGACCCGAAGCCTCGGAATGCCGTTTGCGGTCGAACAGCACACCCGGCTCGTCGGCCCCGCCGGTGCAGCCACCCCTGTCGCCATCGGTATGCGCCGCACCATCGGAAACCGCTGCGTCCGCAGAGCGCTCATCGCAATCGGAATCTTCGCCACTGGCGGAGCGCCCGTCGCGGTCAGAATCCTCCCCACTGGCGGAGCGCCCGCCACGGTCATCTTCCCGGCCGCCGGAGCTCCGGTCGCAGTCGAAGTTCCCACCACCAGCGGCGCGCTCACCGCGCTCGAAGCCTCCAGCACCAGCAGAGCGCCCACCGCGATCAGAATCTTCCCGGCCGCCCGAGCGCCCGTCGCAGTCGAAGTTCCCACCACCAGCGGCGCGCTCACCGCGCTCGGAACCTCCACCACCAGCGGAACGCACGACACGATCGAAGTCGCTACCGCCGACGCGGTGCTCGTCGGAGTCGGAGTCTTCACCTCCGGCGAGATGCCCCTTTTCGTCGGAGCGTCCCGCACCTTCCGAACGATCCGAGCGGGTGGTGTTGGCGGTGGCTGTGCCGAGACCGTGTTGTTCGCTTCCGGCATCGTCTCGATCCGCCTCGGCGGCAATACTTTCCGGGTCCGTGCCGCGCACCTCGATGACGTGGTCGGCGACGGCCAGGATGCTCGGGCGGTGGGCGACGATGACGACGGTGGCGCCGGCGCGGGCGCGGGCTACCAGGGCGGTGAGGACGGCGGCTTCGCTGTCGGGGTCGAGGTGGGCGGTAGGCTCGTCGAGCAGGAGGACGGGGCGGGCGGCGGCGAGGGTGCGGGTGAGGGCCAGGCGCTGGCGCTGGCCGAGGGACAGGCCGGTGCCGCCGGCGCCGAGGGTGGTGTCCCAGCGGTCGGGGAGTTCGTCCAGGACGGTGTCGAAACCGGTTGCGGCGCAGGCCGCTTCGAGCTGATCCGGGTCCGCGGGCGCACCCAGCAGGGCGAGATTGTCGCGGAGGGTGCCAGGGAGCAGGACCGGTCGTTGCGGCAGCCAGGCCACGCGCGACCACCACCGGTCGGAGTCGAGATCGGCGACCGGGGTGCCGTCCACCAGGACCACACCGCTGTCGGGGGACTGCAAACCCAGGATCGCTTGCAGCGCGGTGGATTTGCCGCAGCCGTTGGGACCGGTGAGGACGGTGACAGCGCCGGGGCGCAGCGTCGCGAAGAGGTCCGCGGGCGCGAAACCGCCGCGGGCGGCGACGCTCAGACCGCGCACCTTGATCACGCCGCGGAACTCGCGTGGCGCAGTGAGCGCCACGCGCCGGATCGTGGTTGCCTTCGCACCCGGGTCGAGCACCGCGAAGGCTTTGTCGGCCGCGGCCATCCCGTCCTGCGCGGCGTGGAAGCGTTCGCCCACCAGGCGCAGCGGCAGGTAGACCTCGGCGGCGAGGATCAGCGCGAGCAGACCCGGGTAGAGCTCCATGTTGCCGAAAACCAGCCGCATGCCGATGGAGACGGCGACCAGCGCCACGGACAGTGTCGCGAGCGCCTCCAGCACCATCGAGGACAGGAAGGCGATCCGCAGCGCGGCCATGGTGCGCTTGTGCAGCGCGTCACCCAGGTCGCGCACCCGGCCCGCCATGCCCGGCCGGGCCGGAACCTGCGGTGCGGCAGCGGCTTCGGCCGGTCCGGCTTCCCGCCCGAGGGCCCGCAGCGTCGGCATGCCCGCGAACAGGTCGAGCAGTTGATCGGACAGCCGTGTGGTGGCGGCCAGCGTCGCCGCGGACTTCCCCTGGGTGAGCAACCCGATGAGCACCATGAAGATCGGGATGAGCGGCAGGGTGACCAGGATGATCCCGGCGGACACCAGATCGTGGAACGCGATGACCGTCAGCACGATCGGCGGCACGAACACCGAAAGCAGCAGCGCGGGAAGATATCCCGAGAGGTACCCGCGCAGCCCGTCGAGCCCGCTCCCGGCCACCACCGCCAATTCCGTACGCCGCGACTCCAGTTCGCGCGGCGGCAGCTGCGCACCGGCGGCCACCACCGCCGTTTCCAGCTCGGCCACCACCTGCGCGCCGGCGCGGTGCGCGAGCCGGGACTGCCACCAGGTGGCGGCGGCCCGGATCGCGACGGCCGCGACCAGCACCGCGATTTCGGTTGTCCACGAACCGAAGTCGCGGCGGGCCGGATCGGTGATCACCCCGGCCAGGACCCGCGCCAGGGCCAGGGCCGTGACCACGATGCACCCCGTGGTCACCAGCGACAGCGCCACGCTCAGCACGAGATAGCGCCGGGCCGAGCGGGCGTGTCGCCACAGGCGCGGATCCACCGGTCGGGCCATGGTCAGCTCCGCACCTTCTCCGGCAGCAGGCCGATCGGGTCGGGGATCTGATCCATGGTCAGCCGCTTGCGGAACACCCAGTAGGTCCACGCCTGGTAGACCAGCACCAGCGGCACCATGACCGCCGCCACCCAGCTCATGACGACCAGGGTGTAGTGCGTGGACGACGCGCTCACCGTGCCGCCGCGCCCGTCGACGGTGAGGCTGAAGGCCGGGTCGATATTGGAGGGCAGCACGTCCGGAAACAGCGCCCCGAACAGCAGCACGGTGGCCGACAGGATGGTCAGCGCGGTGCCGGTGAACGCCCAGCCGTCGCGGCCCCGGAAGTGCGCCAGCCCGGTCAGCAGCAGCCCGGCCACGGCCAGCCCCAACGGGATCCAGGTCCAGCCCACCCCGTAGGACAGCTGGGTCCAGATGCCGAAGGCCGCCACCACGACCGCGGTCGGCACGAAGATCTTGCGCACGATGGCCTCGGCGTCGTCGCGCACCTCACCGCCGGTCTTGAGGCAGAGGAAGATCGCGCCGTGCAGCAGGAACAGCAGCAGCGTGGTCAGCCCGCCGAGCAGCCCGTAGGGGTTGAGCAGATCGAGCAGGTTGCCCTGCACCTGCCGCTTCTCGTTCAGCTCGACCCCGCGCACGATGTTCGCGAAGGCCAGGCCCCAGGCGAGCGCGGGGATCCAGGAGCCGAGCCCGATGCCGATGTCGCACCAGAACCGCCAGCGGTCGTCGTGGATCTTGCTGCGCCATTCGATGGCGCAGGCTCGCGTGATCAGGCCGACCAGGATGAGCAGCAGCGCGAGGTAGAAGCCGGAGAACAGGCTCGCGTACCACTCGGGGAAGGCGGCGAACATGGCGCCGCCCGCGGTGAGCAGCCACACCTCGTTGCCGTCCCAGACCGGCCCGATGGTGTTGAGCACCACGCGCCGTTTCACCTCGGACTTGCGCCCGATGATGGGCATGAGCATGCCGACGCCGTAATCGAAGCCCTCCAGCACGAAGTAGCCGATGAAGAGGACGGCGACCAGCAGAAACCAGAACACTTGCAGAGTCATCCGGGTCTCCTAGTAGGCGAAGGAAAGCTTCTCGACGGGCTCCCCGGTCTCCGGGGACTCGGCGGTGGCCGCCGGTTCCGGGCCGGCCAGCACGTAGCGCCGCTGCAGGTAGAACCACGCGACCGCGAGGATCCCGTAGAGCAGCGTGAAGACGATGAGCGAGGTCAGGATGGTGCCCGCCGACACTCCGGAGACGCCCTGCTGCACCGTCATCCGGATGTTCGGGTCACCGGTGGGGTTCGGCGCGACCACCCACGGCTGGCGGCCCATCTCGGTGAACACCCAGCCCGCGCTGTTGCCGAGGAACGGGGTCGCGATGGCCAGCAGCGAGAGCCAGCCGAACCATTTCTGGTCGGGCACCCGCCCGCGCCGGGTGAGCCAGAAACCGGCCAGCGCCAGCAGGATCGAGCCCGCCATCCAGGTGATCATGGCGCGGAAGCTCCAGTAGGTGACGAACAGGTTGGGCCGGTAGTCGCCGGGGCCGAACCGCTCGATGGCGGAGGCTTGCAGATCCTTGACACCCTCCAGGGTCACGCCGCTGAATTCGCCCTTGGCCAGCCAGGGCAGCACATAGGGCACCTCGATGAGGTGGTCGACGCTGTCGCAGTTGTTGTGCGTGCCGACGGTCAGGATGGAGAAGTCGGGGTCGGTGGCGGTGTGGCACAGCGATTCCGCCGACGCCATCTTCATGGGCTGCTGCTCGAACATCAGCTTGCCCTGCACGTCGCCGGTGTAGATGAGCGCGACGCAGGCGAACGGAATGATCCACAGCCCCAGGCGCGCGGCGGGCCGCCACATGGTGCGGGCTTCCTCGACGTCGCCGCCCTTGCGCACGGTGCGCACCATCCACCAGCCCGCGATGCCGGCCACGAAGGTGGCCGAGGTGAGCAGCGCTCCGGCGATGACGTGCGGGAACGCGGCCAGCGTCGTCACGTTGGTGATGACTTCCCAGATGCTGTGCAGTTCGGCGCGTCCGGTCTCGGGGTTGTAGCGCGCCCCGACCGGGTGCTGCATGAACGAGTTGGCCGCGACGATGAAGTACGCGGAGGCGTTCACGCCGAGCGCCACCAGCCAGATACAGGCGAGGTGCACTTTTTTCGGCAGCCGGTCCCAACCGAAGATCCACAGGCCCAGGAACGTCGACTCCATGAAGAAGGCGACCAGCGCCTCCATGGCCAGCGGCGCGCCGAAGACGTCACCGACGAAGCGGGAGTACTCGCTCCAGCCCATCCCGAACTGGAATTCCTGCACGATGCCCGTGGCGACGCCGAGGGCGAAGTTGATCAGGAACAGCTTGCCGAAGAACTTGGTGAGCCGTTTCCAGTGTTCCTTGCCCGTGACCACCCACGCGGTCTGCATGCCCGCGACGAGCGGCGCGAGGCCGATCGTGAGCGGCACGAAGATGAAGTGATAAACGGTGGTGATACCGAACTGCCAACGTGCGACGTCGACGACGTTCATCCGTCCTCCCTGCCGATCTACGACATGTCGTAGTAAACGATACGCCGGAAGGTGCTCGGGACAACGTGCTCTGCGACACGACACGCCAGCTATTTGCTGGCGGCGCTTACCAATCCCGGGCCGACCCCGCCTTCTCGACGCCCCGATCGACCAGTTCGATGATCTCTTCGGCATTGTCGGGGGCCGACATCCGCAGACCGTCCAGCGAGTTCACCCGGGCCGCCAGGGTGACACTGGACAGCAGCCAAATGCTGTCGCACGTCAGCAAATCCGCAGTGAACAGAGATTTGTAGGTGCACTCCCACCCGGCCCGCTCCGCCTCGGCGAACAGCGCCCGCTGCGTGACACCCGGCAGCACGCCGTTCTTGGCCGGCGGCGTGAGCAACTGCTTGTCCCGCGCGATCACCACGGTCGAGCGCGGCCCCTCCAGCACCCGGTTCTCGGTGCTCGTGAAGATGACGTCATCGGCGCCCATCCGCTGCGCGAACCGGAGGGCCGCCATGTTCGTCGCGTAGGACAGCGTCTTCGCGCCCAGCAGCTGCCACGGCGCGGCCTGCGCCAGATCGATCGAGATCCCCCGGGCCAGCGAGACCACCTTGATGCCCTCGGCGCGGGCCTTGGCCACCCGCTCCCCCACCGGCAGCACCAGCACGTAGGCGGTCGGCACCGGCACCGCGGCCGCCAGATCCCCCGAGGTGACGCTGTCCTTGACGCCGGGTAGCTCGCTGTCGCGCCCCCGGGTCAGCACCAGCCGCAGCACGCCCTCGCGCTCGCTGCCCCACTCCTTGGCGGCCGTCTCGACGGCTTCACGCCAGCGCGCCAGATCCGGCTCGGGTAGGTCGAGGGCCTGCGCCGAGTGACGCAGCCGACCTAGGTGGTGTTCGATCGCACACGCTTTACCACTACGCACCAGCACCGTCTCGAAGACACCGTCACCGCGCAGCACACCGATGTCGTCGGCAAACAGCAACGGCGCGTCCGCATCCCGGACCGCGCCGTCGAGTGTTACAAGAACTCGATCTACCATGCGTCGAGCGTAGGCGGTGTGACTTGGTACCGCCTACGTCACAGCGAAGATCGCGGAAACGAATCCCCGGGGGCGGCGGCGATCGCGCACCGCGCCTAGAGTGGTTTACGTGTCCGTGGTCGTTGTGCCCAGTCCTCTGCTTTCCGTCCCGGGTGCTGTCGCGGGAATTCCGGGTTCGCCGGATGCCGCGGTGGCCTGGCATTACGGGGATCCCTTCGGTGAACAGAAGGCCGCCACGCAGCGCGTGGCGCTCGTCGATCGTTCCCATCGATTCGTCCTGCGCATCACCGGTAAAGAGCGCCTGACCTGGCTGCACACCATCACCAGCCAGCACGTGGCCGCACTGGCCGACGGGCAGTCCGCCGAGAATCTCGATCTCGATCTCAACGGCCGGGTGCTGCACCACTTCGTGCTCTCCGAGCTGGACGGCACGGTCTGGATCGACACCGAGGCCGAGCGCGGCCCCGAACTGCTGGCCTTCCTGCAGAAGATGGTGTTCTGGGCCGACGCCAAGCCCGAGGCGGCCGACCACGCGGTGCTGAGCCTGCTCGGGCCGGGCATCGCGAGCCTGACCGAGGCGCTGGGCGTCGCGGGGCTGCCGACGGTGTTGCAGGCCGTGCCGCTGCCCGAAGGTGGCTTCCTGCGGCGCATGCCCTGGCCCACCGAGGAGGCCTTCGATCTGGTCGTCCCGCGCGCGAGCCTGGCCGACTGGTGGGCCCGGCTCACCGCCGCCGGCGCCGTCCCGGCCGGCATGTGGGCTTTCGAGGCCCTGCGCGTGGCCGCCGTGCGCCCGCGCGTCGGCCTGGACACCGACGACCGCACCATCCCACACGAGGCGCGCTGGATCGGCGGTGTCGAGGAGTTCGGCGCGGTACACCTGGACAAGGGCTGCTACCGCGGCCAGGAGACCGTCGCCCGCGTGCACAATCTCGGCAAACCCCCGCGTCAGCTGGTGCTGCTGCACCTGGACGGCTCCGCCGACGAGCGCCCGGTACCCGGCGACGACGTCACCGTCGGCGGGCGCACGGTGGGCCGGGTGGGCACCGTGATCGACCACTTCGAATTCGGCCCCATCGCACTGGCTCTGCTCAAACGCACCATTCCCGCGGACACCGCGCTGACCGCCGGGTCGGCCGCCGCCGCGATCGACCCCGATTCGGTTCCCGTCGACGACGCGCCCCAGGCCGGCCGTCTCGCCGTCGACCGGTTGCGTGGCCGGTGATGCCGGCGGAGGTACTCGCGGTCTGTGTCGTGCACGCCGAGCTCGAGGTTCCGGGCCGGGTCGGGCGCACCGCGATCGACAAGCGTCCGGTGCCCGGCCGGGTCGGGGTCCAGGCGCTGGGCCTGGCCGGTGATCACGTCGCCGACACCAAGCATCACGGCGGTGTGCACCAAGCCGTCTACGCCTACGCCGAGTCCGACGCCCAGCGCTGGGCCGCCGAACTCGGCCGGGACCTGCCCGCCGGCTGGTTCGGCGAGAATCTGCGGATCGAGGGCCTCGCGGTCAGCGACGCGGTGCTGGGCGCGCGCTGGGCGATCGGCGACACCCTGCTGGAGGTCAGCGCCCCGCGGGTGCCGTGCGCGGTCTTCCAGCACTGGGCCGGGGAGGCGCAGTGGGTCAAGCGCTTCACCCTGCAGAGCGACACCGGCGCCTACCTGCGCGTGCTCACCGAGGGCAGCATCGGCGCGGGCGACGAGGTGCGGGTGGTGCACGTGCCCGAGCACGGCATCACCGTGCGCGACGTGTTCGTCGGGACCGATCTGGACCGCCTGCGCTTGCTGGCCGAGGTGGAACCGTCGATCTCCGACGACATCCGCATGCAGATCGATCGGCACGAGCGCCGGCACGCCAACGCCGAGCGCGCGGCCGCGATGCGGGCGGAGGCGATCTCGTGAGCGTCGATCTGGTCGAGGTGGTGCGGTCGGGGTTCCGCGAGTGCGTGCACCGCGGTTCGGTGGTCGTGCTCGGCGCCGACGGCGAGCCCCGCATCCAGCTCGGCGAGGTGCACCTGCCGATCTTCCCGCGCTCGACGAACAAGCCGATGCAGGCGATCACCCTGCTGCGCAATGGTTTCGAACCGGCCGACGACGCCGAGCTGGCCATCGTCACGGCCTCGCACTACGGCGAACCGGATCAGGTGGCGCTGGTGCGGCGGCTGCTGGACCGCTTCGGTTTCGACGAGAAACAGCTCGAGTGCCCCGCCGACTACCCGTCCGAGGATCGGGCCCGCGCCGCCGCGATCACCGCCGGGCCGCCGCGCGAGGTCTACATGAACTGCTCGGGCAAGCACGCCGCCATGCTCGCGACCTGCCGGATCAACGGCTGGCCGACCGAGGGGTACCTGGCCGAGAGTCACCCGCTGCAGCAATCGGTCATCGCCACCATCGCCGAGCTCACCGGCGAGCCGGAAACCGATCTCGGTATCGACGGGTGCGGCCTGCCGATCATCCCGGTGTCGCTGGTGAATCTCGCTCGCGTATTCGCCACCCTGGCCACCGCCACGCCCGGCACGCCCGAGCGCCGGGTCGCCGATGCCATCCGCGCGCACCCGCGAGTGATTTCCGGCACGAACGCTCCCGACTTGCTGACGATGCATGCCACACCCGGCCTGGTCTGCAAAATCGGCGCCGACGGCGTGCACGCCGGGGCGCTGCCCGACGGCTCGGCCTTCGCCTACAAGATCGACGACGGCCACGACCGCGCCCGAATGCCCTTGACGCTGGCCATTTTGCAGCGCATGGGCATCGAATGGACCGACGCGCACACCGAACTCGCGGCACCGCCGATCATGGGTGGCGGGGCCCGGGTCGGGGTGATCCGGGCCATCCCCGGCGCGCTCTAGCAACCCGGGCTGACGGCGACAACCGGGCAAACGACACCACTTCGGGAGTACTTCCCCCACTCCTGGAAGCGCGAGCGCCGGACACACGCTAAAGTGTCTGTCAGGAAGAGTATTAATTCGAACGGGGCCGCCAACAAACCCCAGGCCGCCCCGCAGTGACGCGAGGGGGTCAGCCATGGGCCGTGGCCGGGCTAAGGCAAAGCAGACCAAGGTTGCACGCGAGCTGAAGTACAGCACGCATAACACCGACTTCGCGAGCCTTCAGCGCGAGCTCGCGGGTAGCCCCAACTCTCAGCCGAGTGGTGGAGTGCTGTCCGATGAGCACGACGCAGACGAGCCGTCATCCCGCTGGGATGACGACGACGACTGGCGCCGCTGAACTTCGGATCTTCGCCGAAGGGGGAGGCCGACGGGCCTCCCCCTTCAGGCGTTGACGCCGTTTTCCAGCGGATATCGCCGGAAGGCTCGCCATAACGAGATCAGCGCCCTCATCGTTTCGATGCGGGGCGCTGAGTCATACCTGGGCACCGTGCAAGTCTTTGCGGCGCAACGGCTCCGGACATGACGAAAGCCCCGGCCGCGGCCGGGGCTTTCGAGCTTTCCGCGCGATCAGAAGCGGGGGTGTTCACCCACCAGGATCGCTCGCAGCGCGTCGGCGCCCTTGGCCTTCTTGACCGTGCCGAGCGTCCAGCATTCGATGTGGCGGGCGGTGAGGACCGCCAGGGCGCGGTCCACGTCCTCCGGGGCCACCACGGCGACCATGCCGACGCCCATGTTGAAGGTCTTCTCCATCTCGACCCGCTCGACACGCCCGCGCTGCGCGATCATCTTGAACACCGGCGCCGGGCTCCAGGTGCCGCGATCCAGCTCGGCCACCATGCCCGCGGGCAGCACCCGGGCCAGGTTGGCGGCCAGGCCGCCGCCGGTGACGTGGGCGAAGGTGCGCACGTCGGTCTCGGCGATCAGCGCCAGGCAATCCTTGGCGTAGATGCGGGTGGGCTCCAGCAACTCCTCGCCCAGGGTGCGGCCGAACTCCTCGACATGCCCGGTCAGCGACATCCGGTCGATGTCGAGCAGCACCTTGCGGGCCAGGCTGTAGCCGTTGGAGTGCAGGCCCGAGGAGCCCATGGCGATGACCACGTCGCCGGGGCGGACCCGGTCCGGGCCGAGCACCGAATCGGCCTCCACGACGCCCACGCCGGTCGCGGACAGGTCGTAGTCGTCCGGGTCCATCAGGCCCGGGTGCTCGGCGGTCTCGCCGCCCAGCAGCGCGCAGCCGGCCTTCACACAGCCCTCGGCGATGCCCGAGACGAGTTCGGCGACCTTCTCCGGAACGACCTTGCCGATGGCGATGTAGTCCTGCAGGAACAGCGGCTCGGCGCCGCAGACCACCAGGTCGTCGACGACCATGGCGACCAGATCCAGGCCGACCGTGTCGTGCTTGTCCATCGCCTGCGCTACCGCGATCTTGGTGCCGACGCCGTCGGTGGAGGCGGCGAGCAGGGGCTCGCGGTAGCCGCCCTTGAGGGCGAACAAACCGGCGAAGCCACCCAAACCGCCCTGCACTTCGGGACGGCTGGCCTTCTTCGCCAATGGTCCGAACAACTCGACTGCGCGGTCACCGGCTTCGATGTCCACGCCTGCCGCGGCGTAGGAAGCCCCAGTACCGGAGGGGGTCTGTTCAGTCATTTTCGGGGAAAGCTCCAAACCGAATCGGCGGATAGATGCCTGCTCACGCTACCGGAACCGGATAACGGCTCCGCAGCTGAGTTGGCTGGGGCTCTTGACGCCACGACTCACCCGGCGCTGTCGGTGGCGAACAGCGAACCCGTTTCGGCCCGTCTACGCCGTTGCTCGACCGGGTCCGGCACCGGCACCGCGGCAACCAAGCGCTGGGTGTATTCCTGCTGCGGATCGCGCAGAATGCTGTCCCGATCGCCCTGTTCGACGACCGCGCCGTCGCGCAGCACCACGATCCGATCCGAGAGCTGATCGACCACCGCGAGGTCGTGACTGATGAACAGGCACGCCCACCCGCATTCGCGCTGCAACTCGCCGAACAGGTCCAGCACCGCCGCCTGCACCGAGACGTCCAGCGCGCTGGTCGGCTCGTCGGCGACCAGCAGGTCCGGGTTGGTCACCAGCGCCCGGGCCAGGCTGGCGCGCTGGCGCTGGCCGCCGGACAGCTCGTGCGGGTAGCGGCGCTCGGCGCCCGCGGGCAGTTGCACATCGTCGAGCATGTGCCGCACCTTGGCCCGGATCTCGGCGGCGCTGCCCAGCTTGTGCACCAGCAGCGGCTCGGCCACGCAGTCGCCCACGGTCAGGCGCGGGTTCAGCGAGGTCGCCGGGTCCTGGAAGACGAACCCGAACCGCTTGCGAACGGGCCGCAGCTGCCGCTGCGACATGCCCGAGATCGCCTCGCCGCGCACCCGCACCACTCCGGAGCTGGGTCGCTGCAGCGCGGCGACACACCGGCCGATGGTGGACTTGCCGGAACCGGATTCGCCGACCAGGCCGACGGTTTCGCCCGCGCCGATCCGGAAGCTCACCTCGTCGACCGCGCGGAACGGCGGCCGGCCGAACGGCCCGGGGAACTCCACGACCAGGTCGGACACCTCGAGCACCGGTGTGGCCGACTCGTCGGGCGCGCGCGCCGGCGCCGGTGTGGCCGGCTCCTTGCGCGCGCCCAGGTGCGGCACCGCCGCGAGCAACTTCCGGGTGTACTCCTGTTTCGGGTGCGCGAAAAGCTCGTCCACCGGCGCGGTTTCGACCACCTCGCCGTTCCACATCACCACCACGCGATCGGCGAGGTCGGCGACCACGCCCATGTTGTGGGTGATCAGGACGATCGCGCTGCCGATCCGATCGCGCAGATCGCGCAGCAGTTCCAGGATCTCGGCCTGCACGGTGACGTCGAGCGCGGTGGTGGGCTCGTCGGCGATGATCACCTTGGGTTCGCAGGCGATGGCGATGGCGATCACCACGCGCTGCTTCTGCCCGCCGGAGAGCTGGTGCGGGTAGTAGTCCACCCGGTGCTCCGGATCGGGCAGGCCGACCAGGCGCAGCAGTTCCACCGCCCGCGCCTTGGCCTGCTTCTTGGTCAGCTCCGAATGCGCGCGCAGCGCCTCGGAGATCTGGAAGCCGACGGTGAACAGCGGGTCCAGCGCCGAGCCCGGCTCCTGGAACACCATCGAGATGGCGCCGCCGCGCAGCGCGGTGAGCTGTTTCTCGCTCATCTTGGTGATGGACTGACTGCCCAGGGTGACCAGGCCGGTCACCTGGGCGGTGCCGGGCAGCAGCGCCATCGCGGTGCGCGAGCTGACCGACTTGCCCGAACCCGATTCCCCCACGATGGCGAGCACCTCGCCGGGGAACACCTCGTAGGACACGTTGCTGACCGCGTGCACCGGTCCGGCATCGGTGGCGAATGTGACCGACAGGCCTTGGATCGACAGCGCGGGCCCGCCCGGCTCCGCCGCCGTTTGCTGCTTACTCAGCTCGGTTCTCCTTGCTCACGGCGACTTCCGCCGGTGCGGCCGCGACGTCCATCTCGGGTTCGCCGGTCTCCCCCACGACCACGTCGCTGCCCACCGCGGTGGGGCGGGCCGTGCGGCGGGTCCGCAGCAGCGGATTGAGCACCTCGTTGAGGCTCTCGCCGACCAGGGTCATGCCGAGCACCACGAGCACGATGGCGATGCCGGGGAAGATGCCGGTCCACCAGATGCCGTTGGAGACATCGGAAATCGCCTTGTTCAGGTCGTAGCCCCACTCCGCGGCCTGGGTGGGTTCGATGCCGAAGCCGAGGAAGCCCAGGCCGGCGAGGGTGAGGATGGCCTCGGCCCCGTTCAGCGTCACGATCACCGGCAGCGACTGGGTGACGTTGGCGAGGATGTGCCGGAACAGGATTCGCGTGGTAGAGGCGCCGGTGACCCGGGCCGCGTCGACGTACGGTTCCTGTTTCACCGCCACGGTGGCATTGCGCACCACCCGGAAGTATTGCGGCACGAAGATCGCGGTGATGGCGATGGCCGCCGACAGCACGCCGCCGAAGCTGCTGGAGGCGCCGCCCGCGACCACGATGGACACCACGATCGCCAGCAGCAGCGTCGGGAACGCGTACATCGCGTCCATGAACAGCACCAGCACGCGGTCCAGCCAGCGCCCGACATACCCGGACACCAGCCCCAGCGGCACGCCGATGAGCAGCGAGAGCACCAGCGAGGTCAGGATCACGTACAGCGCGGTGCGCGCGCCGAACAGCACCCGGGAGAACACGTCCTCGCCGCGCACCGAGGTGCCGAACCAGTGCTGTGCCGAGGGCGCCTGCTGGCGCACGAATTCCGTGCCGTTCTCCTGGATCTGGGAGAACCCGTACGGCGCCAGCAGCGGCGCGAACACCGCCGCGACGACGAACAGCGCGATCAGCGCGAGCCCCAGGATCAGCGTGGCCCGCTGCAGGCCCGAGGTCATCGAGAACAGCCGCAGCCCCGGGATGCCGCGGCGCGGGCCGACCACCGGCGGCACCGGCGCGGTCGCGACGGACTCGTTGAGCAGTTCCGGTGTGGTCATCAGAACCTCACCCTCGGGTCGATCAACGCGACGATGGCGTCCACGATGAAGCTCATCACCGCGATCGCCACCGCGATGAACGCCACGATGCCCTGTACCGCGATGAAATCGCGCGCCTTCAGATATTCGGCGAGCTGGAAGCCGAGGCCCTTCCATTCGAAGGTGGTCTCGGTGAGCACCGCGCCGCCGAGCATCATCGCGATGTACATGCCCATCACGGTGACGATCGGGATCATCGCGTTGCGGAAGGCGTGCCGTCCGGTGACCACGCGGCTGGACAGCCCGCGGGCGCGGGCGGCGTCGACGTAGTCGCTGCGCAGGGTCTGGATCAGGTTGATCCGCACCAGTCGCAGGAACACGCCCGCGGTCAGCAGGCCGAGCGCGATCGCCGGCAGCACAGCGTGTTTCAGCACGTCGATCAGATAGCCGGTGTCGCCGTAGAGGATCGCGTCGATCGCCATGATGTTGGTCTTCGGCGAGACGCGCTGCAGCCGCAGTTCGACGTTGGTGCTGGCCCGGCCGGCGACGGGCAGCCAGCCCAGCTGGACCGAGAACACCAGCTTGAGCAACAGGCCGACGAAGAACACCGGCGCCGCGTAGGCCAGGATCGCGAAGATCCGCAGACCGGCGTCCGACACCGAATCCCTATGCGTGGCAGCCCATCTGCCCAGCGGGACACCGACCGCGAAGGCCACCAGCAGCGACCAGAACACCAGCTCGACCGTCGCCGCGCCGTAGGTGACGATGACGTCGCTGATCTCCCGATTGTCTTGCGAGCGGCCGAAATCCAGCCGCAGCAGATCCGAGAGGTACTCCCAGTACTGGGACAGGATCGGCCGGTTCAGCCCGGCCGCCTCCTTGCGCTCCTCGATCTGCTGCTGAGTCATGCGTCCGCCCATGGCCGCGCTGATCGGATCACCGATCACGCGCATCAGGAAGAACACCACGGTCACCAGAATCCACGCGGTCAGCGGGATCATCAGCAACCGGACACCCAGGTACCGCAGCAGGGCGGCGTGACGAGAGTCGCCCCGGCCGATCCGCGGCAGCCCGAACCGCCGGGGCGGGACCGTTTCCGATCCCGCCTCGGCTTTCGTCTCCGAGCTCACTTGCTCAGCGTCGTGTATCGGAACTTGAAGGAACCGTCCAGGACCACGCCCTGCACGCCGGTGCCGGCCACCGCGATTTGCTTGCCGGACAGCAGCGGCAGCGTCGGGATGTGCTTCTCGGCGATGTCCTTCTGGATCTGCTTGATGATCTCGAGCCGCTTGGTCTTGTCGCTCTCGGTGGTCTCGGCCGTGAGCAGCTTGGTGATCTCGGGATCCTCGAAGTGCGACTGCAGGAAGTTGTTCGGCGCGAAGAACGGGGTCAGGTAGTTGTCCGGATCCGGGAAGTCCGGGAACCAGCCCAGCTGGTACAGCGGGTACGCGTCGCGCGCCCGCTCGCGCTGGTAGGTGACCCACTCGGTGGACTGCAGGTTGACCTTGAACAGGCCGCTCGACTCGAGCTGCGACTTGACCGCCGCGTACTCCTCCGGGCTGGAGGGGCCGTAGTGATCCGGGTTGTACTGCAGGTTCAGCTCGACCGGGGTGGCGACGCCGGCGTCGGCGAGGAACTTCGCCGCCTTGGCCTTGTCCGGCTTGGCGCCGTAGAGATCCTTGAACGGCTCGGTCGCGCCCGGCTGGCCCTGGGGCAGCGGGGAATACGCGGGCACGTAGGTGTTCTTGTAGACGCCCGTCGCGAGCGCCTCGCGGTCCACCGTGGACGACATCGCCTTACGGATGGCCAGCTTCTGCTCGGGGCTGCCGCCGGGCATCGTGTTCATGTTGAACACGATGTAGCGCAGCTCGCCGCCGGGGCCCTCGTGCACCTTCACCTTGTCCGAGGACTTCAGCGACTCCACATCGGTGGGCGTGAAGGAACGGTAGGCCGCGTCCAGCGAACCGTTCTGCAGATCCAGCTTCATGTTGTCGCTGGTCGCGTAGTACTTCGCGGAGACCTGCTTGGTCTTGGGCGTACCCAGGATGCCCTGGTAGTCGGCGTAGGCCTGGTACTCGACCAGCTTGTTCTTGTCGTAGCTGGCGATCACGTACGGGCCGGAGTAGCCCTTGGCCTTCACGACGTCCTCGTCCGGCATGACTTTGTCTGCGGGATAGACCTTTTCGTCGACGATCGGGCCGGCCTGCGTGGGCAGGATGGCCGGGAAGGTCTGGTCGTTGGCGACCTTCAGCGTGAAGTTCACGGTGAGATCGTCCGGCGCGTCGGTCTTGTCCAGGTTCTGGAGCAGCGACGCGGGACCGTTCGGGTCATTGATCTTGACCATCCGGTCGAAGGAGAACTTGACGCTCTTGGCGGTCAGTGGGTTCCCGTTGGCGAACTTCAGGCCGGACTTGAGTTTGCAGGTGTAGACCGTCGGCGCGCTGAACTCGCACTTCTCCGCCGCGTCGGGCTTGGGCGTGGTGTCGCCCGGCTCGAAATTCAGCAGATACGAATAGATCTGGGTCTCGACGACGAGTGAACCGTTGTCGTAGGCGGCCACCGGGTCGAGGGAGAAGATCTTGTCCGTGGTGCCGACTACCAATCCGGCGCCGTCTCCCGCGTCGTCCTGCTTACCGGAACCACACCCCGCGACCACCGACGAGGCCAGTGCGGCCAGACCGACGGCCGTGATCACTCTCGTTCGGGTGCGCTGCCCAGGCGTCTTCGAAACCAACATCAGGCCCCACTTCTCGTGCGTGTCCGCACCTGGTCGTCCTGGATCACAGGGCGGGTGCGGACACGGTGAACTAGCGATATATCCGGGGAACCTACCCAGGAACCATTTCCGGCGAGTTGCGTTTTCGAAGAAAAAATCACCGGCGCGTTAGCAGACGAACTGAGTCCGGCGCGGCGAGAGCCCCCTTGACAGGTCATATGTCCAGGTTGCGCCCGATCGGCGGATAACCGTGTCTCGAGGAGGCCACAGCACTCCCCCTGACAGGTACCCCGAAACGACCGAAGGCGCCCCCGCGGGGACGCCTTCGGTGTTCGACTCGGTGGACTACGGGCGGCTCAGCGCGCTCGCATTCGCGTTCTCGCTCAGCAACATCGACTCGGACTGGCCGCTCAGCATGCCCTCCAGGACGTTCTTGCCGATGGCCGCCTCGGTGGGCAGCGGAATCGGGTAATCGCCGTCGAAGCAGGCGGCGCACAGCCGCGAGCGCGGCTGCTCGGTGGCGGCGATCATGCCCTCGGTGGAGATGTAGCCGAGGCTGTCCGCGCCGATCGAGCGGCGCACCGCCTCCACCATGTCGGCGTAGCTGTCGTCGGCGCCCGCGCCGTTGGCGATCAACTCCGCGCGCGAGGCGAAATCGATGCCGTAGAAGCACGGCCACTTCACCGGCGGCGACGCGATGCGGACGTGGATCTCCAGCGCGCCCGCCTCCCGCAGCATGCGCACCAGGGCGCGCTGGGTGTTGCCGCGCACGATGGAATCGTCGACGACGATCAGGCGCTTGCCGCGGATCACCTCGCGCAGCGGATTCAGCTTGAGCCGGATGCCGAGCTGGCGGATGGTCTGACTGGGCTGGATGAAGGTGCGGCCGACATAGGCGTTCTTCATCAGACCCTGGCCGTAGGGCACACCCGAGCCCTGCGCGTACCCGACCGCGGCCGGGGTGCCGGACTCCGGCACCGGAATCACCAGATCGGCGTCGACCGGGTGCTCCCCCGCCAGGCGGCGGCCGATCTCCACCCGGGTGGCGTGCACCGAGCGGCCGGAGATGGTGGAGTCGGGACGGGCCAGGTAGACGAACTCGAAGACGCAGCCCTTGGGCTCGGGGTTGGCGAAGCGCATGGACCGCACGCCGTCGGCGTCGATCGCCAGCAGTTCGCCCGGCTCGATGTCGCGGACGAACGCCGCGCCCACGATGTCCAATGCTGCGGTTTCGCTGGCGACCACCCAGCCGCGGTCCAGCCGGCCCAGGCACAGCGGGCGCACGCCGTGCGGATCCCGGGCGGCGTAGAGGGTGTGCTCGTCCATGAAGGTCAGGCAGAACGCGCCTTTGAGCTGCGGCAGCAGCTCCATCGCGGCCTGCTCGATGGAGGAATCGGCGGCGGCGTGCGCGAGCAGCGCCGTCATCACGTCGGAGTCGGAGGTGGCGCCCACCGGCTGCGGGCGGCCGTTCTGGATCGGAGTCCCGATCAGGCCGAGTTCCCTTGCGCGACCGGCCAATTCGGCGGTGTTGACGAGATTACCGTTGTGGCCCAGGGCAAGTCCGGAGCCCACGGCGGTGGTGCGGAAGATCGGCTGCGCGTTCTCCCAGGTCACACCGCCCGTAGTGGAGTAGCGGCAGTGGCCGACGGCGATATGGCCGGGCATGGCCGCGAGCGTCTGCTCGTCGAAGACCTGGCTCACCAGACCCAGATCCTTGAAGACCAGGATCTGCGAACCATCGGAGACCGCGATGCCCGCCGCCTCCTGGCCGCGGTGCTGTAGCGCGTAGAGGCCGTAATAGGTGAGTTTGGCCACGTCTTCGCTCGGGGCCCAGACACCGAAAACGCCACACTCCTCGCGTGGTTCGTTCTCGTCCTGATCGGGGGTGACGGCTTGGTCGACGTTGGTCAACGTTTGCTCCCTAAGAGGGCGGGCTGGGGGCCACCCCATTCTACGGGTGCGAATCTCGCGCCGAGCACCGCCACCGCATCCGCAGGGCAATCACGTCGGGCGGGGCCGCCGCGGAGTGACCAGCGACACCGGGCCCGAGGTGCCGAATTACCGCCCGCGCTGCTGTTAGCGTCCCCAGCGTGACGACTTCCGAGGAAGTGGACAGCACCAGGGCCCCGCGCTTGCGCCCGATGGGCTGGATCGCACCGATCGCGGTGCTGACCTTGTTCATGGCGCTGCTCGGCACCATGTATCTCGCCTACGTGGTCGATCCCGAGAAGAACCTGCACGATTTCCCGATCGCGCTCGTCAACCAGGACGAAGGCGATGTCACCGGCCCGCCCGACGCGCAGCAACGTGTGAACTTCGGCGACCAGATCGCCGCGGCCATGAAGCAGGGCATCCCGGCGGACAAGGTCGATCTGCGCGAGCTCGGGATCAACGAGGCCGAGTTGCAGATGCAGAACGGCAAGGTCTACGGCGCGATCATCATTCCGAGCGACTTCAGCAAACGGCTCGGAATCCTCGGCGTCGGCAGCGTGATCCCCGGCGATATCGAGAAGCCCGTCATCACGCTGCAGACCAATCCGCGGACCGGCGCGTTCGTCACCAACATCGTGCAGCAGGTCGGCGAGCGGGCCCTGACCCAGGTGGACAAACAGGTCGGCGAACAGCTCACCCAGCAGGTGAAAATCCAGCTCACGCCGCCCGACGGCGGTCAGGCGCCGGAACTGAGCGGTGCCACCCGGCTGGCCCTGGCCGATCCGATCGACGTCGTCGTCGAGCCCTTCCGGCAGCTGCCCTCGGGCACCGGCCAGGGCCTGACCGCCTTCTTCTACGCGCTGCTGCTGTTGCTGGCGGGCCTGGTCGGGTCGATGACCATCCACACCATGATCGACGCCGCGCTCGGGGTGGTGCCCACCGAATACGGGCCCTGGTTCGTGCACTATCCGCGCACACACCTGTCCCGGTTCAAGACCCTGCTGCTCAAGTGGGGCGTGATGGTGATCACCTCGATCACCGTGTCGACGGTGTTCGTGCTGGTCGCCAAGGCACTGGGAATGCCGATGAGCAATACCTTCGGGCTGTTCCTGTACGGCGTGCTGGCCATCACGGCGGTGGGCGTCACCGGGCTGGCCATCCTGGCCGCGATCGGGTCGGCCGGTCTGCTGGTGAACCTGATCCTGTTCATCATCCTGGGCCTGCCCTCCTCCGGCGGCACCGTGCCGATCGAGGCGACGCCGCACTATTTCGCCTGGCTGGCCGCGTTCGAGCCGATGCATCAGGTGTTCCTCGGCGTGCGGGCGATCCTGTACTTCGACGGCAGCTTCGAGGCCGGGCTGGCGCGCGGAGTCTGGATGGCGGTGCTCGGCCTGGCCGTCGGCGTGGTGCTCGGCGTGCTGATCACCCGGTTCTACGACCGCAAGGGGCTGCACCGCGGGTCCTCGATCGTGGTCGAGGAGTCGGGCAGTGCCGTGGTCAACAAGAGCGAGGATTAGCCGGAGGCCCCTGTGGAGCTGCACAGGGGCCTCCGGTCCGGCCGCCGGATCGGCGCTGTTCCCGAAGGGTCTGCCGCACAGCCGGTTTCATCGATTTGTCATTGTCGACGACACCATTGACAACGGCTGCCGGGCGGGACAGGGTGATCGCGGCTGTAGACGTGGCGGCCGGGGTTCGAAGACGTGGGGGTTCGATGTTCGTTTCCGAGAGCTGTTTCGTGCTGCCCGGATGGCGGTCGGTGGTCGCGGCCGCCCTGGCGGTTCCGGTGCTGGCGCTCGCGGCCGGCTGCGGCGGCGCGTCCGAGGCCGAGGCGGGCGGCTGCGCGAGCAAAGCCGAGGGCCGCAACGCGGACGAGAAGTATCTGACGGCGGAGGTCGCCAAGCTGCGCGTCCTGCCCGAGGGCGTCTGCCTGTCCTCGGTCGACACCACCGAGCTGACCGAGCAGCCCGGTAAGATCTCGGTGCGGTTCAACCTGTCCGCGGCGGCGTCCACCAGCCCCGAGGACCTGCGCCCCGCCGCCACCGACCTGGCCTACTTCTTGAAGAAGACCCCGCTGCTGTTCATCCGGACCGCCGCCGTGGAAGTCAGCAACGCGGGGTACGCGAAAGCGCCGTACCGCGCGCTGCTCAGCGACCCCGCTTTCGGGGCCCACCCGTGGAACGGCACGCCTTCGCGCGACGCCGATCAAGCGCGCTGGGCGACGGTCCCACTCGGCTGACCGGCCCGCGACCAGGCGGTTCCGCATCCGCGTCGGCCGCACGCGACCCGGTCGTCACCCGGACGGCCGCTCAGACGACCTGGCCGTTACCCACAGGCCACCCGCTGCCACCACTTACGCGGCTCGCTCACTGTCGTCACGCGGGCGTGCCGCTGACCCGACTGGTCGGCACCCGGGTAGCACCAGGAGACCGGCGATCCCTCAGTCGGCAGCCGGTTTCGCCATCGGGAGCCAGTACGCGACCTCCGGGGCCCGGCTGCCGGAGGCCGTGAGTGCGCCGGAATCCACGGCGGCGGCGAAGTCCAGCAGGCCCGTCGCCAGCAGCAACCAGGTGCGCGCGTCCGTTTCGACGACATTCGGGGGCGTGCCCCGGGTATGCCGCGGCCCCTCGACGCACTGCACGGCGACGAACGGCGGCACCCGCAGCTCGACGGAATGCCCCGGCGCGGAGGCCGCCAGGGTGCGGGCCGTCGCACGCACCGCCGCGGCGATCTCGGAACGCGCGGGCGCGGCGGCGGACTCGTCCAGCAGCCACGGCGTCACCACGTCGACGGCCGCACGCAGTTCACCTGGTTTCACGGTCGCTCGTCCTGCCATGCGGCCGAGAGTACTGGGCGGCCCCGACACACCGACTACCTCTCGAGCGGCAGCTGCCAGGCCACCCTCGCCAGCCGCACCGAGACGCCCCTGCCCGGCACGGCCGAGACAGCCGCGCGGCTGGGAGCTGCCGAGATCGGATCGTGCAGAACCTGGCGGGAAGAGGTCTCCGCACGGTGCCACCGGCTTCGGGCCGCGTTCCAGCGGCGAGAATCGCTGCCGCCCTACCGAGTCACCCCCAGCGGCAACCCGCTACCGCCCTACCGAGTCACCCCCAGCGGCAACCCGCTACCGCCCTACCGGGCCACGCCCCAGCGGCAACCCGCTACCGCTCTACTGGGCCACGCCCCAGGCGCGGGCCCCGCCGCCCTACCGGATCGCGCTCCATCGACGAAGCCCGCTTCGGCCCTGCCCGGTCACGTTCGAGCGGCGAAATCCCGCCGCTCTACCGAGGCGCTTGCCAGCGACGGGCCAGGCGCGGGGCGAGGACACCGCCCGCGTTGAGCGCCCAGTGAAGCAGGGCGGGGGCGGTGGCGCTGCCGGTGTGGCGGCGGAGCCGGCCGAAGACCAGGCCGCCGAGGGCGGTGATCGCGACGGTGCCGGGGACGCTGTCGCCCGCGGTGCGGGCGGGGTGGATGTGCCACAGGCCGAAGGTGGCGGCGCCGAGGAGCGCGCCGGTTCGTGGGCCGAACGTGTTGTCCAGCAAGGGTTCCAGGGTGCCGCGGAAGACGAGTTCCTCGGTGTAGACGGTGCCGATCGGGATGTGCACCGACACCCATTCGCTGGCCGGGACCTCCGGCTCGTGGTCGGCGAGTTCGATCAGGCGTTCGCGGAGCGCCGGGATCGCCACTGCCGCAGCGTATCCGGCAGCCACCGGAAGCACGGCGCCCAGGCCGATCCGCACGCCACGGGCCGAAAACCAGTGCGGCGCACCGCGGAACACCAGTGCGTAGCCGGTGGCGAAACCGGCGTTGGCGGTGGTGCGCCCGCGCAATCCGGCGTTCAGCCGAGGCAGCAGGACGTTGCTCCAGAGCAGCGGAACACCAATGGCGGCAACGATTTCAGCGGATCGTCTCACTTGAGTTCGCGTTCCAGATCCTCGGCGGCTTCGAGCTGGGTGCGGATCTTGTCCGACAGCTCGGCGTTCCAGCCGGGTGGTTCGGCGATGGCGACCCAGCCGTCGAGCACCAGCGAACCGTACCGGTGGCCGTGCCCGTCGGTGACGCCCTGGGCGTTGGTCAGGTCGGCGGCCACCTGCCAGAAGGTGACGAAGGGCCACCAGCGCATCTGGGTGGTGACGTCGGTGCCGCGCGGTTCGGCCAGCCAATCCGGCTGGGAGAAGATCAGATCCGGGGACCACCAGACGATCGGGTCGGACGGATGCTGCAGGTAGGCGATGCGCGGCGGCCGCCACTCGGTGCTCGGCCGGGCCAGGTCGGCGCTGTCGGCCGCGAAGCGGACCACCAGGCCGTCGGCGTACATCGGCGCCACCTCGCGCGAGCCCGGGTCCCGGCGCGAGACCAGTTGCTTCCACATCTGATTGGAGTTCGGCGGGCCGACCCACAGCGCGCCGTCGACCTTGGCCCGCAGATCGGACAGTCCGTCGAAGGCCGCCTCGGATCCCTGAGAGCCGAGGCTCTCGCCGTAGACGAGCAGCTTCGGCCGGGCCTCCGGCGGCCGGGCCGACCAGTGCTGGTGCACGGCGTCGAAGACGAGTCGGCCCGCCGTGGTGGCTTTCCCGCGGTCGGCGAGGAAGGACAGCACGCTGGGCAGATACGAGTACTGCGTGGCGATGATGGCGGTGTCGCCGCCGTACATGTACTCGATCGCCCCGGCGGCCAGCGAATTCACCCAGCCGGTGCCGGTGGTGGTGGCCACGACGAGCACCTTGCGGTCGAAGGCGCCGGTGCGTTCCAGTTCGGCGGCGGCGAGCTGGGCCTGCTCCTCCGGGCCGCCCTCGGCCGATTCCAGGCCGACGTAGGCGCGGATCGGTTCCTTCGCGGGCTTGCCGGTAAGCGCGGCGATCTGCTCCGCGTCCGGTCCGTGCGAGACGAACCAGCGTCCTTCGAAACCGAGGGTTTCCCACTTCGACAGGGATTCGGGGCTGCCGGAGCGCTCGAATTGCTGCGGCTGCACCGCGTTCACCGAGGTGTGATCGTTGCGGACGCTGAAGGCGGAGTTCGCGACGGCGAAGAAGGCGCGCGAGGCGACACCGTTGACGACGGTCACGGTGAAGATGGTGAGCAGCAGCAGACCGAGCGCCGGCGCGAATTCGCGCGGCACCCTGATCCAGCGGTTGAGCTGGCGGGCCAGCGCGAGCACCAGGTGCCGCAGGGTGCGATAGACCGCGACCACGCCGACCCCGACGGCCACGCTGAGCAGCCCGGTACGCAGGTAGGCGGGAGTGGTGGTGCCCTCCATGCCCATCAGCGCCGTGATCTCGCGTTGCCAGCGCGCGGACTGCACCAGCATCAGCGCCGCACTGAGCGCGGCGGTGAGCAGGATCGCCGATTTCACCGCGTAGCGGACCCAGGTCGGCGGGACGGCCGCGCGCACCCGGGGGCCGAGCTTGGGCGAATGCCGCAGCCACACCCGGAACAGCCACTCCAGCAAACAGCCGACGCCGTAGCCGAGGGCGGCGTTGATGCCGCTGATCAAGCCCTGGAACAGCCAGTCGCGCGGCACCAGCGACGGTGTCACCGACAGCGCGAAGAACAGGGTCGCGCAGATCAGGCCGAGGTAGTTCAGATCGATGACGTTCTCGAGTTTGCGCATCACTACGATGCCGCGCGTACGCAGCCTCCGCAGGGACCTCGCCTTCTCGAGCACCCGATCAGTATGGCGGTCGACGCCGGTAACCCCGGCATCGCACCACAGCCCGGTGTCGCCGCCCGCACCGGCCCGCAGCCGGTGATTCATCCAATCATCCTGTGTTCGACCAGGTTACGCACGCACGACAACTACTCGGGACGCTCGAGTAGTTACACCCGGTTGTGTCGAATCGCATCCGGCCAGACTTGTCCCATGAGCACACCCAACGCCCGGCCGAAGACCAGTTCGGCATACATCGCGCAGGCCGCGATCGCGTTCGGCGTCAGCTTTTTCGGGGCGGGCGTCGGCGTTTTCTATCTTCCCCTGGACGCGTGGCAGCGCGGCTTCCTCGCCATGTCGCTGCTGTTCCTGGTGACCAGCGCCTTCACACTGGCGAAGGTGGTCCGGGACCGGCACGAGTCGGAGAACCTGCACAGCCGCATCGATCAGGCCCGGCTGGAAAAGCTCATGGCCGAGCACGATCCGTTCAAGACCCCCTAGCAGCGAGCCGGGCCCGGTACACGAGGTGTACCGGGCCCGAACGCGTCTGCGGCCGATCAGGCGGTGTGCGCGCCGAACAGCTGGGGCAGCGTGCCCTCGAACGCCGTGCGCAGCTCGGCCAGCGGAACGGTGAACTGGCCCTGCACCTCGAGCTCGTCGGAGCCCTGGTCCACCACGCCGATGCGCACCCACGGCAGTCCGCGCGCGTCGCACATCTTGGTGAAGCGGGTCTCCTCGGTGCGCGGCACCGCCACCAGCACGCGACCTGCCGACTCGGAGAACAGCTGCACGAACGGGTCCGAGCCCTCGGGCAGCAGGATGCGGCAGCCCGTCTCCCCGGCCAGCGCGGCCTCCACCAAGGCTTGGGCCAGACCGCCCTCGGACAGGTCGTGCGCGGCGCTGATCATGCCGTCGCGCGAACCCGAGGTGAGCACCTCCGCGAGCAGCTGTTCGCGGGCGAAATCGACCTGCGGGGGCACGCCGCCGAGGTGATCGTGGGCGACCTGGGACCAGATCGAGCCGCCCAGTTCGTCCTTCGTCTCACCGAGCAGGATCAGCGTCTCGCCGGGCTCCAGGCCCAGACCGCTGGGAATGCGCCGGTGCACGTCGTCGATGACGCCGAGCACGGCGACCACCGGGGTCGGCAGGATGGCGTCCTGACCGGTCTGGTTGTAGAAGCTGACGTTGCCGCCGGTCACCGGAATGCCCAGGGCGACACAGCCGTCCGCGAGACCGCGCACGGCCTGCTGGAACTGCCACATCACGCCCGGATCCTCCGGCGAACCGAAGTTCAGGCAGTTGCTGACGGCCTTCGGAGTGGCGCCGGTGGTGGCGACATTGCGGAACGCCTCGGCCAGCGCCAGCTGCGCGCCGGCGTACGGGTCCAGCTTGGTGTAGCGGCCGGAGGCGTCGGTGGCCAGCGCGATGCCGCGACCGGACGCCTCGTCGATGCGGATCACGCCCGCGTCGGCGTTCTCGGCGAGCACCGTGTTGCCGCGCACGTAGCGGTCGTACTGCTCGGTGATCCACTTGCGGCTGCACAGCTGCGGGCTGGCGATCATCTGCAGCAGGGTGGCGCGCAGTTCGTCGCCGGTCTTGGGCCGCGACAGCGTGTCGGTGGTGTCGGCGATCAGCGCGTCCTGATAATCCGGCCGCCGCACCGGGCGCTCGTAGACCGGGCCCTGGTGTGCGACGGTGCGCGGCGGCACGTCCACCACGGTCTCGCCGTGCCAGGTGATGACGAGGCGCTCGCCGTCGGTGACCTCACCGATGACGGTGGCCAGGGTGTCCCACTTCTTGCAGACGGCCATGAAGGCGTCCACGTTCTCGGGGGTGACGACCGCGCACATCCGCTCCTGCGACTCGCTGGAGAGGATCTCGGCGGGGGTCATGTTCGCGGCGCGCAGCGGGACCTGGGTCAGGTCGATGTGCATGCCGCCGTCGCCCGCGGCGGCGAGTTCGGAAGTGGCGCAAGAGAGTCCGGCGCCGCCGAGATCCTGGATGCCGACGACCAGGCCGGCCGCGTACAGCTCCAGACAGCACTCGATGAGCACCTTCTCGGTGAACGGGTCACCGACCTGCACGGCGGGCAGCTTCTTGCGGCCGGTGCCGGACTCGTCACCGGAGAAGGTGTCCGAGGCGAGCACCGAGACGCCGCCGATGCCGTCGAGGCCGGTGCGGGCGCCGAACAGGATGATCTTGTTGCCGGCGCCGGAGGCGAAGGCCAGGTGCAGATCCTCGACCCGCATGACACCGGCGCAGAGCGCGTTGACCAGCGGATTGCCCTGGTAGGAGGCGTCGAAGACCGTCTCGCCGCCGACATTGGGCAGGCCGAGGGAGTTGCCGTAGCCGCCGACGCCGCGCACCACGCCGTCGACCACGCGCCGGGTGTCGGGGTGATCGGCCGCGCCGAAGCGCAGCTGATCCATCACCGCGATCGGCCGCGCGCCCATGGCCATGATGTCGCGCACGATGCCGCCGACGCCGGTGGCCGCGCCCTGGTAGGGCTCCACGTAGGAGGGGTGGTTGTGCGATTCCACCTTGAAGGTGACCGCCCAGCCGTCGCCGATGTCGACGACGCCGGCGTTCTCGCCGATGCCCGCGAGCATCGAGGCCTTCATCTCGTCGGTGGTGGTCTCGCCGAAGTAGCGCAGGTGCACCTTCGAGGACTTGTAGGAGCAGTGCTCGCTCCACATCACCGAGTACATGGCCAGCTCGGCATCGGTGGGCCTGCGGCCCAGGATCTCCTTGATACGGGCGTACTCGTCGTCCTTGAGGCCGAGCTCTTTGTACGGTTGCGCCGCGTCGGGGCTTGCTGCGGCTGCGCTGACGGTATCGACCTGCGGAGTCACGGAGGTACCTGGGTCCTTTCGGCCGGGCCAAAGGGGGACGGCGGGCCGGCGAGCCGGCGGGTGGGCGGGCACTGGGAACGGCGAGCAGCGACCTGCGTCGTCACTGGGTTGCGGCGAAGTGCCTGAGCCCAGTCTAGAGGGAGCGCCCAGGTCGGCCGCTGCCCACCCGGCTGCCGAACTGGGGACCGATTGCCCATCAGTTGCCTTCGCGCATCCGAGGAATCGGGATTAATCTCGAATCCCCTTGTCAGGAGCTGTAACTTGCCCGCGAAACACCGATTGCGGGAGACACGCTCCCGGAGGTGACCCCCATTACGCTGTCGCTCGGGAGCGCCCAACAGCGAAGGTCACACCCGAGCGCACTCAGTCATGCGGGAACCAGCGGCGGCGAGGTGGAGTCATGGGCGATCGGGCGGTGGCGAATTCGATGTCGATGCGACAGGGCTGGGGTCTGGTGCTGGCCGGAGGGGTGTTCGCCGCCTCCGTGCTGATCTCGCTGCGCGCGCAGTGGTGGCGCGGCTACATCGATCTGCTGGTCTACCGCAACGGGGCCCAGGCGCTGCTGGACGGCAAGGCCCTCTACGGCGAACTGCCGCCGGTGCTGGGCATCAACCTGCCGTTCACCTATCCCCCGCCGGCCGCGCTGCTGTTCACGCCGCTGGCGCTGCTGCCGCTGCCGCTCGCGGAGGCCGCGATGCTCGCGCTGTCGGTGCTGAGTCTCGGGCTCACGCTGTGGCTGGTGCTGGCCCGGCTGCGGCCGGAGCTCGAGCGCCCGGCCGTGCTGGCGGCGGTCCTCGGCGCGGTCGCGCTGGCACAGCTGCTGGAGCCGGTCCGCCAGACCCTCGGGTTCGGCCAGATCAACCTGATCCTGATGGCCGCCGTGGCCGCGGACTGCCTGGCCCGCAAGCCGTTCTGGCCGCGCGGGCTGCTGATCGGCGTGGCGATCTCGGTGAAGCTGGTGCCCGCGGCGTTCCTGCTGTGGTTCCTGCTGCGGCGCGACTGGAAGTCGCTGCGGACCGTCGCCGTGGCCGCCGCGGTCTCGATCGGCCTGGGATTCGCGCTGTTCCCGCGGGATTCGGCGCGGTACTGGTTCCACACGATCCTCGATACCGGGCGGATCGGGTCCCCGCAGTTCGCGGGCAATCAGTCGCTCAAGGGCCTGCTGTTCCGGCTCGGCTTCGACGGCCCGGCGGCGACGGCCCTGTGGCTGACCCTGGCGGCGGTGACGCTCGCGTTCGCCGTCGTCTGGATGCGCCGGCTGCTCGACGCGGACCAGCCGGTCGCGGCCCTGCTGGTGAACGCCTTCGCGCTGCTGCTGGTTTCGCCGGTGTCCTGGTCACACCACTGGGTCTGGACCGCGCCCGCCCTGCTGCTCGCCGCGCACGCGATCGAACACGGCAACCGCAACCCCTGGTTCCTGGGCACGGTCGCCGCGTTCGCGGCGCTGCTGTTCTGCGGGCCGCAGTGGCACCTGCCGCGACACCACGAGCTGGACTGGTCCTGGTGGCAGCAGGTCGCGGGCAGCAGCTACGTGCTGGCCGCCTTCGCGGTGCTGGCCTTCGCCGCCGCTCAGTCCTCGGCGATCGGCGTGAGGAAGGCGGCCAGCGCGGCGGCGTAGGCGGGCACGTCGGCGGCGCCCATGAGTTCCCGCGCCGAGTGCATGGCCAGCTGCGGCGCGCCGACGTCGACGGTGGTCACGCCGGTGCGCGCGGCCGTCATCGGGCCGACGGTGGACCCGCACGGCAGATCCGCCCGGTGCACGTAGCGCTGCAACGGCACCCCGGCCTGATCACAGGCCAGCGCGAAGGCCCCGGCCCCGGCGGCATCGGTGGCGTAGCGCAGGTTCTGGTTCACCTTCAGCACCGGACCGCCGTTGACCTCGATGCGATGCGCGGGCTCGTGCCGGTCCGGATAGTTCGGATGCGTCGCGTGCGCCATGTCCCCCGAGGCGACCACGGAACCGGCCAGCGCGGTGAGGAATTCGGCGCGGCCGCCGCCGCGGGCGAGCACGATCCGCTCCAGCACGGTGGGCAGCAGTTCGGACTGCGCGCCGCGGTCGGACTGGCTGCCGACCTCCTCGTGATCGAACATCACCAGCACCGGCACCGCCGCGCCGGGCTCGGCCAGCGCCGCCAGGAAAGCCTGCAGACCCGCGTAGCAGGTGGCCTGGTTGTCCAGGCGCGGCGCGCTGAGCAGGTCCTGATCCCGGCCGACCAGCCGGCTCGGGGTCAGGTCGTGGGTCATCAGCTCCCAGCCGAGCACCACGCCGGGGTCGACGCCGGCCTGCTCGGCGACGAAATCCAGGAACGAGCGCGGGCGCTCGCCCACGCCCCATACCGCGTTCACGTGCCGCTGCGGGTCCAGCTGCACGCCGCGCCGGTCCTCGGAGAGATGGATGGCCAGCTGCGGCACCCGCAGGATCGGGTCGTCGATGCGAACCAGCTTCTCGCGCAGCGTGTTTCCACTGCGCACGCTGAGCCGGCCGGACAGGCCCAGCTCCCGGTCCAGCCAGGAGTTCAGCCACGCGCCGCCGTAGGGCTCCAGGCCGACCAGTTGCCAGCCCGCGCCGGCCAGATCCGGCTGCTGCTTCACCCGCAGATTCGGGCTGTCGGTGTGCGCGCCGAGCACGCGGAACGGCAGCGTGTCGTCGTCGGCGCTCGCCCAGGCGATCAGCGAGCCACCGCGCACGACGTAGTAGCGACCCGGCGCGGACGGCCAGGCCGCCGCCTCGGCGAGCCGGGTGAACCCGTGGTCGTCCAGTTCCGTCGCGACCGTCGCGCAGACGTGGAACGGGCTCGGCGAGGCATCGATGAAGCGGCACAGCCCCGAGGCCGTGGCAGCGGTAGTAGTCGCGGGCATCTCCCGATCGTAGTGAAACGATCTAGTTCTCGACGATCTCCTGCACCTGCTCCTGGGCCTTGACCGGGTCGTTGATCCAGGTCCGGTAGAAATCCAGCGGGCAGTCGGCCACGCCGAACGCGTCGGCGCCGCGGGATTCGCCGCGGTGCAGCAGGCTGTAGGGCCCGAAGTTGGCGCGGTCGTAGTGACGGGCCTCGCGCAGCAGCCGCATCGAGAGCCGGGCCGTGCTCAGCTCGTTCTGCTCGGAACCGCATTCGCCCAGCGTGCGGCCGGCTCCGTCGATGATCGTCGAGCGTCCGGCGTAGGAGTGCACGCCGTCGAAGCCGCTCGCGCCGGCCACCGCGACGTAGACGTTGTTGGCCCACGCCATCGCCTTCGCCATGCCCAGTTGCTGTTCGGTCCGGCTGCCGCGCAACCCGTGACTGTGCACCACCAGCTCCGCGCCCTTGGCCACGCAGTCGCGCCAGATCTCGGGGTAGCGGCCGTCCTCGCCGAGGATCAGCGACAGCTGGATGCCCTTGGGACCGGCACAGACGAAGGTCGCCTCGCCCGGGTAGCAGGGCCCGCCGTCGGGCGACGGAGCGATCTTGCGGTAGCGCTGCACGATCTCGCCGAGGTCGTTGATCAGGATGACGGTGTGGTACGGCGGGCGCAGCGGATGTTCCTCGTGGCGCTCGCTGAGCGAGAACACGCCCCACACCTGGTTGCGGCGGCAGGCCTCGGCGAAGACAGCCGTCTCCTCGCCGGGCACGAGCGTCGCGGTGGAGTACAGCTCGGTCTCGTCGTACATCACGCCCATGGTCGAATATTCGGGCAGCACAACGAGATCCACATCCGGGTGCCCGATTTTGAGGCCGTCGAGGAGGTGCCCGAGAAGGTAGCAGTTGGCCAGCACCTCCGGGCGGGAATGCAGCCGCGGCATCGCGTGATTGAGCACCGCGACATTGACCGTGTCCGGGTTCGACACCACCGATTCGTTTCCCATGATCCGCTCCTCGCCGTCCAGCAACTAATTCCATCCGAAAATAATGGAAGAAGATCGCCCACGGGAAACGAAAGATTCGGAAGAAGACTTATGGGACGAATGTGCCCGAGCCGAAACCAGGTTGCGACTCGGGCCCGCGTTTATGGCGACTCGGCGCTGGATATGAGCTCGAGCACACGCAGCAATTCGGCATAGCGGCGGGCGCCCAGCCGGGCCCGCAACTCCTGTTCGGCCCGCATCTCCTCGGCCCGCACCGCGGCGACCAGTTCGGCGCCGAGCGTGCTCAGGCCGATCAGGATGCGCCGCCGGTCCTCCTCCGCCGCGACCCGGAAGATCAGGCCGCGTTCGGCGAGGTAATCGGCGTGCCGAGTGGCCGAGGACGGCGCCAACTGGGAGCGCACCGCCAATTCGCTCATGGTTATGCCGGAATCACTGGACAAATTGCACAGCATCGACCATTGATCGGGCGAAAGTCGCCTCGCGCACAATGCCTCGTCCAGGTGGCGCAGCCAACGGCGTTCGGCGGCGCGCAGCGCACCATGCAGCGTGGAATGTCCGCCTACAATGGTCGTCATTGTTTCCTGCCCCGAAGAATTCTGCTCGAACGAGAAGAAGAGTACCGAATGCCTGCGTTCGATGAGAGCCCAGACGGCATCATCGAGATCCTCGACATCGTCCCGCGCCAGGGCCCCGGCGGGATCGTCGCCCCCTCCTGCGACGCGGCGATTTCCCTCGCGGTGCACGAAATCAACAGCGGCGCCGGAATTCTCGGACGCGAAATTCGCACCACGCATATCGACGGCGGCCGGGCGCCCGGCGAGGTGGCCGCGGAGGTCGGCGCCCTGCTGGCCACCGGCATGGTGCACGCGATCACCGGCTGGCACACCTCGGCGGTGCGGCGCGCGGTGGCCCGCGCCAACGCCGGGCGCGTCCCGTATCTGTTCGCCACCGCGCACGAGGGCCTGGCCGAACTTCCCGGCGTACTGATGCTCGGCGAGCATCCGGCCGAGCACACGGTGCCCGCGGTGCACTGGCTCGCCCGCGAATACGGCATCCGGCGCTGGGCCGTGATCGGCAACGACTACATCTGGCCGCGCGAGACCGCCCGGGTCGTGCGCCGCTCCCTGGCCGATCCCGAGGCCATCGTGCTGGAACGCTTCGTGCCGCTGGGCAGCCCGGACTTCGGCGGCTTCCTGGCCGACCCGGCGCTGGACCGGGCCGAGGGCGTCATCATCCTGATGGTCGGCAACGACGTGTCCCGCTTCAACCGCCAGTTCGCGGCCACCGGGCGCGCGGCCGGCCAGGTGCGGGTCAGCCCGGCCGCCGACGAGAACGTGCTGCTGGCCGGCGGCGCCGGCGCCAACCACAACCTCTTCGTGCCCTCCAGCTTCTTCCTCGACGAGCGCCGCGGCGACGGCGCCGCCCGCAAGGCCCGCTACCGCCGCCGCCACGGCGGCTTCGCCCCGGCGCTGACCAGCTTCAGCAACGCCACCTACGAGGCGATCCACACCCTGCGCGGCCTGGCCGAGGCCGTCGGGTCACTGGATCTGTCGGACATCCAGCGCGCCCTGACCACCGGCGTGCGCTACGAAACCCCCGGCGGCGCACGCGGATTCCGCGGCAACCAGGTGATCCAGCCGGGCTACCTGGCGCGCGCCGACGGCGTCGACTTCGAGATCCTCGACCGCATCTGCTGACGAAAAACACCCCGCCACCGAAGTGACGGGGTGTTCTGCGCAGAAAATCAGGCCGAGACCAGCGAATCCAGCACCGACAGGAACAGGCCCATGCCGTCGTCGCTCGGGCCGGTCAGCGGCTCGGTGGCGTGCTCGGGGTGCGGCATCAGGCCGACCACCCGGCCGTTGGCCGAGGCGATGCCCGCGATGCCGCGCTGCGAACCGTTCGGGTTCTCGCCGGCGTAGCGGAAGACCACGCGGCCCTCACCCTCCAGCTCGTCGAGCACCTGGGTCGAGGCCTGGAAGCGGCCCTCACCGGACTTCAGCGGGATCAGGATCTGCGCACCCGGTTCGTAGCGGGAGGTCCACGCGGTGTCCACCGATTCGACCTGCAGCCACTCGTCGCGGCAGATGAAGTGCAGGCCCTCGTTGCGGGTCAGCGCGCCGGGCAGCAGACCGGCCTCGCACAGCACCTGGAAACCGTTGCAGATGCCGAGCACCGGCATACCGGCCTTCGCGCCCTCGACGACCTTGCCCATCACCGGCGCGAACCGGGCGATGGCGCCGCAGCGCAGGTAATCACCATAGGAGAAGCCGCCGGGCACGACGACCGCGTCGACACCCTTCAGGTCGGCGTCGGCGTGCCACAGGCTGACCGCCTCGGCGCCGGACCTGGTCACCGCGCGGGCCGCGTCGACATCGTCGAGCGTGCCCGGGAAGGTGATCACGCCAATGCGAGCCGTCACGAGACCCGAACCACCTTCCACTCCTCGATCACGGTGTTCGCGAGCAGCGCTTCGGCGATCTGCTCGAGCTCGGCGTCGCTGACACTGTCGTCCACGTCGAGTTCGAATCGCTTGCCCTGCCGCACATCCGCGATACCGGCGAATCCCAGGCGCGGGAGCGCACCGACGATGGCCTGCCCCTGCGGATCCAGGATCTCGGCCTTCGGCATCACCTCGACCACGACTCGTGCCACGCGTTGCTCCTCAAAGTTTCGTGGGGGTGGGTTCCTTGACCAGGGTAGTTGTTCGCTTCCGCCGCCCAGGCTCCGGGGTCAATACGATGGGCGGCATGCGCATAGCCCACTTCGGCCACTCGTGTCTCCTCGTCGAGCTGCACGGCAAGAAGGTGCTGTTCGATCCCGGCACCTTCGCCCACGGCTTCGAAGGTCTCACCGGTCTGGACGCGATCGCGGTCACCCACCAGCATCCCGATCACCTCGACCCGGCGCGCATCGACGCGCTGATCGAGGCCAACCCCGGCGCCCGCCTGTTCGCCGACCCGCAGACCGCCCGGCAGCGCGGCGGCAAGTGGGAGGCGGTGCACGCGGGCAATGTCGTGCAGTTCGACGAGCTGCGGATCACCGGGGGCGGCGGGCGGCACGCGGTCATCCACCCGGACATCCCGGTCATCGACAACACCGTCTTCCAGCTCGGCACCGCCGAGGATCCGGCGGAGCTGGTGCACCCCGGCGATTCGCTGTGGGTGCCGCCGGTGCCGGTCGGCGTGCTCGCGATCCCGGCGGCCGCGCCGTGGATGCGGGTCAGCGAGGCCGTCGACTACCTGCGCGCGGTCGCGCCGCGCACCGCCGTTCCCATCCACTACGGCATCATCGAGCCGCAGGCCCAGGGCATCTATTTCGGCCGGCTGGCCGAAATGGGCCCGGAGGCAACCGAATTCACGGTGCTGACCACCGAGGAGCAGCGCGAGTTCTAGCGCGCGGCGTAGCCGGTCAGGAACAGCGCCTCGGCCAGGGCCATCTTCTCGATCTCGTTCGGATCCACGCTCTCGTTGGGGGCGTGGATCAGGCACTTGGGTTCCTCCACGCCGAGCAGCATGATCTCCGCGTCCGGGTAGGTGTCGGCGAAGACGTTGCACAGCGGGATCGAACCGCCCTGCCCCTGGGTGGTGGCCGCCTTGCCGTAGGCCGCGGCGAGCGCGGCCTCCATGGCGGTGCGCGCCGGGCCGCCCCGGACCGAGCGGAAGGGGGCGCCGACGGCCTCGGTCTCGACGGTCAGCCGCGCGTGCCACGGCGTATTGGCGTGCAGGTGCGCGGTCAGCGCCCGCAGCGCGACCTTCGGATCGGTGCCGGGCGGGATGCGCAGATTGAGCCGCGCCCGCGCGGCGGGCTGGACGGCGGCCGCGGAGCCGACCACCGGCGGCGCGTCGATGCCCAGCACCGTCAAAGCCGGTCGGGCCCAGAGCATATCGGCGACCGCGCCCTCCCCCAGCAGATCGACCCCGTCCAGCACGCCCGCGTCGGCGCGGAACCGCTCGGCCGGGTACTGCACGCCCGGCCAGCGCTGATCGTTGGACAGGCCGTCCACGGTGGTGTTGCCGTGCTCGTCGCGCAGGGTGGACAGCAGCTGGATCAGCGCGGCCAGGCCGTCCGGGGCCGCGCCGCCGAACATGCCCGAATGCAGCGGTCCGGCAAGGGTTTCCACGGTGACAACGACATTCACGGTGCCGCGCAGGGTTTCGGTGAAGGTGGGGACGCCGACGGCGAAGTTGCCGCAGTCGCCCACCACGATCGCGTCGGCGCGCAGCAGGTCCGGATGGGCTTCCACGAAACGCTCCAGGCCACCGGTGCCCTGCTCCTCCGAGCCCTCCGACACCAGCGTGATGCCCAGCGGGAGTTCGGGATCGATGGCGCGCAGCGCCGTCAGGTGCATGACGATGTTGCCCTTGCAGTCGGCGCTGCCGCGGCCGTACCAGCGGCCGTTCTTCTCGGTCAGCTCCCACACCGGCGTCCGCCACGCGGCGTCGTCGAGCGGCGGTTGCACGTCGTAGTGGCAGTACAGCAGGACCGTCGGGGCGCCGGGCGGCGCGGGCCGGGACGCGATGACCGCCTTGCTGCCGTCCGGTGTTTCGTGCAGACCCACCTTGGACAGGCCGACCGAGGCGAAAGCGTCGGCCACCCACTGCGCGGTGCGCTCGCACTCCTCCGGCGGGAACTGGCGCGGGTCGGCCACCGATTTGAACGCGACCAGCTGAGTCAGATCCTTTTTCGCCTGCGGCATCAAAGCGGCTATGCGCGTGCGGAATTCGGCGGTCTGCGGCCCCTCGGCGGTCATGCCGGTATCTCCTGTGGTTGTCCGGGATTGCCAACGCTGCTCGCCTGACAATACTCAGGGCACGGTCGGACCGCGCGACCTCCCACCACAGACAGCAACGAATCCGCTACCGCACGCCGCCGCCCGTACACGCCATTCACGGGCGGCGGCGCCTGCCGGCGCATCCACCGGGCAACACACCCGGCCGCATCACCGACCCCGCCGCACCTCGGCGGCGACTAGGCCGCTCGAGCCGCGGTGAACGGCTCCCAGCGGTAGACCTCACTGCGCGCGCCGTGGAGCAGCGCCAGATCCACGGCGTCCAGCAGCGCCTGGCGCGGGCCGGATCGCTGCAACTGTGCCGCCGAGACGGCGAGGCGCACGACACCCCCACGCCGAGCCGTGCGGGCCGCACCCAAAACCAGGGCACGGCACCACCACGGCTCGGCGCGGAACCCCTCACCGATCCCGTAAACACGGGTCTTCTGCGCGGCGTTGCGTTCCAGATCCAGGATCGAGGTCAGCCCCAGGGCCAGCCGGAATCCGACATCGGGCAGTGCCGCGATCGCGCCGTGCGAGGCGTCCCAGCGCGGCGCCGCGAACAGCCGCGTGCGCAACTCCACCTGCTCCATCACCCGGTCCGCCGCCGTGAGCCGCAGCCGGGCCTCGTGCCGGGGCAGCGTCGCGAACTCGGCCCGCCGCCGCTTGGTCGCCGCCTGGTCGTAGCCGTGCAGCACGATGGCGTCGCCGCGGGCCCGCCGCCCGCGCAGCCACGCCTGCGTCGCCGGGTCGGCCGCCAGGCGATAGCCGCCCTTCAACCGGGGCGCGACCAGCAGGGACAGCCGGACCTCGCGCTGATCCATCTCGGCGGCGAATTCGATCGCGGCGTCCCGCGTGGTCTCGCGGATACCGGAGACGGATACGAGGAGCTCAGCGTTCATGAAACTACGGTGTCAGGCGGACATGTACACCGCGTGCAGGACACGTGTCCAGGCGAAGAACAGCCTCGAACGGCTGCGCGGCCCCGGCCGCCCGGCCCGCCCGGCTAGGCTCGCGGAGGTGAGAACAGCATTGTTGAGCGCATTGATCACGCCATGGGTACTGATCGCGCCGGGGGCGGCACTGGCTGATCCCGGCGATCCACCACCCATCTTCACCCAGCAGGAAAGGTGTGAAGCCGCACAGGCTTTCGCGAACAAGGTCCGCGCCGAGCGGCCCGACGCCACACCGCAGCAGATCGCCGACGTCTACATCGCGATCCTGGACAGCAAGGGCGCCTACCGGGGCATCGAGCACATCCGCGAGCAGAACCGGCAGCAGATGCTCGACGACATCCAGAACTGCGGCATCTGACCACCGGGATCCCGGCCCGTCCGGGCCGGGATCACCAGGGGCACAGCGCTATTCGCCCGACAAGCCGACGGTGTCGAGCAGCCAGGCGAACTCGAAGGCGATTTCCTTCCACTTCTCGTAACGGCCGCTGACGCCGCCGTGGCCCGCGCTCATCTCCGTCTTGAGCAGCAGCTGGGAATCACCGGTCTTGGTGTCGCGCAGCTTCGCCACCCACTTGGCGGGCTCGACGTAGAGCACGCGGGTGTCGTTGAGGCCCGTGATCGCCAGGATCGCCGGGTAGTCCTTGGCGGCCACGTTCTCGTACGGCGAGTACGACTTGATGTACTCGTAGACTTCCTTGTCCGCCACCGGGTTTCCCCACTCGTCCCACTCGATCACGGTGAGCGGCAGATCCTCGTCCAGGATCGAGGTGAGCGGGTCGACGAACGGGACGCTGGTCAGGATGCCCCGGAACAGCTCCGGCGCCATGTTCGCCACCGCGCCCATCAGCAGACCGCCGGCGCTGCCGCCGTCGGCCACCATCCGGTCCGCGGCCGTGACGCCCGTGTCGATGAGATGCCGTGCGCAGTCGATGAAATCGGTGAAGGTGTTCTTCTTCGACAGCAGCTTGCCCTGCTCGTACCAGAGCCGGCCCATCTCGCCGCCGCCGCGCACGTGCGCGACCGCGTACACCATGCCGCGTTCCAGCAGCGAGAGCCGGGCCACCGAGAAGTACGGATCGATCGGCGACTCGTAGGACCCGTAACCGTAGAGCAGCAACGGTTTCGGGCCCTCGGCCACCGCGTCCTTCTTCCAGACCAGCGAGATCGGGATCCGGGTGCCGTCGCCCGCGATCGCCCAATCTCGTTGCTGGACATACTCATCCGGGTCGTACCCGCCCAGCACCGGCGCCTCCTTGCGCAGCAGCAGCGCACCGGTGGCGGGGACGTAGTCGTAGATCCGCATCGGGGTGAGGAACGAGGTGAGCCCGATCCGCAGCGTCGGCTGCTCCCACTCCGGGCTCGAACCCGCGCCCGCGGAGAACAACTCCAGGTCGAAGTCCAGCTCCCGGCGCTCGCCGTAGCCGCTCTCGGTCAGCGGCCACACCGCCACTCGGGGCAGCGCCTCCCGGCGGTAGCTCAGGACCAGGTAGTCGCGGAACGCGTCGATGTCCTCCAGGCGGACGTCGTCGCTGTGCCCGATCAGCTGGGTCATCCGCGACGGATCGGCGACGGGGGCCTCGCACAGCACGAAGTTCTCCGCCTTCACCCCGTCGACGACGTCGTTGTGCAGGATCAGGAAGCGGTCCTCGCCGCCGATCACCGCGTGCTCGACGGAGTACTCGACGCCCTCGCGGCGCGGCAGGATGACCTGGAACTCCCCCTCCGGCGTCGCGGAGTCCAGCAGCCACTGCTCACTGGTGATCTTCGAATGCAGCCCGATGATCAGGTACTTCTCCGAGCGGGTGGTGCTGATGCCGACCCAGTACCGCTCGTCCGGCTCGTGGAAGACCTTGACGTCCTCGGCCCGCTCGGTGCCGAGCCGGTGCCGCCATACGGTGTCGGGCCGCCAAGCCTCATTGACGGTCTGATAAAAGACGTGGGTGCCGTCGTGCGACCAGGTCGCGCCGCCCGTGGTGCCGACGATCTCGTCGGGCAGCAACTCCCCGGTGCGCAGATCCTTGAACCGCAGCGTGTAGCGCTCGTCGCCGAGGACGTCGAACGAGTAGGCCAGCAACTGGCCGTCGCGGCTGGGCGCGACGGTGCCGATGGAGATGAATTCGTGGCCCTCGGCCAGCGCGTTCACATCGAGCAGCACCTCCTCGCCCGGGATCTCGGCGCCCACCTCGAGCTGCGGCGGCGTCCACGCGTCGATGCCCACGGCCTCGGCATCGATCGGGCACCGGCAGCTGGCGCCGTACTGTTTGCCCTCGAAACTGCGCGAGTAGTACCAGTAGTCGCCGATCCGGAGGGGCACGGACAGGTCCGTTTCCTGGGTGCGCGACTTGATCTCGTCGAAGATCTTTTCCCGCAGCCCCCGCAGGTGTGCGGTCTGTGCCTCGGTGTAGGCGTTCTCGGCCGCCAGGTGGGCCAGCACCTCCGGATCCTGCTTCTCGCGCAGCCACTCGTACTCGTCGATGAAGACGTCCCCGTGGTGCTCGCGCTCGACCGGCACCTTCTTGGCGACCGGCGCCGCCACCACACTCTCGACAGACATGGGTCCCACCCTAACGTTCCGGGGCCCGAGACCTCGGGTGATGCGCCTGACGCACTACCGCGAACGCCGGTACGCTCGCGGCCATGCGCTCCACCCTGGCCGCTCGGGTCGCGGCCGCCGCGGCGATCTGCCTGTCGCTCACCGGAATCGGGGCCGCCGGCCCGGCCACCGCCTGCGCCTGCGGCGGCGTGGCCCTGCCCGTGAACGCCGCGGCCACCGCCTCGGTCGACCACGAGGTGGCGCTGCTGCACTGGGACGGGCGGCTGGAGACGATCGTCATGCAGCTCGCGCTGCGAACAGGCACCGAGGATGCCGCCCTGATCGTGCCCACCCCCGCCCCGGCCCAGGTCTCGGCGGGCAGCGCGGGCACGTTCGCCGAGCTAGACGAGCTCACCGCACCGGAGGTGGTCACCGAACGGCGCTGGTTCGCGTCCTCGGGCGAGGGCGCTACCGCGGGCGCGCCCGGCGCGCCCACCGTGGTGGATCAGGTCCGGCTCGGCCCGCTGGAGGCCACCACGCTCACCGGCGGCGAACTGGACGGTATCCGGAACTGGTTGCGCGACAACGGTTACGCACTGCGCCCGGAGGTCATCGCGACGCTGGAGCCGTATCTGCGCGAGGGCTGGTCGTTCGTCGCGCTGCGCCTGACCGGCGCCGCACCGCTGACCGGCCCGCTGGACCCGATCCGGCTGAGCTTCGCCGCCGACCGGCTCGTCTATCCGATGCGGATGTCCAGCGCGGCCGGCACCGCCCAGTACGTGCGGCTCTACGTGCTCGGCGAGCACCGCGTCGTGCGCGCCGATCCCGACGCGGCCGGTCAGGTCGTCTCGGTCGCGTTCGCGGGCCGGATCTTCGGCGCGCGGGACCCGGACCTGGCCCGGCTCAGCGCGAACGGCCACGATTACCTGACCGAGTTGTCCGTCGCGATCCGCACGCCCTCGGCCATCACCAGCGATTTCACCTTCACGGCCGCGCCCGCCGATACCGCGTTCCGCGAGCAGGTCCGGCGGCGCGAGGACGTCCTGCTGTTCGGCTCACCGGCGGGGCCGCAGCTCGTCGTCGGGGCGCTGCTGCTGGTGGTGGCGCTCGTGCTCGCCGTGCCGCTGGTACGCCGCGTCCGGCGCTAGAGCGCCCCGAGGGCGGGCCCGAGCGTGATCCACGAGGCGTGCAGGGTGTCCTGCCAGTAGGACCACGAGTGCGTGCCGGTCAGGCTGTGATCGATCCGGGCCGGGATGCCCAGGCCGCGCAGCCGCTGGTCGAAGGCCACGACGCAGGCGTTGACGCCCGCCTCGATCGGGCCGCCGAGCACCAGGTTCTCCGGCAGCTGCGGCTTGATCTCCAGCTCGTGCTGGCCGGGCAGGCCGGTGCCGGTGGACAGATAGATCGTCTTGCCGCGCAGGCCCTCGGCCAGCAGCGCGGGATCGTGCGCGGCCCAGTCCGGACTGCCGGGCGGACCCCACATGTTCACCGGGTTGCCGCCCCGGTTGGCCACCGAGAACATGATGGCCGCGGCGGCCAGGCCGGTGTCGGGGCAGGCGCTGTAACCGGCGACCGCGCGGTAGAGGTGCGGGTTGCGGGCGGCGAGGATGAACGCCGCGTTGCCGCCCATGGACAGCCCGCCGATGCCGTTCACGCCGTTGCCGTCGAAGCGCGCGTCGATCAGCGGCGGCAGCTCGGCGGTGAGGAAGGTTTCCCACCTGTAGCGGCCGAACTTCGGGTCGTCCTGCTGCCAGTCGGTGTAGTAGCTGGCCTGCCCGCCCACGGGCAGCACCACGTTGACCCGGCGGCCGGCGAAGAACGGCTCGGCGTCGGTGGCGTTGGTCCACGTGCTCTGCCCCACACCGGGATCCAGCCCGTCGAGCAGGTAGTAGGAGGGGCGCGGGCCGCCGTCGGCCGGATGCAGCACGTCCACCTGGATGACGCGGCCCATGGCCGGGGAATCGACGAAGACCGCCGAGCGGGTGGGGCCGCGCTCCTCGACGCGCACGATCTGCGCGGCGGCGGCGGGCGCGGGCTGGAGCAGCACCGGCCCGGCCACCCCGAAGGCGAGTAACAGCACAGCAACAGCAACTATCGCTCGGCGCACAGTCCACCTCCGTCACCGCATTCAGTTGCCTCCCAAGCTATCCCAACCGGGCATCCCGGGCAGCGGAAATGGATAATAGCATCCGCTCAGCAAACTATTCGGTACGATTCGGCGCCCCGGTGGCTACCGCGCCAGGGCGCCCCGGATCGAGCCCGCGAGATAATCCAGATCGGCCCGCTGCGGGGACGTCGGCCGCCCCCGCAGCCCGAATCCGTCGCCCGGAGTCCGGGGAATCACGTGCAGGTGCACATGGAAGACCTCCTGGCCCGCCGTCACCCCGTCCGCGAGAAAGAAGTTCACGCCGTCGCAGCCGACCTCGCTCTGGCGCAGCGCGGCGGCCAGCTGCTGCCCCACCTGGAACAGCTTGCCGCCGATCGCGGGATCCAGCTCGGCCAGACTGCGCGCCGCCACCTTGGGCACCACCAGCAGATGACCCGGGGTCATGGGACGGATGTCCAGGAAGGCCAGGACGTCGTCGTCCTCGTAGACCTTGCTCGCGGGCGCCCGCCCGGCGACGATGTCGGCGAAAATCGTGTACGGATTCACGCTGCGACCCTAGACCCGTGCGCGCGGCGCACGCACGGGTCTACAGGATCGGCGAGGGCGTGTAGCGCGCGCTCTCCGGGTTGGCCTCGACCAGTTTCGTCACCGCGGCGAGCACCTCGGAGACCTGCGCCTCGGCCGCGCCGATGAACGCGGACTTGTCGGCGAGCGCCGCGTCCAGGGCGGCGCGATCCAGCGGCATGCGGTCGTCGGCGGCCAGGCGATCCAGCAGATCCGGTTCCCGGCCCTGCTCGCGCATCGCCAGGGCGACGGCCACGGCGTGCTCCTTGATGACCTCGTGCGCCGTCTCCCGTCCGACGCCCGCGCGCACCGCGGCGATCAGGATCCGGGTGGTGGCCAGGAACGGCAGGTAGCGGTCCAGCTCGCGCGCCACCACGGCCGGGTAGGCGCCGAACTCGGCCAGCACGGTGAGGAAGGTTTCCATCATGCCGTCGATGGCGAAGAACGCGTCCGGCAGCGCGACGCGGCGCACCACCGAGCAGAACACGTCGCCCTCGTTCCACTGCGCGCCCGCGAGCTCGGCGGCCATGGAGCCGTAACCGCGCAGCACCACCTGCAAGCCGTTCACCCGTTCGCAGGAGCGGGTGTTCATCTTGTGCGGCATCGCCGAGCTGCCCACCTGGCCGGGCTGGAAGCCCTCGGTGACCAGCTCGTGGCCGGCCATCAGGCGGATGGTGTGCGCGAAGGAGGACGGGCCCGCGCCGAGTTGCACCAGCGCGGAGAGCACGTCGTGATCGAGCGAGCGGGGGTACACCTGGCCGACGCTGGTCAGCACGGTCGCGAAACCGAGGTGCCGGGCGACCTGCTGCTCCAGCGCGGACAGCTTGGCGGCATCACCGTCGAGCAGATCGAGCATGTCCTGGGCGGTGCCCATCGGACCCTTGATGCCGCGCAGCGGATAGCGATCGATCAGCTCGCGCACTCGCGCCAGCGCGATCAGCACCTCGTCCGCGGCGGAGGCGAACCGCTTGCCGAGGGTGGTGGCCTGCGCGGCGACGTTGTGCGAGCGCCCCGCCATCACCAGCGCCTGGTACTCGGCGGCCCGCTCGGCCAGGCGCGCGGCGACCGCCACGCCGTGCCCGTACACGTGCTCGAGCGAGAGCCGGATCTGCAGCTGCTCCACGTTCTCGGTGAGATCGCGGCTGGTCATGCCCTTGTGCACGTGCTCGTGCCCGGCCAGCGCGTTGAACTCCTCGATGCGCGCCTTCACGTCGTGGCGGGTGACCCGCTCCCGCTCGGCGATCGAGGCCAGGTCGACCTGGTCGACGACGCGCTCGTAATCGGCGACGACACCGGCCGGCACATCGATGCCGAGCTCGGACTGCGCCCGCAGCACCTCCAGCCACAACCGGCGCTCGAGCACGATCTTGTTCTCGGGCGACCAGAGGTGCACGAGCTCCGGGCTGGCGTACCGGGTGGCGAGGACGTTCGGGACAAGACTCACGTGTTACGAGTCTAATGCCCGGTACCTGTCCGCTTGCTGGGGCGTCGCGGGGGCGACGATATCGATGATCTCCAGCAGCGCGCCGCGCGCCATCCGCCGCGGTTCCGGGTCGAGTTCGGTGAGCGCCGCGACCACCGCGCCGTCCACCACCGCGACCAGCCGGCGCACCTGCTCGTGCCGGACCAGCCGGTCCGACCGGCGCAGCACGTCGCCGAGCAGCTCGTCCAGCTGGGCGCGCAGGCGCAGCTGCACCTCGCGCAGCTCCGGATGCCGCGCCGAGGCCACCGAGCGCTCGTAGCGGGCGATCAGCTGGCGCAGGCCGCTCTCCTCGTGCCCGTCGGCGCCCACCAGCACATCCAGCAGCAGATCGACCGTGGCCTCGGCGCCACGGCGGCGGTGCGAGACCTCGCCGACCCGGCGGCGCATCGCGTCCAACTCCGCGTTGCCGCTGAACTCGACCGCGCGTGCGATCAGGTCCTCCAGCGACTCGAAGTAGTACGTCGTCGACGCCAGCGGCAGATCGGCGCGCGTGGCTACCGATCTGTGCCGCACCGCATCGAATCCGCCTTCGAGTAACAACTCGGCGGCGGCCGCTACCAAAGCCTGGCGACGCCGTTCGCCTTTGGGGGTCGTCGCGGTTATCACCGTGCCATCGTGCCAGTCGTCATCGGTTCACCCGTGCGAAATCGTTAGAGGAGGAATCCCAGCCATCGATGTTTTACCGTATTCATCCCGGCTGGGTGTGGGTCTGGGCAAACTTGTTGCCCGGCACCGGACTTCAGCCACGCAGGTGGTGGCCGAGCCGCGTGAGGGCGGTCTCGATGTCGGCGGTCGCGCCCGCGAAAGAGAACCGGACGGTCCGGTGTCCGTTGACCGTGTCGAAGTCGATGCCCGGCGCCAGCGCCACGCCCGTGGCCGCCAGCACCTGCGCGCACCAGGCGCGGGAATCGTCGGTCAGGTGCCCGATATCGGCGTAGGCGTAGAACGCGCCGTCGGCCGGGGCCAGATCGGTGATACCGAGCGAGGTGAGCCCGTCCAGCAGCAGTTTGCGGTTGGTGGCGTAGCGCGAAACATGGCCGTCCAGTTCGGTTTTCGCCTCCGGCCCGAACGCGTGCAGCGCCGCGTACTGCGAGATCGCGGGCGGGCAGACGGTCATGTTCGAGGCCAGGCGTTGCAGGGCCGGGCGCAGATCGGCGGGGGCCAGCATCCAGCCCAGGCGCCAGCCCGTCATCGAGAAGTACTTGGAGACCGAGCCGATCACCACCGAATTACGGGAGGTCTCCCAGGCGGAGGAAGTCCCTTCGTCGCCGTAGGTGATGCCGTGATAGATCTCGTCCGAGATGAGCAGGGTGCCGTGCGCGTCGCACCAGCGGGCGATCGCGGCCAGCTCCTCCGGTTCGATCATGGTGCCGGTCGGGTTGGCCGGGCTGGCGATGATCAGGCCCTTGGGCGGCTCCGGCAGCGCCTCCAGCATCGCGACGGTCGGCTGGAACCTGGTGTCGGCGCGGCAGTCCAGCTCGACCACCCGGCAGCCCAGGGCGTTCAGGGTGTTCCGGTAGGCCGGGTAGCCCGGCCGGGCCACCACCACGGTGTCGCCCGCGTCGAACGCGGCCAGGAAGATCAGGGTGAACGCGCCCGAGGACCCGGTGGTCACCACCACGTCGTCGGGATCCACCGGGTAGCCGTAGCTCTCCCGGTGGTGTGCGGCGATCGCCGCGCGCAACGGCAGGATGCCGAAAGTCTCGGTGTAGCCCAGCAGTTCCGTGCCGATCGCCTGCTCGGTGGCGCGCAGCACCGGCGCCGGCGCCGGCGTCGAGGGCTGCCCCGCGGCGAGAACGAGCACGTCACCGTGGGTGCGGGCGCGTTCGGCGGCGGCCTTCCAGACATCCATCACGTAGAAGGTGGGAATGATCGACCGGCGAGATTCTCTGGGCACCCGAGAGACCGTAATCGCTCCGCGCCCACGACACCACGGGCTCGGACAACCTTTGTCCCACGCGCGACAAAGGCTAGGGTCGGCCTAATGCTTGACAGCGCCCGCCTAACCCGCCGCACCCCGTCGCCCGGCGCCCGCCGCGCGGGGCTCGACACGGTGCGCACGGTGGGTGGCATCGGCGTCGTCCCGCCCGATTGGCGCGCCCGGCTCCCCGAGCCCGCCCGGCCGAGAGCCTGGCTCGGCGGCCTCAGACGCCGCGCCGCGGAGCTATCCCGAAGACCACGCCCGGACCTGCGGCTGCTCTGGCACCAGCACAGACACCGCGACTACAGAGCCCTGCTCTACCGAAACCGCGTGCGACTGGCCGTCTTTCTCGCGGTGGCCTTGCTCGCCTCCGCCGACTCCGCCTTCGACTGGGGCGTCAGCGAACGCACGCCCGGCCCCAACGAGGCTCAGCGCGTCGCCTTCGCACACGAGCAACTGATCCAATCCACCGTGCCCTCGGTGAAGCGCTACCTCACCGCCATCGCCAACGGCGAACGCCTCCGCGAACAAGCCGTCGTCGCGGCCGCCGCCCGCGCCACCCTGGAGCGCGCCAAGGCCGAAGCCGCCGCGGCCGCCGCGGGCGAATACCAGCCCTGGATGTCGGCGAGCACTCCCCTTCCCCCCGGCTCGATCCTGCCCGGTCTCGGCGGCCTCGTCCTGCCCACCCGCGGCATTTTCACCTCCGGATTCGGTTCCCGCTGGGGCACCTTCCACAACGGCATCGACATCGCCGGACCGATCGGCACACCCATCTACGCCGTCGCCAACGGCACTGTCATCGACGCCGGGCCCGCCCAGGGCTTCGGCCTGTGGGTGCGCATCCGCCACGACGACGGCACCATCACCGTCTACGGGCACATGTACGACTTCTTCGTCTCCGTCGGCGAACGGGTCCCGGCCGGCATGCAGATCGCCCGCATGGGCAACCGTGGCGACTCCTCCGGACCGCACCTGCACTTCGAGGTCATCGCGCAGGGCCGGCACATCGACCCGCAGGCCTGGCTAGCCCAGCGCGGCCTCGGCTTCTAGACGCTGATCCGGTTCTCCACCGCGGCCAGGCCGATGTCGGTGCGGAAATGGCTGCCCGCGAGCTTGATTCCCGCGATCCGGGCGTAGGCGTTGGCGCGGGCCTCGGCCAGGTCGGCGCCACGCCCGACCACATTGAGGACGCGACCGCCGGCCGAGACCAGCGCGCCGTCCTCGCGCAGGGCCGTGCCGGCGTGCATCACGGCGGTGTTCTCGGCCGAGGCGCCGTCGCCGGCGCCGGTGATGACATCGCCCAGCCGCGGGCGGCCCGGGTAGTTCTCGGCGGCGATCACCACGGTGATCGCCGAACCGTCGCGCCAGCGCGGAGCGGCGACCTCGGCGAGCGTGCCGGTGGCGGTGGCGTTGAGCAGCTCGCCCAGCGGGCTGTCCAGCAGGGCCAGCACGGCCTGGGTCTCCGGATCGCCGAAGCGGCAATTGAACTCGACGACCGCGGGGCCCTCGGCGCCGATCGCCAGACCCGCGTAGAGCAGGCCGGAGAACGGGCAGCCGCGGCGCACCATCTCCGCGGCGACCGGCTCGACCACGTCCTCGACGATGGCGGTGACCGTCTGCTCGGGCAGCCACGGCAGCGGGGTATAGGCGCCCATGCCGCCGGTGTTCGGGCCGGTGTCGCCGTCGCCGACGCGCTTGTGGTCCTGGGCGGGCAGCAGCGGGACCACGGTCTCGCCGTCGACCAGGCAGAACAGTGAGACCTCGGGACCGTCCAGGAACGACTCCAGCAGCACCGGGTGGCCCTGCTCCAGCAGTTCGGCGCCGTGATCGCGGGCCGCCGAGCGGTCGGCGGTCACCACCACGCCCTTGCCCGCGGCCAGGCCGTCGTCCTTGACCACCCAGGTCGGGCCGAAGCGGTCCAGCGCGGCGTCGAGATCGGCCGGATTGTCCACGATCTCGCTGTGCGCGGTGCGGACGCCGGCCGCGGTCATCACGTCCTTGGCGAACGCCTTCGAGCCTTCGATGCGGGCGGCCTCGGCCGAGGGACCGAAGCAGGCGATGCCCGCCGCGCGCACCGCGTCGGCGACGCCCAGCACCAGCGGGACCTCGGGGCCGATCACGACCAGGTCGGCGCGCAGCTCACCGGCCAGCGCCGCCACCGCCTCCCCGGAGGACGGATCGATCGGGTGGTTCTGCGCGTGCTGCGCGGTGCCGGGGTTGCCCGGGGCCGCGAACAACGCGGTCACCGCGGGGTCCTTGCGCAGGGCAAGAACGAGAGCATGTTCACGGGCTCCGGAGCCGATCACGAGTACGCGCACGGCCAACAGCTTAAGTGGGCACACCGGCGGCGCACCAAGAGGATGATGGTTGAGGACGGGTGTGGATGAATTCACACCGCCTCCAACACATCTGAAGGATGTGGTTCGCCATGGGCCTGATCGACGGAATCATGGGCAATGCCGGTCGTCTCGATCCCGCCAAAGCGCAGCACGAGTATCAGCGGCTGTTCGGGCAGGACGAACAGATCTACGCCGCCTACCTCCTGGTCCGGGATGCGATCCTGTTCACGAACCGGCGGCTGGTGCTGGTCGACAAGCAGGGCGTGACCGGTCGCAAGGTGAGTTATCACAGCGTCCCGTACCGGGCCATCACGCATTTCTCGGTGGAGACCGCGGGCACCTTCGACCTGGACGCCGAGCTCGTCATCTGGATCGCGGGCACGGCCGAGCCGCTGCAGAAGCGGTTCAACCGCCAGGTCGACATCTACGAGGTCCAGGGCATCCTGTCGCACTTCGTGTCCGGGTGAGCCCGGATACGCTGCAAGACATGGCATCCGTCTTCAGCAAGATCATCGAAGGTGAGTTCCCCGGCCGATTCGTCTGGCAGGACGACGAATTCGTCGCCTTCCTGACCATCGCGCCGGTCACGCAGGGCCACACCCTGGTCGTTCCGCGCAAGGAGATCGACCAGTGGCAGGACGTCGACGGCGCGACCTTCGCCCGCCTCACCGGCGTCGCCCAGATCATCGGCCAGGCCGTCCGCCGCGCCTTCGACGCCCCCCGCGCCGGCCTGCTCATCGCCGGCCTCGAGGTCCCCCACCTGCACCTGCACGTCTTCCCCGCCTACGACATGGGCAACTTCGACATCTCCGGCGCCAACCCCGACCCCACCCCCGAATCCCTCGACGAAGCCCAGACCAAGATCAAACAGGCCCTCCGCGACCTCGGCCACACCACCAACGTCCCGGACTAGGCGTAGGAGGGCCAATCGGCGGTGCCGAGCGGGTGGTCCGGGAGACAGAGGAGCGGGATTTCGTCGCCGAACGCGAAATCCTCTTTTCCGTGCCAGCGGCGGGCCTGCCGGTCCGGACGCTGGTAACGGAGGATCAGCTTGTCGCGTGGGTCGACGAGCAGGTATTCCGGGACACCCGCCCAAGCGTATCGCTCGAGTTTGCCCATGTAGTCGCTGCGCCAGTTGCTTTCGGACACGATCTCGACCAGCAGGAGCGTCTCTCCCGCGATCGGTTTCGACCCCGGGGCGGGAGGGCCGTCGAGAACCGTCACGTCCGGGATCGGCTCGCGGCCGTCGGGCAGCACCACATCCTGGGTGGTGAGGCCCATCAGGCCGTGGGCACGGACGTGACCGACGATCTGCTGCTGGATCTCGTTGCGCTCCCAGCGAGCCGCGGCCAGCATGACGATCTGTTCGCCCATGGCTTCGATCCGGGATTCCGGCAGGACGCCCTCGCGCTGTAGCCGCGCCAGCGTCTCGGCGACCTCGTTCGGATCCCAGCTCATATCACGCGTCATGCCGTGTTCCGGCCTTTCGTGACTGTCGCGGACGTCGGTGCCGCCGAAATCGATAAGGGTGATCACCATTGGTGATCACCCTTTTCGCGGGAGCCCCCTGTCAGGATTGAACTGACGACCTTCGCTTTACAAGAGCGGTGCTCTACCACTGAGCTAAGGAGGCGGGTGCGAGCGGAAGCCATCATAGCGGGGCGCGCCGCCCGCGCGACACCGAGTTACGGTGCCGTGCACGGGCGGCGGCTCAGCTTGCGGCCCCGGCGCAGTATTCAGCTACCGCGGGTCAGGACTGGGCGCCCTGACGGGCCGCGTCATCGGCGGCCATCGCATCACGCAGGCTCTTCGGACGCATATCCGTCCAGTTCTTCTCCACGTATTCGACGCAGGCGGCCCGGCTGTCCTCGCCGAACACGACTCGCCAACCGGCCGGAACCTCGGCAAACGCCGGCCACAGGGAATGCTGTTCCTCATCGTTGACCAGAACGAAGAAGCGGCCGTCTTCGTCGTCGAAGGGGTTGGTGCTCAATTTCACCTCACTGGATACTGGCGCTGTGTACGGGATCGGCTCCTGGGCCCGTCCGGCGCCAGACTTGTGCGCAGCACAAGACATCGAGCGCCGGATGACTCCCCGAGCATGTGTCGACCCTAGCAAGGCAGACGTTACCTGTAGGGGGTTACCTCATGCCGCGAAAAAATCGAGCAGGATCTTGTTGACCGCCTCCGGTCGCTCCAGGTACCCGAAGTGCCCGGTATCGGGAATCTCCTGGTAGCGACCGCCCGGAATGATTTCGGCCACTTCGCGGGACAGGTACGGCGGGATCATCCGGTCGTCGGCGAACCCGATCGCCAGGCACGGAACGGTGATGCCGCGGTAGGCCTGCACCCGGTCGAAATCGTGGTCCATGCGGCGCTGGGCCCGGATCCCGGGCGGCACCGGCCCGCCGGTGAACTCGAACAGATCCAGCCAATCCCGGGCGGAGTTGGCGTTGGCCAGGGTGGCGGGCGACAGGTTCATCACCGCGGTCAGCGCGGCCTCGTACTTGGCGGGCAACTGCACCCCGCTCGCGTCGAGTTCGTGCTCGCCGAGCGAGAGCGTCTTCTGGAACTGGTCGAGCCGCCCGTGCCCGGCCATGAACACGGCTTTGCGGACCAGCTCGGGGCGGGCCAGCGCCAGTTCCTGGGCCACCCGCGCGCCCATCGAGGTGCCCACGACCAGCGCCGGGCCCTCGTCCAGCAGTTCGATCAGGGCGGCGGTGTCGGCGACCAGTTCGTCGATCGTCATGCCGCCGGCGGCCTCGAAAGTGGGTGCGATGCCGCGGTTGTCGAACGTGCAGACCCGGTATCCGGCGGCCACCAGCGCCGGCACCTGGTGTAGCTCCCAGACTCGGCCGGGGCTGCCGGTGCCCATGATCATCACGACCAGCGGACCACCCCCCTTGGCGTCGGTGCCCTTGGCCCGGTCACCCTTGACCTGGTAGTTGAGGGGAATTCCGTTTACCGTGGCCAGCGGCATTGTCGACCCTTTCGTGGAGTTTGATGCTGGCCCCCACGGTATAGGGACCCGCGAACGGACGCCGAGGCCATATACCATTGACTATTCGCACGCACGAGCGTAATGAGCCGGGAGGAAACGATATGGCCGCGAAGGGTAGCGCGAACGACATCGCGGACGACGACCTGGAACCACTTGCCGACGAAACCGCACGTCAGGCCCAGCGCGTTGTCGCGGCCTACGCCGAGGACGCCGACGAGTGCCGGATGCTGCTGTCGATGCTCGGCATCGGTCCCAGCGCGCGGGGCGAATAACAGACTGGGCGGGCGGGTAACTCCGCACCACCGTTCGACGACAACGGCGCCGTCGATTTCGACCCCTGGCGACACCCACACGGGAAACCACGACGCGCGAAGGATGCGTGAATGGACCAGATGACCGACCAGCCGTCCGCCGACACCGAGCCCGCCCAGGCGGCGCCCGCAGACTCCGAATCAGGTCCGATCGAGGGTGGTGCGGGTTCCGGCTTCGTCGTCGTCGCCAACCGGCTGCCGGTCGACCTGGAGCGACTACCCAACGGCAGCACCCGCTGGAAGCGCAGTCCGGGCGGCCTGGTCACAGCCCTGGAGCCGGTGCTCCGGATGAACAAGGGCGCCTGGGTCGGCTGGGCGGGCGTCCCCGACGTCGAAGTCGACCCGATCATCGAGGACGGGCTGGAACTGCACCCGGTCCCGCTGAGCTCGCAGGAAGTCGCCGACTACTACGAGGGCTTCTCCAACGGCACCCTGTGGCCGCTCTATCACGACGTGATCGTGCGCCCCACCTACGACCGCACCTGGTGGGCCGCCTACGTCAACGTGAACCGTCGCTTCGCCGAGGCCGCCGCGAAGGTGGCCGCCGAGGGCGCGACGGTCTGGGTGCAGGATTACCAGCTGCAACTGGTGCCGAAGATGCTGCGCATGCTGCGGCCCGATCTCACCATCGGCTTCTTCCTGCACATCCCGTTCCCGCCGGTCGAGCTGTTCATGCAGATGCCCTGGCGCACCGAGATCATCGAGGGTCTGCTCGGAGCCGATCTGATCGGCTTCCACCTGCCCGGTGGCGCGCAGAACTTCCTGTACCTGGCGCGCCGGCTGGCGGGCCAGCCGACCTCGCGCGGCAATGTCGGCGTGCGCTCCAAGCTGGGCGTGGTGCAGGTCGGTTTCCGCACCGTGCGGGTCGGCGCGTTCCCGATCTCGATCGCCTCGGCCGAGCTGGACGAGCTGTCCCGGCGCAAGTCGGTGCGCGACCGGGCCGCGAAAATCCGTGCGGAACTGGGCAATCCGAAGCACATCCTGCTCGGCGTGGACCGGCTGGATTACACCAAGGGCATCGACATCCGGCTCAACGCGCTGGAGGAACTGCTCGTCGAGGGCCGGATCGACCCGGCCGACACCGTCATGGTGCAGCTGGCCACCCCGAGCCGCGAGCGCGTCGAGTCCTACATCCAGATGCGCGGCGACATCGAACGCCAGGTGGGCCGGATCAACGGCGAGTTCGCCGAGGTCGGGCACCCGGTCGTGCACTATCTGCACCGGCCGATCGCGCGCGAGGAGCTGGTCGCGTTCTTCGTGGCCGCCGACGTCATGCTGGTGACCCCGCTGCGCGACGGCATGAACCTGGTCGCCAAGGAGTACGTGGCCTGCCACAGCGGCCTCAACGGCGCCCTGGTGCTGAGCGAATTCACCGGCGCGGCAGCGGAATTGCGCCAGTCCTACCTGTGCAACCCGCACGACCTGGACAGCGTGAAGGACGCCATCGTCTCCTCCATCGAGGACGAGCGCGACACCAAGCGCCGCCGGATGCGCTCGCTGCGCCGCCAGGTGCTCGCCCACGACGTGGACCGCTGGGCGCGCTCGTTCCTGGAGGCGCTGGCCCAGGACCAGGTCGCGGGCAGCGCGCTGCTCACCGACGACGACGTCTACCCGGAGGAGCGCTCGCCGCGGCGCTAGCGTTCACAGGAACCTCCCAGCCTGGGTCCAGCCTGTTCGCAGTGGGTTGGCGCAGGATGGGAGGCGTGGCAGCATCGCGAAGTGATTCCCTGGCGGGCGACCGGGCGGCGCAGGCCCCCGAGGCCCGGGTGCTCGTCGTCGACGACGAGCCCATGATCGTCGAGCTGCTCGCCGTCAGCCTGCGCTACCAGGGTTTCGAGGTGGAGACGGCGGCCGACGGCGCGCAGGCCCTGGACCGGGCGCGGGCCTTCCGCCCGGACGCGCTGATCGTCGACGTGATGATGCCCGGCATGGACGGCTTCGGGTTGCTCCCCCGGCTGCGCGCCGACGGCATCGCCGCGCCGGTGCTGTTCCTGACCGCGCGGGACGAGGTCCAGGACAAGGTGGCCGGGCTGACCCTGGGCGCCGACGACTACATCACCAAACCCTTCAGCCTCGAGGAAGTGGTGGCGCGGCTGCGCGTGGTGCTGCGCCGGGCCGGGCACGGCGCGCCCGAGCCGGTGAGTTCGCGGCTGCGCTTCGAGGACATCGAACTCGACGACGACACCCACGAGGTCTGGAAGGCGGGCGAACCGGTTGCCCTGTCCCCCACCGAGTTCACGCTGCTGCGCTACTTCATGGTCAACGCGGGCACCGTGCTGAGCAAGCCGCGCATCCTGGATCACGTGTGGCGCTACGACTTCGGCGGCGAGGTGGGCGTCGTGGAGACCTACGTGTCGTATCTGCGCAAGAAGGTCGACACCGGTGACCAGCGCCTGATCCACACCCTGCGCGGCGTCGGCTATGTGATGCGGACGCCGCGGCGATGAGCACCGAGCGGGTGCTCGCGCCCCGCCCGTTCCGGAAACCGCACGGGCCCAGGGGAACTCGCCCGCGCCCCGGGCGGCTGCGCCGCGCCAGGGACTGGCTCGGCCGCCGCCTCGGCGCCATCCCGCTGCGCGTCACCCTGGTGCTGGCCCTGGTCGCGCTGGCCGCGCTCGGCCTGCTCGCCTCCGGCATGGCCGTCACCTCGGCGTTCGAGAAATCCCTGCTCACCCAGACCGATCAGCAGCTGCGCGAGGCCGGCATGTCGCGGGTGACGATCGCCCGCCCGGCGCTGCCCATTCCGGTGCCGGACCAGCGCACCCCGCCGAGCCCGTTCTACATCGTCACCGAGAACGGCAGCGGCGCCGGCCCGCTCGTGCTGCCGCCCTACGACGTCGCGGCCCGGCCCGATCTGACCCAGATCCACGGCCCGCGGGCCGTGACCGTCGGCTCGCTCGACGACGCGCCCGTGCAGTGGCGCGCGCTGGCGCTGCGCGCCGGCGACACCACCACCATCGTGGCGCTGCCGCTCACCAAGAACGACGACACCATCAGCCGGCTGATCAGGCTGCAGTTGCTGATCGGGGGCGCGGTGCTGGCCGTGCTGGCGGTGCTGGCCTACTTCGTGATCCGGCGCAGCCTGCGGCCGCTGAGCCGGGTGGAGAACATCGCGGCCGCCATCGCGCGGGGCGATCTGTTCCGCCGAGTTCCGGTGCGCGGCACCAACACCGAGGTGGATCGCCTGTCGCAGTCGTTGAACGGCATGCTCGCGCAGATCCAGTCCGCGTTCGCCGCGACCGAGGCCTCGGAGGCCGCGGCCCGCGAATCCGAGGCGACCATGCGCCGTTTCGTCGCCGACGCCAGTCACGAACTGCGCACGCCGCTGACCACGATCCGCGGCTTCGCCGAGCTCTACCGGCAAATGGGGGCGGCAGGCGGGGTGGGTGCGCACAGCGCCACCGATGACGCGGCGCGGTTCATGGACCGCATCGAGCACGAGGCCCAGCGCATGGGGCTGCTGGTCGAGGATCTGCTCATGCTGGCGCGCCTGGACGCGCAGCGCCCGCTCGAACTCGGCCCGGTCGATCTGCTCACCGTCGCCAGCGACGCGGTCCACAATGCCCGCGCGCGGGCGGCGGCGACGCGCCCGGAGGGCCCGCGCCGCCCAATCGAACTCGAGATCCATTCGGGTGCGGGCACTTTGGAGATCATCGGCGACGAGATGCGCCTGCGTCAGGTGCTGGCGAATCTGCTGGAGAACGCGCTGACGCACACGCCGCCGGACGCCGCCGTCACCGTGCATCTCACGCCGGAGCCGGACGAGGTCCGGCTCGCCGTGGCCGACACCGGGCCGGGGCTGCCCGCCGCGGCGGCCGCCCGCGTCTTCGAGCGCTTCTATCGCACCGACACCTCACGGACCCGCGCCAGCGGCGGCACCGGGCTGGGGCTGTCCATCGTGCAGGCCCTCGTCAGCGCGCACCGCGGGAAGGTGACCGTCGACAGTGTCGAGGGCACCGGCACCACGTTCACCGTCCGCCTCCCTCGGGAGCCGGATTAGACCGGGGTGACCGCGTCCACGAGCCAGCGATCGCCGGACTTGTCCAGGGTGACCCGGACCCGGCTGCCGGAGGTGGTGCCCTGCGGGCTGTCCTTGCTGGTGGTGACCTGATTGAGGAACAGCAGGACCACGGCGTGCTCGGGCTCGGCGGAGACCACACCGCCGGCCTGCGTGGTCGCCCGGACGGTCAGCTGCTTGTCCTTGGCGCCCGGCGCGATCGCCTGGTTGATCAGCTTGAGGTAGTCCTCGCGGAACTTCGGCGAGAGGGCGTCTGCCGCCTTGGGCAGTTCCTTGTCGACGGTGTTGAAGTCGTAGGTGAACATGGCGGACACCGAGCGGGCGGCCACGTCGACGACCTCGCCACGTGCCTGTTCGGCGCGGCGGTCGTCCCAGTACCGGTAGCCGTTGATGCCGATGACGACCAGGGCGGCGGCCACCAGCACGCCGGCGACGGCGGCGATCAGGCCGCGGGTTCCGAGTTTCATGCCACGAACTCCACATTCGACGCGGACATCCCCGAATCGGTGCGGTCCACGGTGATCCGGAACCGGTAGAAGCGGGTCTGCGGCTCGTTGGAGCCCGCGTTGGTCAGGGTCTGCTTGGCGGCCACCAGCACGGTCGCCTGATTCTCGTCGTCGCGCACCAGGGCGGCCTCGATGATCTCGCCGTTGGAGACGACCTTGGCCTGCTGCACGATCTGCAGGAAGGGGTCGACGCGGCCGTCGAACTCGGTCTTGAACTTGCCCGAGGCGGTGGCCAGGATCCGGTCGACGTCCTCCTTGGCGGAGTCGGCGCGGATGGTGGTCAGGTTCAGCACCGCCTGCCGGGCCGCCTGGATGTACTCGGTCCGGCGATCCTCGCGCTGGTTGTTGCTGTGCACCAGGTAGAAGGAGGCACCCGCGCCGACGACGAGCGCCAGGACCAGCAGCACGCTCGCCGCCAGCGCCACGATCCGGCCGGGACCGCGCTTGCCGCCGGATTCCCCGGCGTTTCCGCCCAGGAAATCCGCGGCCGCGGGAATCGCGGCGGCCTTGACCGTGGGCGCGTCGGCAGCGGTGTCCTTGGTGAGCGCCACCTTCTCGGTAGCGGCGGAGCTCTCCTCGGCCGAGGCGGCCTTTTCGCCGGAGGCGCCGGACTGTTCGCCGGTGGCGGCGACCGCGGCCTGCTCGGTGGCGGCATCAGCGCCCCCGGCAGCCGCGCTCGGCTTCGCGATCTTTTCGGTAGCCGCACCGGTGCCCGCGGCGGCCGGCGGCTCCTCGGTGACCGCCGGGGCGGCGGCAGCGGCGCTCTCGGTGTCCTGGACAACGGCGGAACCCGGGGCCGCGGCTCCGATGTCTTCGACCGGAGGTCCGGCCGGTCTGCCCGCACGCCTGCGCGTGCGGGGTGTCTCGCCGTTGTTCTGGGTCATCGTTGTTGCTCCTCGAACATGGCCTGCCAGTTCGCCGGTATCGTGCCCGATCCGCCGGGCCCGACATCGCCTTGCCGGTAGGTTCTACCGTCGGTACCGATGTACACCCCGGTGTCCGGGTCGTAGTTCCGAGCCGCCGCGGGTGTCTGGCCACCATAGGACGCCGGTGCGACCGGAGTCACATCCGGGGTTTGCGGATCGGTTGCGGGCTGGGCCGGAGTGACCGGTCCGAAGGCCGGGTTGTCGCCCTCGGGGACATAGCCGGTCCGGCACAGTTCCGGCGTCGGCGCGCGGCGGCCGGGGAACTCGGCGCACGGGGTGTTGCGGATGCCGCGCACGCTGATCGGCGAATCCTGCGGCACCTTGCAGTACAGGCCCCCCGGACTGTCGATGAAGCTGAGGTCGGCGGGCGAGCGGCGCTGATCCGCGGGCAGGAAGCCCGTGGTGCACGCGGGCGGATCATTCACGATCGCTTGGAAATTCACCATCGCGCCGTACTTGGACGGGCCCCGGATGATCGTCTTGAGCGCCGCGATCAGCGGCGGGAAGACCACCAGGATCTGTTCCAGCCCAGCGTGATACGTGACGCCGACCTGCCCGAGACTGACCAGGTTGTTCAGCAGCAGCGGCAGCGTGGGCCGCAACGACTCGAACTGCGCGCTGACCGTCTGCATGGCCGAGGGGCCGTCGCGCAGAATGCCGCGCAGCGCCGGATCATGCTGGCGCAGTTGATCGGTCACGGTCGCGAGGTCCTGGGTCCAGGACCGGATGGCGGCCTCGGATTCGATCTGGGTGTCCAGCAGCGGGCCGATCTGATCCAGCAGCTTCTTGGTCGGCTCGGCGCTGTTGTTCGCCTCCTGGATCAGCAGCGCCGCCGAGTCGATGAAGCGCTGCAGATCCGGGCCCGCGCCGTTGAAGGCGTGGAAGGCCTCGTCGATGACCTGGCGCAGCTGGGTGTTGGTGACGGTGGACAGCAGCCGGTCGGTCTGGTCCAGCAGGCTGCCCACATCCTGGGGCAGCTTGGTGCGGTCCTGGGCGATCACCGCGCCGTCGGACAGGTTGCCGCCCTTGGGGTCGTCGGCCGGAACCAGGTCGACGTACTGCTCGCCGATCGCGGACACGCTGCGCACCCAGGCCACCACATCGGACGGGATCTTCTGATCGCTGTCGATGGACAGTTTCGCCTCGACGCCGTCCGGCGTGAGCACCACCGACTCCACCTTGCCGATATTGGTGCCGCGATAGGCCACGTTCGCGGTCTCGTAGAGCCCGCCGGTGGCGGCCAGGCGCACCGTGACGTCATAGCGCCCGATGCCCAGCATGGCGGGCACCTGCACGTACACACCGCCCATGACCACCAGGCCGATCACCGTGAGCACGGCGAAGATCATCAGCTGGATCCGGACGAACCGCGTCAGCGTCATCGGGGGGCTCCTTGCGGTGCGGTGTTCTCCAACGGCACCGTGAGGCCGGGGATGGCGGGCAGCCCCGGTATCGAGGGCAGGCCGGGGATGCTCGGCGCCGGGGTGGCGCTCGGCGTCAACGGGGCCGTGGCCGGGTTGCCGCCGTCGGTCGCGGTGGTGGGCGCGAAGCTGCCGACCACACCTTCCGGACCGCCGAAGCGGCCGCCGAGCGGAGTGCCCGAGAGCCAGTTGGCGTCCAGGCGTTTCCCGGTGAGATCCACGGTGATCCACAGGTTCATGTAGTCGCCCTTGATCGCCTTGGTGATGTTCTTCATCGGGAACGGGAAGGTCGGCAGGATCTTCAGCGCCTCGATGAGGTTAGTCCCGGTGTTGGCGAGGGTGTCCAGGATCGGGGAGAGGTTGGCCAGGTTGGTCTTGAGGTCGGTGCCGCTGGCGTCGATGATCCGGTCGGCGACGTCGCTGAGATCGCCGAGTGCGGTGACCGCGTCGGTGATGCTGCGGGTGCGGTCGGCCAGCACGGTGAGCGCCGGATGGATCTCGTCGATGGCCTTGCCGATGACATCGCGCTGCTCGGCCAGCTGGCCGCCCAGGTAGTCCAGGCCCTCCATGGCGCGGATGATGTCCGCGGTCTGTTGGTTCAGGCCGGTGGTCAGGGTGTTGAGCTGCGGCAGCAGGTCCCGGATGTCGTTCTCCCGGCCGTGCAGGGCGGTATTGAGTTCCCGGGTGATGGTTTCCAGCTGCGAGATGCCGCCGCCGTTGAGCACCACCGAGAGCGAGGACAGCACCTGCTCGGTGGTCGGGTAGGCCCCGGCCCGCTCCAGCGGGATGACATCGCCCGCCCGCAACTGCCCCTGCGGCGCGATGTCCGTCGGCGCGGCCAGCTCGACGTGGTTGCTGCCGAGCAAGCTGGTCTGGCCGATCTTGGCCACGGCGTTGGCGGGCAGGCGCACATCGGGATGCAGCGCGACGGTGACCAGCGCGTGCCAGCCCTCCACCTCGATGCCGGTGACCGTGCCGACCGTCACGTCCGCGACGCGCACCGGCGAATTCCGGGTCAGCGTCGTGACATTCGGCATCTGGATGCGCACTTCATAAGCGCCGTCGGCGGTTTCGGCACCGGGCAGCGGCATCGAGTTCAGCCCGTCCCATTCGCAGCCGGAGACCGACAGCGTCACCGCGGCGCCCAGCGCGAGCGCGACGAGGCGCCGGCGCGAATTGCCGATCATCGGGTTCCTCCTGGAATGGCGAGCCCGGCGACATCGTTGGGCACGGTGACCTCGGGCGCGGCCTGACCGGCCAGGCTCTGCGGGCTGTACACCAGCTGATCCGGGAAGGCGTGCACGCCGGTGGCCGGGTTGGTCATGATCGGCGCGTAGTTCATCGCGACCGAACTGATCACGGGGGCGATCATCTGCGCGCACAGCTCGGCGCTGCGGGCGGAGTCGTTGCTCTCGATGGCCTCGATCGAGCCGCACAGGAAGCTCAGCGGATCGGCCGGGTTGTTCAGGGCGACGGCGCCGCCCAGGGTGCCCTGGGCCGGGCTGTAGATCTGGTAGAAGTTCACCAGCGCGGTGGGGCCGGAGTGCAGCACCCGCTCGATCTCGGGCCGCTTGTCCAGCAGGATCTGCGTGACGCTCGCCAGGCGCGACATGCCCTCGGTGAGCTCGGCGCCGCTGCCCTCGATCAGGCGCTTCACGTCGGCCAGCGCGATATCCAGATTGTCCAGTCCCGCACCGAGATCGGCGGAGGTGTCGGCGAGCACGTCGCTGACCGAGGCCAGCCGGCCGCCGAACTGCACGATCTGCTCGTTGCTGGCCGAGAGCACCTCGACGAATTTCTGCAGGTTGCGAATGGTGCCGAAGAGGTCGGTCCGCCCGTCCGAGAGCGTGCCCAGCGTCGCCGACAGCTCGCGCAGGGTGTCGCGGAACTTCTGGCCGTTGCCGTCGATATTGGCGGCCGCGGTGTCCAGGAACCGGCCGAAGGAGCCCTGCTCGTCGTCGCCGACCGGACCCAATGTGGTGGCCAGCTTGGACAGTTCGGCCTTGATGTCGTCCCATTCGACCGGCACCGCGGTGCGCTCGATCGGGATCTGCGCGTCGTCGGCCAGCTTCGGGCCGCCGGTGTAGGCGGGCGCCAGCTGGATGAAGCGCGCCGAGACCAGCGACGGCGAGATGATCACGGCCTTGGCGTCGGCCGGGAGCTCGACGCCGCGGTCCAGCGTGAACTCCACCTTGACCCGCTCCGGCCCCGGCTCGATGACATCGATCGTGCCGACCTTGACGCCGAGCACGCGGATGTCGTCGCCGACGTAGAGCCCGTTGGTGGACTGGAAATACGCGGTCACACTGGTTTTGCCGATCCGGGTGACACCGTTGTACACACCCACCACCACCAGTGCGGCGACCAGCACGCCGGCGACCACCAGCACCCAGCGCGGCAGCTCGGCGACCTTGTTCTGCAACGTCATCGCGGCGGATCCTCTTCTGACGGTTTGATGGTGGTGAAGGGATTCGGCTCCAGGAACATCGCGCGCAGGCTCTCCGGCAGGTGCTGCGGCCACGCCATGGCGTCGGCGAGGACCTGCAGCGCCGGGGAGGTCGCGTTGGCCACGTAGGCGTTGAACCACGGGCCGCTGCCGACCTGCTCGCCGAGCGCGGCCGCGTAGGGCCCGAGGCTGTCGAGCGCGTCGTGGATGTTCTGCTTGTTGCGCTCGAGCACCGCCAGCACCGAATTCAGCCGGTCCAGTGTGTTCTTCAGCTGCGGCTCGTTGTCGTTGACCAGGCCGGTCAGCTGCTGGGCGACCCCGTTCACGTTCACGATCAGCTGGCCGATCGCGGCCCGCCGCCGGTCCAGTTCACCGAGCAGATTGTTGCCGTCGAGCAGCAGCGCGCTGATCTGGTTGCTGCGGTCGGCCAGGATCTTGGTGACGTTCTGGGCGCGGGTGAGCAGCTGGCTCAGCGCCTCGTCCCGGGCGTTGATGCTGCGCGACAAGGCCGTGACCCCGTCCAGCGCCGAGCGCAGCGGCGCCGGGGTGTCGGCGAAGGTCTCCGAGAGCGCGTCCAGGGTCTTGTCGACCTGCTGCATGTCCAGGCCCTGGACCGTCGCGCCCAGCTCGCTGAGCGCGTCGTTGAGCGAGTACGGAGAGGTGGTGCGATCCAGCGGAATCGTGTCCGCGGTGCGCAGCGCCCCGTGCCCGGCGGGGGTGATCTCGAGCGACTTGCGGCCCAGCACCGTGTTGGTCTTGATCGCGGCGGAGGACTTGTCCCCCAGCACGATCGCCTCGTCCAGGCTGAACTTCACCAGCACCTTCGCGCCGTCGAGCTCGACCTTGTCGACCTCACCGGAGCGGACGCCGGCGACCTGCACCGCGTCACCGGGCACCAGTCCGCCGGCGTCGGCGAAGAACGCGGTGAAGTTCGCGCCGCCGCGGATGAACGGCAACTGGGTGAACTGCAGCGCGGTCAGCGACACGCACACCGCCACGACGATGCCGACGACACCGATCGTGATGGCCGGTGACCTCTTGGAATCAGCCATCGCTCGCACACCTTCCGGTCGTCTGCCCGCCCGGCAGGGTCATCTCGATCGGCTTGCCGTCGGGGCCGTCCACGAGCAGCCAGGTGCCGCAGATGTAGAGCTGCAGGAACGAGCCGTAGGAGCCGATGCGGATCAGCTTCTTGTAGGTGTCGGGCAGCCGCTCGAGCACCCACTCCAGGGTGTCGCTGCCGTTGTCGAGGTTGGTGGAGAGCCGGCCGAGGTTGCCGATGGTGCCGGCCAGATCCGGCCGGGCCTGGGCCAGCAGGTCGGTCAGGTCGCCGGTGGCGCCCGCGATGCGCGGCACCGCGTCGCCGATCGGGTCCTTGTTCTCGGCCAGGCCGGTGATCAGGCGCTGCAATTCGTCGAGGGTGGTGGCGAATTGGTCGCCGCGCTGATCGATGGTGGCCAGCACCGTGTTCAGGTTGTCGATCACGTTGCCGATCAGCTGATCCCGGTCGGCCAGGGTCTTGGCGAAGGAGCCGCCGCTGTTGAGCAGCGAGACCAGCGTGCCGCCCTGGCCCTGGAAGATCTGCAGCAGCGCGCTGGTCAGATCGTTGACCTGGCCCGGATCCAGCCCGCGCAGCAGCGGTTTGAAGCCGCCGAGCAGCATGTCCAGATCCAGCGCGGGGGCGGTCTGGTCCTTGCCGATGGTGCCGCCCTCGCGCAGGGTGTCCGCCGTGCCGGGGCCCTCGAGCAGTTCCATGTAGCGGTCGCCGACCAGGTTCTCGTACTTGATCGTGGCGCGGGTGCTGGCCAGCAGCCGGTAGCGGCGGTCCACGTCGAATTCGACGTGCGCGAGGTTGTCCTTGCCGACCTTCACCGAGGTGACCGAGCCGACCGGGACGCCGGCGATCCGCACCTTGGAGCCGGGCAGCATGCCCGAGGAGCTGGTGAACACCGCGTGGTAGGCGTGCTCGCGGGAGAAGCGCATCTGGCTGAACACGACCACGAGGCCGGCGAAGATCAGCGACATCACCAGGGTGAAGATGGCCAATTTGACTGTCGTAGCGGTGTTTTTCACGGCTTCGGCACCCCCGGCAGGCCAGAGAACAGGATTTGGAAGACCTTGGGCGGGTTGTCGTGGAAGCGCGGCGGCGTCGCGTTCGGCACGTACGGTGTCCCCTCGCTGGTGTCGGTGACCACGTAGTCGGAGTGGCTCTCCGGCGCGCGGTTGGTCACGCCCTCGCAGTGCGGGCCGCCGGTGGCGTTCACCTTCGGCAGGTCGTTGGGGTAGGTGTAGGGCTTGGAACCCAGCTGGAAGTTGGTGTTCATGCCGACGCCGTCGTACATGCCGCCGAAGATCTCCTCGGCCAGCGGCATCAGTTCGCCGATGCCGTTGATCAGGCACTCGGTCGCGGGGTTGTAGTCGTAGAGCAGCTGCACGGTCGGGGTCATCAGATCCAGCGCGGTGATCAACCGGGTCTCGTTGTCCCGCAACACCGAACCGGTGGTGTCGGCCAGGCCGATCACATTGGTCAGCAGTTCGTCGACGTTGCCGGCTTCCTCGGCGAAGGTGCGGCTGGTGGCGGTGGCGTTGTCCATCACGGCCAGCAGGTCGCCGACGGTGTCGCCGTAGATGTCGGCGACGTCGGCGGTCTTGTTCAGATCCGTCTGCAACGTGGGCAGATACGGGTTCACCGTGTCGCGCAGGTAGCTGTTGCTGGTGGAGAGCAGCTCACCGAGCTTGGCGCCCCGCCCTTGCAGCGCGGTACCCAGAGCGGCCATGGTCGCGTTCAGCTTGTCCGGCTCCACCTTGGCCAGCAGATCCGACAGGTGCTGGAACAGGGTGTTGAATTCGACGGTCACCTGCGAGGCGGCGAGGATCGCGCCCGGCCGCAGCGCGGACTTCGAAGGCTGTTCCGGGACGATGAAGTTCACGTACTTGGCGCCGAACACGGTGGTGGAGCGGATGTCCACGGTCGCGTTGTCGGGCACCAGCTTCAGCATGTCGGGGTCGATCTCCAGGCGTAGTCGCGCGGAGTCGGCGGCGTGGTCGACCGAGGCGACCCGGCCGATCTCGACGCCGCGCACCTTCACCTTGGCGTCGGTGTCGAGGACCAGGCCGCTGCGCGGCGCGGTGATGGTGACGGTCTCGGTCGAGGTGAACCCGCCCACGAACATCACCATCGCCACCGCGACGATTGCGGCCAACGCGAGCACCATTGCGGCGCCGGCCAATTTGAGCTTCATCGTTCCCATACCCGTTATCCGGAGAGGTGGAAGTTACCGGAGGTGCCGTAGATGGCCAGCGACACCAGCAGCGTCACCGTGACCACCGCGACCAGCGAGGCACGCACCGCGTTGCCGACCGCGATGCCGACGCCCACCGGGCCGCCCGCGGCCGTATAGCCGTAGTAGGTGTGAATCATCATGACGGCCAGGGCCATCAGGATCGCCTGCGCGAACGACCACAGGATGTCGCTCGGGATCAGGAAGGTGGAGAAGTAGTGGTCGTAGACGCCGGCGGACTGCCCGTAGATGACCACGGTGGCGAAGCGCGCCGCCAGGAACGACATGATCACCGCGAGCGCGTAGAGCGGGATGATCGCGATCATCCCGGCCAGCACGCGGGTGCCGACCAGGTAGGGCACCGGGCGGATGGCCATGGTCTCCAGCGCGTCGATCTCCTCGGAGACCCGCATGGCGCCCAGCTGCGCGGTGGAACCCGCGCCGATGGTGGCGGCCAGGCCGATGCCGGAGATCACCGGCGCCGCGATGCGCACATTGATGAACGCGGAGAAGAAGCCGGTGAGCGCCTCGACGCCGATGTTGCCGAGCGAGCTGTAGCCCTGCACCGCGATGGTGCCGCCGGCGAACAGCGTGAGGAAGCCGACGATGACGACGGTGCCGCCGATCACCGCCAGAGCGCCGGTGCCCATGCTGATCTCGGCGATCAGGCGGATGGTCTCGGTGCGGTAGTGCAGCAGGGCGCGCGGCAGCGAGGCCACGGTCTCGCCGTAGAACAGCGCCTGCTTGCCGACCGAGTCCAGCGAGTCCGAGACGCGCCGGGCCCGCCGGACGGTCTTCGGGAAGCGCGAGCTGATCACGAATGCCATCAGGTCACCGCGCCGCGAACTTGATGCCGACCGCGGTGGCCACCACGTTCACCACGAACAGGGCCATGAACGCGAACACCACGGTCTGGTTCACCGCGTCACCGACACTCTTGGGGCCGCCCTTGACGTTCAGGCCCAGGTAGCAGGCCACCAGTCCGGCGATCAGGCCGAACAGCCCGGCTTTGACCTCGGAGATGATCAGCTCGGGCAGGTGGGTCAGCAGGGTGATGCCGTTGACGAACGATCCGGGGTTGACGTCCTGCAGGTACACCGAGAACAGGAAGCCGCCGACGATGCCGATGGTGCACACCAGGCTGTTCAGCAGCAGCGCCACGAACATCGAGGCCAGCACGCGCGGTACCACCAGGCGATGGATCGGGTCGATGCCCAGGACGCGCATGGCGTCGATCTCTTCGCGGATGGTGCGGGCGCCCAGGTCCGCGCAGACCGCGGTGGCGCCGGCGCCGGCCACGATCAGCACGGTGACCATCGGGCCGATCTGGGTGACGGCGCCGAAGGCCGCCCCCGCTCCGCTGAGGTCGGCGGCGCCGATCTCGCGCAACAGGATGTTCAGCGTGAAGCTCACCAGGACGGTGAACGGGATCGCGACCAGCAGGGTCGGCACGATGGAAACGCGCGCGATGAACCAGGACTGATCGATGAACTCACGCAACTGGAAGGGCCTGCGAATGCTCGCCCGGGCCACGTCGGCGACAAGTTCGAAGAACCCCCCGACGGCCCGCAACGGCACGGCAAGGACCTCGTTCATTCGCGATCCTCCTTGCTCAACGTGCTCGTATTGCTGACGGCACGGCCCCACCCGAGGGCCGCGTCGCCGGAATGATTAGAACATGTTCACTTGATGGCCGTGAGGTTTTGCTCACTTTTGAAGTGCGCATATCCCCATAATCAGCCTATGTATTTGAAACGTGTGTCAGTTTTGTCCGCTGCGGGCTTTGTGAGCCGCCACACACGTCGACTCCCATGTCTAACAAAGTCGAGTGCGGTGATCAACAATTGGACACTTGATCAGGTTCTGACCGCCGGGCGCGCCACCGGTCAGCAACCCGAATCCGGCCGCTGAGCACCGGAAACTTGGGATTTCGCCCAGGAAACCTGGTGCGTCAGCCCAACTCGCTCAGCGCGGGGCCCGCGGAGAAGGTGCGATCGGCGGGGCGGTCGGCGAAGTACCCGCCGAGGGTCGCCGCGAGGTCGCCCGCCTCCCACTGATCGCCCGCGGCATCGAAGCGCCGCTCCACCACGGGAGCGGCCATCAGCGCCACCATCGGCCCGTAGACGACGAAGAGCTGACCGCTGACCGTGTCGGCCGCGGGCGAGGCCAGGTAGGCGACCAAGCGGGCGACATGCTCCGGGGACAGCGGATCGACGCCGCCCTCGGGAGCATCGGAGAAGACCGCCTCGGTCATGGCGGTCCGGGCGCGCGGCGCGATCGCGTTGGCGCGCACGCCGTACTGCGACAGCGCGCGGGCGGCGGTCAGCGTCAGCGCGGTGATACCCGCCTTGGCCGCGCCGTAGTTGCCCTGCCCGGCGGGGCCGAGCAGACCGGCCTCGGAGGAGGTGTTGATCAGCCGCCCGTAAACCGGCGCACCCGCCGCCTTGGACTTGCCGCGCCAGTAGGCGGCGGCGTTGCGGGTGAGCAGGAAGTGCCCGCGCAGATGCACGGCGAGCACCGCGTCGAAATCCTCGTCGGACATGTTGAACAACATCTTGTCGCGGGTGATGCCCGCGTTGTTGACCACGATGTCCACGCTGCCGAACGCCTCGTCGGCGGTGCGGATCAGCGCGTCGGCGGTGCTCCGCTCGGCGATGCTGCCCGCGACGAACTCCGCCTTGGCGCCCAAAGCCCTTATCTCGGTCAGGGTTTCGGCGACCGCCGGGCTCTCGGCCAGGTCGTTGACCACGACCGACGCGCCCGCCGCGGCCAGGGCCAGCGCCTCGGCCTTCCCCAGTCCGGCACCGGAGCCGGTGACGATCGCGACCTTGCCCGCCAAGTTAAGTTCAGTGCTCACCGGGCCGACTTTAGAACGTGTTCCTGTTATGTGGCAAGCACCGATCAGATCAGCTTCAGTGCGGCCTTCGGGCACTGGGCGACCGCGTCCTTGACCACTTCGAGCTGGTCGGCCGGGATGTCGTCGACCAAGACGTGCAACTGATCCTCGTCATCGAGTTCGAACACGTCGGGGGCGAATCCGACACAGATTCCATTGGCCTCGCACTGGTCGAAATCGACTGCGACCTTCATGGTTACTCCTTCATACGAGTCTGTTCGGAAGCCTACAAGCGATGACGGCGGGCTGTGCCGCCATCGCGCGGATCCGCACTCAATACTGGAACATGTTTCAGTCGATATGCAATCATCAGACCTAGTTGTATTCGACCTGAAGGCTGAGGTACTGCCCATGCGCATTGCGTACACGCCGCAGCAGGAGGAGCTTCGCGCCGAACTGCGCGACTACTTCGCGCGGCTCATCACACCGGAGCGCCGGGCGGCGCTGAGCTCCACCACCGGTGAGTACGGAGAGGGCAATGTCTATCGCGAAGTCGTCCAGCAGATGGGCAAGGACGGCTGGCTCACCATGGCCTGGCCCAAAGAATACGGCGGCCAGGACCGAACCACCATGGATCAGTTGATCTTCACCGACGAAGCCGCCATCGCCGGCGCTCCGGTGCCGTTCCTGACCATCAACTCGGTCGCGCCGACGATCATGCACTACGGCACCGAGGAGCAGAAGAAGTTCTTCCTGCCGAAGATCGCCGCGGGCGAATTGCATTTCGCCATCGGCTATTCCGAGCCCGGCTCGGGCACCGACCTGGCCAGCCTGCGCACCTCCGCGGTCCGCGACGGCGACGACTACATCATCAACGGCCAGAAGATGTGGACCAGCCTCATCGCCTACGCCGACTACGTCTGGCTGGCCGTGCGCACCGACCCGACGGCCAAGAAGCACAAGGGCATCAGCATGCTCATCGTGCCGACCACCGCCGAGGGGTTCTCCTGGACGCCGGTGCACACCATGGCCGGCCCGGACACCAGCGCCACCTACTACCAGGACGTCCGCGTGCCGGTGAGCTCGCTGGTCGGCCCGGAGAACGGCGGCTGGGCGCTGGTCACCAACCAACTCAACCACGAGCGCGTCGCGCTCACCTCCGCCGGACCGCTGCAGGTCGCGCTGAACCAGACCGTCGAATGGGCGCGGGAAACCAAGGCCGCCAACGGCAATCGCGTCATCGACCAGGAATGGGTGCAGATCAACCTGGCCAAGGTCTACGCCAAGGTGGAGTACCTCAAGCTGCTCAACTGGCAGGTGGCCAGCGGCGCCGACCACGGCGGCGAGGCCGCGCCGAAGATGTGGGACGCCTCCACGTGCAAGGTCTACGGGACCGAGCTGTCCACCGAGGCCTACCGCCTGCTGATGGAGGTCCTCGGCCCGCAGGCGTATCTGCGCCAGGACTCCCCCGGCTCGGAACTGCGCGGCCGCCTGGAGCGCATGCACCGGGCCGCGCTGATCCTGACCTTCGGCGGCGGCACCAACGAAGTCCAGCGCGACATCATCGCCATGACCGCGCTGCGCCAGCCGGCCTCGGCGCGCTGAGAACAGGGGAATACCAATGGATTTCACTCCCACCGAAGCCCAGAACGACCTGGCCGGCCTGACTGCCGAGGTATGCGGCAAGCTGGTCACCGCCGACCGCCTGCGCGAGCTCGACAGCGAAGGGCGCTTCGACGCGCCGCTGTGGAGCTCGCTCGCCGAGACCGGGGTGCTGGCGGCCGCGCTGCCGGCGGCGCTGGGCGGCGGCGATTTCGGCGTCCTGGAGCAGACCTCGGTGCTGCGCGAGCTCGGCAAGGCCGTCGCGGCGGTGCCGTACCTGTCCTCCATCGTGGTGAGCGCGGGCGCGCTCGCCGCGTACGGCTCCGCCGCGCAGCAGGATTGGGCGCGCAAGGCCGCGAGCGGCGAGGTCGTCCTGACCGCCGCGCTCGCCGAGGTGCACAACTGGGAGCCCGCCAAGCCCGTCACCGTCGCGCGCGAGGCGGAGGGCGGCTGGCGCCTGGTCGGCGCCAAGACCACCGTCCCCTACGCCGACCGTGCCGCCCGGATTCTGGTGCCCGCCAGCGTGTCCGGCGTTCCGGCGCTGTTCCTGGTGGATCCCGCCGACGCCTCGGTCACCCTGACCGGGCAGCGCGTGGTCGACTTCAGCGCCGAGTTCGAGCTCGAATTGCACGACACCCCGGGCGAATTGATCGGCACCGTGGAGTCCGGCGCGGAGATCCTGGACTGGGTCCTGACCCGCTCCTGGATCGGTCTGGCCGCCCAGCAGCTCGGCACCCTGGAGAAGGCGCTGGAGCTGGTCGCGGACTACGCCCGCGAGCGCGAGCAGTTCGGCAAGGCGATCGGCTCCTTCCAGGCCGTGGCCCAGCGCCTGGCCGACGCCTACATCGACGTGCAGGGCCTGCGCCTGGCGGTCACCCAGGCCGCCTGGCGGCTGTCGGAGGGTCTGCCCAGCGCCGAGGCGGTGCACACCGCCAAGTTCTGGGCCGCCGATGCCGGGCACCGGGTCGCCCACACCGTCGTGCACGTGCACGGCGGCGTCGGCATCGACCGCGATCACATCGTGCACAACTACTTCACCGCCGCCAAGCACAACGAATTCGCCCTCGGCGCCGGCACCGATCACCTGCGCGCCCTCGGCGCGGCCCTGGCCGAACCGGCCTGAGTGACCGAACCGACAGCGGCCCGGCGGTTTCCACCGTCGGGCCGCTGCGCGTCAGGCGGCCTTGTCCCGCGGGCCCAGCCAGCGCCGCTCACTCCCCACCCGGCGAGCGAGACCGGCCAGGCCGCCCAGGATCCAGCGCTGCGCCGCGGCGGGGATGCCGCCGAGGTAGCCGTCCTGGTAGTCCCACAGCAGCCCCAGCAGCAGCGGATTGCGCGGCACCCCGCTCTTGGTCGTCTTCCCGGCCGCGTCCAGCGCGTGCCAGAGCCGGAACATCTCCCAGTGCCGCAGCGGCGGCCGGATCTCGTGGTCGATGAGCGTGCCCGGCTCCTCGCACCAGAACTCGTGCACCGAGCGCGCGCCCGCCGCGACCGAATTCCCCGCTTGCGCGAGCACCGTGCGGCCGTCGATGCGGAACCGGAGCCGGCCACGCCGCACGGTCCAGGTTTCGGCCAGCACCGGATGCCAGTGCGGCCCGGCTTGGCGACCCTCGGGCAGTTCGTGCTCCAGCCGGAGGTAGGGCCCGTGCTCGTCGGAGCCCTCCTCGACGAAGGTGACGCGGTGTCCGCTGCGGAAAAGAAGGGTCCGGCTGTCCATGCCACAAATATGAAGGTAACCTTCCTATTGTGTCAACCGGCGACCCCACCTTGCTGAAACTGCTCGTGCAGACCACCCGCGCCTTCGAGCAGGATCTGAACGGCCGATTGCGCGCGCGGCTGCACGACGACCTGCGCCCGGCGCACTTCGCGGTCTTCCGCTACATCGATCCCGCCGGTTCCCGGATCAGCGCCCTCGCCGAGGCGGCGGGCATGACCCAGCAGTCGATGGGGGAATTGATCACCCACCTGGAGCGCTGCGGTTACGTCGAACGCCGGGTCGACCCGTCCGACCGCCGGGGCCGGCTGGTCGCGCTCACCGAGCCGGGCCGCACCGCCCTGGCGGCCGCCGCCGAGGGCATCCGCGAGATCGAGGACCGGCTCGGCCGCACGCTCGGCGCCGACGGCCTGCGCGAACTCCGCGCGCTGCTCGCGCGATCGGCCGCGACGCTGACCGAATAGCCGCCGCAGCGGACCGGCCGCCCGCGCGAAGTCCCCGACCGGCCGACGCGGTCACCCACGGCACCACAGGCTCGGCGCGATCAGCCGGGCAAGGAAGTCAAATAGCGCTGCAACGTCGGACCGACGTCGGCGATCAACGCCTCGGGGGTCATCGCGACGACCGGGGGCAGGCGCAGCACATAGCGACACAGCGCCAGGCCCAGCAGCTGGGTGGCGACCAGACCGCTGCGCCGGGGCGCGTCGGCGGGATCGCCGTAGCGCAGGACAGCGGGCAGGACCTGCTCGGCGAAAACGGCGCGGGCACGATCGGCGAGAGCCTCGTCGGTGATGCCGGTGCGCAGCAGGGTGAGCATCACCTCGTTGCCCGGAGGCTCCTCCCAGATCGCCAGGAATCGGCGAATCAGCAGTTCCCCCAAGGTATCCGGGTCGGCCGCGGACAGATCCGGCAGCTCCAGGTAGATGTCCACCGCGGCGGCGAACAACCCCTCCTTGTTACCGAAGTAGCGCATGACCATGGAGGGGTCGATCTCGGCGTCGCCCGCGATCGCGCGCACGGTCGCCTTGCGGAATCCCTCCGCGGCGAAGCGGGCCCGCGCCGCGTCCAGGATCTTGGCGCGGGTCGCGTCCGAGCGGCGCGCGGGGGTCTGATCAGGCTCGATGGTCACCCCCCGAGTGTATGCCAACAATTGTTGGCATACAGGCCCCGGTCCTGCCGCAGCCCGATCCGCTACTGCGCCAAGCGCTCCGACGGGTGGCGGTACCCCTTGCCGAAGTTCACCGCGCGGTCGGCGTTCGCGATCGCGGTGACCACACAGGTGCCGAACGGCCCGCGCCGATCGAACAGGGTCGCGCTGCCGACGGCCACGCCATCGGCGGCGAGGTGGTTGTCGGCCGTCAGACCGATCTCCAGCCCCTCCGCCGGGCGGGCCAGGGCGATGGTCAGATCGGCGTTGATGAACCCGACGCCCTCGCTGCTCCAATTGGTCAGCAGGCTGGTCGATTCGCCGATGATGGCGGCGCCGACGAACGGGGACGGCGCTTCGCCCGCGACGGCCGAAATCGGCGCCTGCCACAGGGTCTTGTGCCCGCCGTTCTGATGGTCGCCGATCCGGTTGGTCCAGCCGTCGGGGTGATCGCTCGAGTTCATCATCGGCACCGTCGGCCCGGTGGCGGGCGGGACGTCCGGCGGCCGCGGCGCCTCGGCGCGGGTCCACCGCTCCCCCGGCGGCTGCTCGGAGAGCTTGAGGAAGACCGCGCTGGCGCGCGCCACGTCCGCGCCGTCCTGGGTCAGCACGGCGTCGGCCACCACGATCCGATTGCCCGACCGCACGATCTCGGTCGAGACGGTGGTCGTGACCTTCTGCGCGGGCCGGAACATGTCGACGGTGAGGCGCGACGGGAGGAAGCCCGCCGGACAGTGCCGTTCCAGCTCCCGGGCCAGCAGGCCGCAGACGGCCGGGCCGTTGATCATCGTGGGCGACCAGGCGCTGTTCGCGAACGGCAGCGGTTCGAAGCCGGCCGGGGTGGCCTCGAAGAAAGCCAGCGGCGGACGCTCGGTGTCCGAAGTAGCCATCACGGTCTCCTGTCAGGTACGCGAAAAGCGGCAAGGGCCGCCGCTCACGCGACAGCCCTTGTCCGGTGATGCTTAGCCGAACTTACTTGTTGCTCGCTTCGGCGTGTTCATCGGCCGGGCGCGACTCGGTCTGCTCCTTGGCCCAGCGGTAGTCCGGCTTGCCCGCCGGCGAACGCTTGATCTCGTCGACGAACCACAGGCTGCGCGGCAGCTTGTAGGCCGAGATCTCCTTGGTCAGGATCGGGCGCAGGTCCTCGAGCGTCGGGCGCTGCTCGCCACGACACTGCACGACCGCCGAAACCCGCTGCCCCCAGCGCTCATCCGGGACGCCGACCACCAGCGCGTCGAAGATCTCCGGGTGCATCTTCAGCGCGCCCTCGACCTCCTCGGGGTAGATCTTCTCGCCGCCGCTGTTGATGCTCACCGAACCGCGGCCGAGCATGGTGACGGTGCCGTCCTCCTCCACCCGGGCGTAGTCACCGGGGATGGAGTAGCGGGTGCCGTTGAATTCCTTGAAGGTCGCCTTGGTCTTGGCCTCGTCGCCGTAGTAGCCGAGCGGGATGTGGCCCTTGCGCGCGATGAAGCCGATCTGGCCGGAACCGGGCACGACCGGGTTGCCGTCGTCGTCGAGCACCTCGGTGGAGGCGTCGATCTTCACTCGCGGGCCGCCGGTGTGGGTCTGCCCCTTGGCCACCACGGACAGGCCGCCGAAGCCGGTCTCCGAGGAGCCGATCGAGTCGGTGATCATGGTGGTGGTGAGCAGTTCCATGAACTGGTCCTTGATCGTCGGCGAGAACAGCGCCGCGCTCGAGGCCATCGCCCACAGCTGCGAATGCTGGTACGGCTCACCGGTTTCCGGGTTGCCCTCGCGCAGCGCGTCCAGCATCGGGCGAGCCATGGCGTCACCGGTGATGAAGATCAGGTTCACGGTGTGCTTGTCGATGGCCTGCCAGACGCCGTGCCCGCTGAACTCCGGCAGCATGATGGCCTTGCCGCCGTCGAACAGGGCGTGGAACACCGCGCACTGCGAACCGCCGTGGATCAGCGGCGGAATCGGGTAGCGCACCATCTGCGCGTTGCCGGCACCGGTCTTGGCCTGCTGCCATTCGTCCTGGATCGCCTCGCCGGTGACGAAGTTGATGCCGCCGCCGAGCACGCGCCACCAGTCCTCCTGGCGCCACATCACGCCCTTGGGCAGACCGGTGGTGCCGCCGGTGTAGAGCATGAAGATGTCGTCGCCGGAGCGTTCGCCGAAATCCCGCTCAGCGGACGACTCGGCCAGCACAGTGGCGTAATCCACCGAATCCGCTGCGGTCTCGATCGTTCCGGTCGTATCGTCGTCCACGACGATGACCGTTCGCAGCTTGGGGGTGTTCGGCCGGACCGCGGCCACCTTGTCGCTGTAGCGACGCTCGTGAATCAGCGCGACCATGTCCGAATTGTCGAAGATATATTGCAACTCGTTCTCGACGTATCGGAAGTTCACGTTGATCAACACCGCGCGGGCCTTGAAGACCGCGACCATGGCGATCACCGCTTCGATGGTGTTGCGGGAGTAGAGGCCCACCTTGTCCCCCTGCTGGACACCATGTTCCAGCAGGTAGTGGGCCAATTTATTGGCCTGCTCCTCGAGCTGTGCGTAAGTCACCTCACGGTCGTCGTCGACCAGCGCGACGCGATCCGGCATGAGGTCGATGGCGTGTTCGACAAGGTCCGCTATGTTGTAGCTCACAGCCCTAAAATAGAACGTGTTACTGTTCCTGGCAAGGCTGAATTCGAGCTTGAAGTCAGGAGATACATCCATGCCGCACTGCCTCGTCGAGAAGCGCGATCACGTCCTCGTCGTCACCATGAATCGCCCCGAGGCGCGCAACGCTCTGTCCGCCGAGATGATGGCGATCATGCGCGACGCGTGGGACCAGGTGGACGAGGACACCGACATCCGCGCGGCCATCCTCACCGGCGCGGGCGGCACGTTCTGCGCGGGCATGGATCTGAAGGCGATGTCGGCCCGGCATCCCGGGGACAACGAGTCCAGCTTCGACCCGGCCAACCTGCCGGCGCTGCTCAAGGGCCGCCGCCTGACCAAGCCGCTGATCGCGGCCGTGGAGGGCGCGGCCATCGCCGGCGGCACCGAGATCCTGCAGGGCACCGACATCCGGGTCGCCGCCGAGAGCGCGAAATTCGGTGTCTCCGAGGCGCGCTGGGGCCTGTTCCCGCTGGGCGGCTCGGCGGTGCGGCTGGCGCGCCAGATTCCCTACACCGTCGCCGCCGAAATCCTGCTCACCGGACGGCACATCACCGCCGCCGAGGCCAAGGAGTACGGACTGATCGGGCACGTGGTGCCCGACGGCACCGCGCTGGACAAGGCGCTGGAGCTGGCCGGGCTGATCGCGAACAACGGCCCGCTCGCGGTGCAGGCGATCCTGCGCACGCTGCGCGAGACCGAGGGCATGCACGAGCTGGACGCGTTCCAGATCGAAGCCAAGATCGGCATGACGGTGTTCCGCTCCGCCGACGCGAAGGAAGGCCCGAAAGCCTTCGCCGAGAAGCGCAAGCCGAACTTCACCGGCGCATAGAAAATCCCGGCGAACGCCGGGACCCACCGCAGTTGGGTCCTGGCTCTCGCCGGGATGTTTCTCGGATCAGGCGGCCTGGTAGGCCATGTAGAACGGCTCCCACTGGTGGCCGTCGGGATCGATGAAGGTGCGCCCGTGCATGCCCACCTGCGCCTCCTCGGCCCGCTTGTCGGCGTTGACCTCCTCGGTGCCGCCCGCGCCCAGCGCCGCCCGGGTGAGCGCGTCGACCTCCTCGGCACTGCCCAGCGCCAGCGCGTAGGCCGCGGCGGTCGCGGTGACGGTATCGGCGATGGGACGCTTGGTGAAGGTGGTGAAGAAGTTCTTCGTCAGCAGCATCAGGCAGATGTTGTCGTCGACCACGATGCAGGCCGCGTTCTCGTCGGTGAAATCGGCGTTCACCGTCCAGCCCAGTGCCTCGTAGAAGGTCTTGGACCGGTTCAGGTCGTCGACCGGAAGGTTGATGAAAATCATCTTGCTGCTCATGTTCTCGTCCTCTCGAGCACGGCGGGCGGGTTCGCAAGTAAGGACGGGCGGTTGCGCCGGAACTCATCGCTCCCGATGAATGATCTTGAAAGTCGCAGGTGAGGGCACCCGCCTGCGGACGGATTCGGGCATATTGCCCTCTGTGGTTTGTCGGTGGGCTGTGGCATCGTGACAGCCATGAACGACTCGGCCAGATCCGCCACCCTCACCCCCGACGTACTCGCGTCGTTCGAGGGGCACAGGCGCGAGCTATGCGCCTACGCGTACCGCATGCTCGGTTCCTCGTTCGAGGCCGAGGATGCCGTGCAGGAGACATTCACCCGCGCGTGGAAGTCCTACGATTCCTTCGAGGGCCGCGCGAGTCTGCGCTCCTGGCTCTACCGCATCACCACCAACGTCTGCCTGGACATGCTGGACGGCCCGCAGCGCCGCGCCCGCCCGATGGATCTCAACGGTCCCGGCAGCCCCGATTCCCCGCTGCCGCCGCCGCAGCCGGATTACGTCTGGATCGAGCCGATCCCCAACGCCCTCGCCTTCGGTGCGGATCCGGCCGAGCACGCCTCCACCAAAGACACGCTGCGCCTGGCCTTCGTCGCCGCCTGTCAGCATCTGCCGGCCACCCAGCGCGCCATCCTGATCATGCGCGAGGTGCTGCGTTTCTCGGCCAGCGAGACGGCCGAGGCGCTCACCATGTCGCCGGCCTCGGTGAACAGCGCGCTGCAGCGCGCCCGCGCCACCATGTCGAAGGTGCAGCCCAGCGATTTCGACGATTTCGACGAGAGCGACGAGAACCAGCGCAAGCTGGTCAACGATTTCGTCTCCGCCTTCGAGGCCTACGACATGGACGCGCTCACCACGCTGCTGAAAGCCGATGTGGCGCTGTCCATGCCGCCGTTCGACCTGTGGGTGTCGGGCCCCGCCAATGTCGCCGAGTTCATGCTCGGCACCGGCAGCGCGTGCAAGGGCTCGAAGATGATCCCGCTGGAGGGCGCCAACGGCCACATCGCCTTCGGCCACTACAAGCCCACCGACGAACCGGGCGTGTACACGCCGTGGTCGATCACCGTGCTCGAACTCGACGGCGACCACATCGCCGGGCTCAACTTCTTCCTCGACACCGAGAAGTTGTTCCCGCTGTTCGATCTGCCCATGGAGTACCGCGAGAACGCCTGAGCGTCCCGCCTCCGGAAAGCCGAATCCGCCCCGTCCTGGCTCGAGACGGGGCGGATTCGCACGGGTGGCCCGACCACCAAGCCACCCGCAGTTCGTGGGTCAGGCCGCCGCGTTCGAGCGGCCTGCGAGCGGTCGCTACGCGATGCCGAGGCGCTCGTTGGCGAGCACCCGGATCGCCTTCTTGTCGGGCTTGCCCAGGCCGGTCAGCGGCAACTGCTCGACGACGACGTAGTGCTTGGGCACCTGCACCGAGCCCTTGCGCTGCTTGACCGTCTGCGAGATCTCGTCGGTCACCTTCGCCACCGCGGCCTCGTCGGCGGCGACCACCGGATCGAGCACCACGACGGCGGTCACGGCCTCGCCCCACTGCGGGTCGGCCACGCCGACCACGGCCACGCCGAGCACGCTGTCGTGTTCGGAGACAACGTCTTCCACCTCGCGCGGGAAGACGTTGAACCCGCCGGTGACGACCATGTCCTTGCTGCGGCCGACGATGTGCAGGAAGCCGTCCTCGTCCTGGCGGGCCAGATCGCCGGTGCGCAGCCAGCCGTTCTTGAAGGTCTCCGCGGTCACCTCGGGCAGGTTCAGGTAGCCCGCCGCCAGCAGCGGTCCGCTGACACAGATTTCGCCGACCTCGCCGGGCGCGACCACGTTGTCCTCGCCGTCGATCAGCGCCACCCGCAGCGCCGCCGAGGGCCGCCCGCAGGAGGTGAGCCGCTCCTTGTCGTGCTCCTCCTTGCCCAGGTAGCTGATCGCCATCGGCGCCTCGGACTGGCCGAAGTACTGCGCGAAGATCGGGCCGAACTTGTCGATGGCCTGGGTCAGCCGCTTCGGGTCGATGGCCGAGGCGCCGTAGTACACCGTCTCCAGCGAGGACAGGTCCCGCTTGTCCACGTCGGGATGGTCGAGCAGCGCGTAGATCATCGACGGCACCAGCATGGTGGCACTGATCTTGTGCTCCTCGATCGCCTTCAGCACCTCGCCGGCGTCGAAGCGCGGGACCACGATGCATTCGCCGCCCAGCAGCACGACCGGCAGGAAGAAGGCCGCCCCGGCATGCGAAAGCGGTGTGCAGATAAGGAATTTCGGCCGCTTGGGCCATTCCCACTCCGACAGCTGGATCTGGGTCATGGTGGCCATCGCCTGCGCGGTGCCGACCACGCCCTTGGGCTTGCCGGTGGTGCCGCCGGTGTAGCTCACCGAGATGACGTCGTCGGGCCGCAGTTCCACGGCCTCGACCGGCGCGGCCTCGTGCTTGGCGACCTCGGCCAGGAAATCCACACCGACATCGGACAATTCGTCCGGCACCGGACCGAACACCAGCACCTTGGTCAGGCCCTCGACCCGGTCCACCAGGTCGCGGGCGCGCTGCACGAACATCGGCACCGGATCCAGGATCAGCGTCGTAATGCCCGCGTCCGCAAGCACATACGCGTGATCGTCGAGTCCGCCGATGGGATGCAGGGCGGTGCGGCGGTGGCCGCGGACCTGCCCGGCGGCGATGGTGAACAGCACCTCGGGGCGGTTCAGCGCGAGAACGCCTACCGGATCACCGGTTTCGATGCCGTTGGCCTCGAACGCGGCGACGTAGCGGCTGATGGCGTCGAGGACGTCCGCGCCGGTGAGCACGGTGTCGCCGAGCGTGACCACCGGGCTCTTGCGGTGCCGCCGCAGTCCGGCGAGCAGGCTGAACCCGTTGTGCACCGGCATCCGCAACAGGGTATCGGGATCGATTGTGGTCATCGTCACCTCAATGAATCTAGAACGTGTTCTATCAATGAACAAGGGGCAGTCAGGCGGCGAGCGCCGCCAGCTCGTGCACCTGGGCGGCATCGGCCGCCGAGACCAGCATCATGGTGACGCCCGCCGCCTCCCAGACCTTGATCTGCTCGCGCACGTGGGCGGCGTCGCCGATGATCGCGGTGTCGAGAATGAGCTCGTCCGGGACCACCGCGGCGGCCTCGGCCTTCTTGCCCGAGAGGAAGAGCCGGCCGATCTCGTCGACCTCGCGCTCGTACCCCATCCGCTTGTAGACCTGGGCGTGGAAGTTCTGCTCGGGCGCGCCCATGCCGCCGATGTAGAGCGCCATGATCCAGCGCATCCGCTCCAGCTCGCTCTTCGGATCGTCGGTGACCACCACCTGGCAGCTGGCCGCGATCTCGAAGGTCTCGCGGGTGCGGCGCGCGCCGGCCCGGGCGAAGCCCTGATCGAGCCAGTCGTTGTACATGTTCGCCAGCCGCGGGGCGTAGTAGATCGCCAGCCAGCCGTCGGCGATCTCGGCGGTCAGCGCCACGTTCTTCGGGCCCTCCGCGCCCAGCCAGATCGGCAGATCCGCACGTAGCGGGTGCACGATCGGCTTCAGCGGCTTGCCCAGGCCGACCGAACCCGGCCCGGTGTAGGGCAGCGGATAGTGCGAGCCGTCGTTGGTCACCGGGGCCTCGCGCGCGAGCACCTTGCGGATGATGTCCACGTACTCGCGGGTGCGCGCCAGCGGCTTCTCGAACGGCTGCCCGTACCAGCCCTCGACCACCTGCGGGCCGGAGACGCCGAGCCCGAGCACCGCCCGGCCGCCGCTGAGGTGATCGAGCGTGAGCGCATGCATGGCGGTGGCCGCCGGGGTGCGCGCGGAGAGCTGCACCACCGAGGTGCCCAGCCGGACCCGCTCGGTCTGCGACCCCCACCAGGTGAGCGGGCCGAACGCGTCCGAACCCCAGGATTCGGCGGCGAAGACGGCGTCGAACCCCGCCGCTTCCGCCGCGGCCACCAACTCCCCCGCGTTCTGCGGCGGCTGTGCCATCCAATAACCGAGCTGCAAACCGAACTTCACGGCTGACCTCTTTCCGGCCCCTGCCTCCGGGCCTGTCGTCTACACCACATCTTGCCAGCAGAATAAGAACCTGTTCTACTCGATGTCGTAAGCAAGGGGAATAGTCCATCCGGCACTGATGCGGATGAGAGAGGGTTGGAATTGAACACCGCCCCGGATGTATTGAGCGCACCGCTTCGGATGAAGTTCGACTACACACGCTCGGTCGGACCCACCATCGGCAAATTCCTGACCGGCCTGCGCGACCATCAGGTGATCGGCGTGCGCGGCTCGGACGGACGCGTGCTGGTGCCGCCGCCGGAGTACGACCCGGTGACCGCCGAACCGCTGACCGAATTCGTCGACCTCGCCGACATCGGCACCGTCGAATCCTGGAGCTGGGTGGCCGACGTGCTCCCCGGCCAGCCGTTCGATCGCCCCTTCGCCTACGCGCTGATCCGCCTCGACGGCGCCGACACCACCCTGCTGCACGCGGTGGATGTCGCCTCCCCACAGGACATTTCGGTCGGTCAGCGCGTGCGCGCCCGCTGGGCCGCCGAGACCACCGGCAGCATCAAGGACATCGTCTGCTTCGAGCCCGGCGACACCTCCGCCGCGCCCGCCGCCGCGCCCGCGAGCCAGGAGCCGATCACCGGCATCGTCACGCCGGTCGACATGCTCTACAGCCACAACGCCTCCCCGCAGGAGACCGTCTACCTGCGCGGACTGGCCGAGGGCAAGCTGCTGGGCGCGCGCTCCAGCGCCGGAGACAAGGTGTACTTCCCGCCGCGCGGCGCCAATCCGACCAACGGGTTGCCGACCAACGACTACGTCGAGCTCTCCGATCACGGCACCGTCACCACCTTCTGCATCGTGAACGTGCCGTTCATGGGCCAGCGCATCAAGCCGCCGTACGTGGCCGCCTACGTGCTGCTCGACGGCGCGGACATCCCGGTGCTGCATCTCGTACTCGGTTGCGAGGCAAGCGAAGTGCGCATGGGCATGCGCGTGAAGGCGGTGTGGAAGCCGCGCGAGGAGTGGGACTTCACCCTGGCGAACGTCGACCACTTCGAGCCTTCCGGTGAGCCCGACGCCGAATACGACACCTACAAGCATCACCTCTGAGAGGCCGCGAACGTTGACTGACCACTCCACCGACATCGCGGTCGTGGGATTCGCCCACGCGCCGCACGTGCCGGAGACCTTCGGCACCACCAACGGTGTCGAGATGCTGGTGCCCTGCTTCCAGCAGCTCTACTCCGATCTCGGCATCACCAAGTCCGACATCGACTTCTGGTGCTCAGGTTCCTCCGATTACCTTGCCGGGCGCGCGTTTTCGTTCATCTCCGCGGTCGACGCGATCGGCGCGGTGCCGCCGATCAACGAGTCGCACGTCGAGATGGACGCGGCCTGGGCGCTCTACGAGGCGTTCGTGAAACTCAAGTCGGGCCAGGCGCAGACCGCCCTGGTGTACGGCTTCGGCAAATCCTCGGCGGGCACGCTGCGCCAGGTCCTGACCATGCAGCTCGACCCCTACACCGTGACACCGCTGTGGCCGGATTCGCACGCCATCGCGGGCCTGCAGGCGCGGGCCGGCCTGGCCGCGGGTCGCTGGACCGAGCGGGATATGGCCGCGGTCGCGGCCGGCGCGAGCGGTGACGTCGAATCCCTTTTGGCGACACCGTATGTGGCCGATCCGCTGCGCGCGCACGACATCGCGCCGATCACCGACGGCGCGGCCGCGATCGTGCTGGCAGTGGGCGAGCGCGCCAAGGAACTGGCCGAGCGCCCGGCCTGGATCACAGGGATGGCGCACCGCGTCGACACCCCGATGCTCGGCGCCCGCGACCTGACGGTCTCCCCCTCCACCACCGCGGCCGCGCAGGCCGCCACGGGCGGGGACACCTCCGGATTCGATATCGCCGAACTGCACGCGCCGTTCAGCCATCAGCAGTTGATCTTGGCCGAAGCGATCGGACTGAAGCCGGAAACCACCGTCAATCCCTCCGGTGGCGCACTGGTAGCAAACCCGATGTTCGCCGCCGGATTGGAGCGTATCGGCTTCGCCGCGCGGGCAATTTTCGACGGCTCGGCACACCGCGCACTCGCGCACGCCACCAGTGGGCCGGCGCTGCAACAGAATCTGATTACCGTCCTGGAAGGCACCCGATGAGCTTCCCCGCCGCGGTGCTGGGCACCGGCCAAACCCATCACGTGACGAAACGATCCGACGTCTCCATGTCGGGCATGTGCCGCGAAGCCATCGATCGCGCGCTCGAAGATTCCGGCCTGACGATGGCCGACATCGACGCCGTCGTCGTCGGCAAGGCACCGGACATGTTCGAGGGCGTCATGATGCCCGAGCTGTTCATGGCCGACGCCCTCGGCGCGACCGGAAAGCCGCTGCTCCGGGTGCATACCGCCGGCTCGGTCGGCGGCTCCACCGGCGTCGTCGCGGCCAACCTGGTGCAGGCCGGCGTGCACAAGCGCGTGCTCGCGGTGGCCTGGGAGAAGCAGTCCGAATCGAATGCCATGTGGGCGCTCTCGATTCCGGTGCCCTTCACCATGCCGGTCGGCGCGGGCGCGGGCGGCTACTTCGCCCCGCACGTGCGCTCCTATATCCGCAGGTCGAACGCACCCGGTCACATCGGCGCACTGGTCGCGGTGAAGGACCGGCGCAACGGCGCCAAGAACCCGCTCGCCCACCTGCACCAGCCCGACATCACCGTCGATCAGGTGCTGGCCTCGCAGATGCTGTGGGACCCGATCCGCTTCGACGAGACCTGCCCGTCCTCCGACGGCGCCTGCGCCATCGTCATCGGCGACGAGGACGCGGCCGCCGAGGTCGAAGCCACCGGCAAGAAGGTGGCCTGGGTGCACGGCACCGCGATGCGCACCGAGCCCACCACCTTCGCCGGTCGCGACCAGGTGAATCCGCAGGCCGGCCAGGACGCGGCCGCCGCGCTGTGGAAGGCCGCCGGCATCACCGATCCGCTCGAGGAGATCGACGCCGCCGAAATCTACGTCCCGTTCTCCTGGTTCGAGCCGATGTGGCTGGAGAACCTGGGCTTCGCCGCCCAGGGTGACGGCTGGAAGCTGACCGACAAGGGCGAGACCGAGATCGGCGGCAAGATCCCGGTGAATCCGTCCGGTGGCGTGCTCTCCTCCAATCCGATCGGCGCGTCCGGCCTGATCCGCTTCGCCGAATCGGCCAAGCAGGTCATGGGCCGGGCCGGGGACTACCAGGTCGAGGGCGCGCGCAAGGCGATGGGCCACGCCTACGGCGGTGGCTCGCAGTATTTCTCGATGTGGGTCGTGGGATCGGAGAAGCGATGACCAACGAAGAGCATCCGGCCCGGGTCGCGGGCCGCGCGTCGCAGGCCGCCGTGCGCGGCCGGGACAAGGACGCCTGGGTGGCGCTGTTCGCCGAGGACGGGATCGTCGAAGATCCCGTCGGCCCCTCCGGATTCGATCCGGAGGGCAAGGGCCATCGCGGCCACGCGGCCATCGCGGCGTTCTGGGACATGTCCATCGCCAAGACCGACTCGATCGAGTTCCTCTTCGACGACTCGTTCGCGTGCGGCCACGAGGTCGCCTACGTCGGCCGCATCCGCACGCTGTTCTCCGGGCAGCAGCTCGACGCCGAGGGCGTGTTCACCTACAAGGTCGACGACGCCGGGAAGATCGTGGCGCTGCGCGCGTTCTGGGAGACCCAGCGGGCGGCGGCCACGCTGAAGCTGGTCGACTAGCCGGTACCTGAAAAGGCCCCGAACCTGCGGGTTCGGGGCCTTTCGTAGCTCAGTGCGCGACCGGGCAGCCGCCGCTCTTGGTCTTGTAGTCGACCGGGAACTCCTTAATGCCGTTCAGCCAGCCCGAACGCAGCCGCTGCGGATCACCGAGCTTGGTGATGTCGGGCAGGTGATCGGCGACGGCATTGAAGATCAGCTCGATTTCCAGCCGGGCCAGGTTGGCCCCGATGCAGAAGTGCGCGCCGGTGCCACCGAAGGACAGGTGGTCATTGTTCTTGCGCAGGATGTCGAACTTCTCCGGATTCTCGAAGGCCGTCTCGTCGAAGTTGGCCGAGCGGTAGAGCATGACCACTCGCTGCCCCTTCTTGATCTGCACTCCCCCGAGCTCGGTGTCCTCGAGCGCGGTGCGCTGGAAGGAGGTGACCGGGGTGGCCCACCGGATGATCTCGTCGTAGGTGGTGGCCGGACGTTCCTTCTTGAACAGTTCCCACTGCTCGGGGTGATCCAGGAACGCCATCATGCCGTGCGTGATGGCATTGCGTGTGGTCTCGTTGCCCGCGACCGCCAGCATGATCACGAAGAAGCCGAATTCTTCCGGCTTGAGATGGTCGCCGTCGATGTCGGCCTCGATCAGCTTGGTGACCAGATCATCGGCCGGGCACTCCTTGCGCGCGGCGGCCATTTCGTAGGCGTAGCCCAGGATCTGGGTGGTGGAGGCGAGCGGGTCGACGTCGGCGTATTCGGGGTCGTCATAGCCGGTCATCTCGTTGGACCACTGGAACAGCTTCATCCGGTCCTCCTGCGGCACGCCGATCAGATCGGCGATGGCCTGCAGCGGGAGCTCGCACGAGACCTGGGTGACGAAGTCGCCCGCGCCCTCTTCGGCGGCGCGCTTGACGATATCGGCGGCCCGTGCGGACAGTTCGGCCCGCATCCCGTTGATCACGCGCGGGGTGAAGCCGCGGGAGATGATCTTCCGCAGCTTGGTGTGCTCGGGCGCGTCCATGTTCAGCAGCACCACGCGCTGCATCTCGATGTTCTCGCGCGGGATGTCGTCGTTGAACCGTGGCAGGGCGGTGTTCTCGGAACTGGAGAAGACGTCGCTGCGCCGCGAGACCTCCTTGACCTCGGCGTGCTTGCTGACCACCCAGAATCCGTCGTCGTGGAATCCGCCCACCTCCGGAGACTGCGGGTTCCACCACACCGGAGCGGACTTGCGAAGCTCGGCGTACTCCTCGACCGGGACGCGCTGGGCGTAGATGTCCGGATCGGTGACGTCGAACCCTTCGGGCAGATCAGGGCGAGTATGAACCACCAGATGTCTCCTTCGACAGTGTGGATCTGGCGGCGCTCACTAAGCCCTGCGTGGTTACACAGGCTTCCGCCTCCGGGCTCTGAGCTCACGCCGCGAACTGCAACACGTTCTACACTCATTGCAGCACAGGCGGTATTACTAGTAAAGAAGTTCCATAGGACCGCCTATCACGCGTTCCAGTTTTCCTGTCCCGAACGGAAGGTTCGACATGGGCACACCCGTCATCGTCGAGGCAGCTCGCACCCCCATCGGCAAGCGCAAGGGCTGGCTGTCCGGCCTGCACGCCGCCGAACTCCTCGGTGCCGCACAGCGCGGAATTCTCGACAAGGCGCACCTGGACCCGGCCTTGGTCGAGCAGGTCATCGGCGGCTGCGTCACCCAGGCCGGCGAGCAGTCCAACAACGTCACCCGCGTCGCCTGGCTGCACGCCGGACTGCCGTGGCAGGTCGGCGCGACCACCATCGACGCCCAGTGCGGCTCGGCCCAGCAGGCCAATCACCTGATCGCCGGCCTCATCGCCACCGGCGCCATCGACGTGGGCATGGCCTGCGGCGTGGAGGCGATGTCGCGGGTTCCGCTCGGCGCCAATGTCGGCGAGCACGCCGGCCCGCGCCGGCCCGCCTCCTGGAACATCGACCTGCCCGATCAGTTCGGCGCGGCCGAGCGGATCGCCAAGCGCCGCGGCCTCACCCGCGCCGACGTCGACGAGTTCGGCGCCCGCTCGCAGCGCCTGGCCGCCCAGGCCTGGGCCGAGGGCCGCTTCGATCGCGAGGTCCTGCACGTCACCGCGCCCGCGGTCGACAAGGAGGGCAACCTCACCGGCGAGAAGCTCGAGGTCAGCCGGGACCAGGGCCTGCGCGAGACCACCGTCGAGGGGCTGGCCAAGCTGAAGCCGGTGCTCGAGGGCGGCATCCACACCGCCGGTTCCTCCTCGCAGATCTCCGACGGCGCGGCCGCGGTCCTGCTCATGGACGAAAACGCAGCGCAGCGAGCGGGATTGCGCCCGCGGGCCCGGATCGTCACCCAGGTGCTGGTCGGCGCGGAGCCGGAGTACCATCTGGACGGCCCGGTGCAGGCGTGCAGTCGCCTGCTGGAGCGCTCGGGCATGAGCATCGGCGATATCGATCTGTTCGAGATCAACGAGGCGTTCGCCTCGGTCGCGCTGTCCTGGGCGGCCGTGCACCAGCCCGACATGGACAGGGTGAACGTCAACGGCGGCGCCATCGCGATCGGTCACCCGGTCGGCTCCACCGGATCCAGGCTGATCACAACGGCTTTGCACGAGCTCGAGCGCACCGGCAAGAGCACCGCGATGATCCTGATGTGTGCCGGTGGCGCGCTCTCGACCGGCACCATCATCGAGCGTCTCTAGGCTTCAACCCTTTTCGATCCGGTTTGTTGAACGTTCATCCCAGAAGGTCCAAAACGTGTCGTACGCCACACAATCGGCGGTACAGAGAACTAGATGAGATGTCAGCTATCTTGCGGCTATCATTGGTCCGTCGCGGAAGACCTCTGCGACGGGCCAGAACCGGTGCTCACCACGTCTCCACCAGAGACCTTGGGGTGACCCGCAAACGCTACGGTCCCAGTCACTTCACTCGAGGCATACCTAGAAGCTTCAAGGAAATCCGGAATCAGGCGTAGGTTTTCAGTTACTGAGCCGCTAATATCAATGATACGTATCCGAGATAACGACTGTTAGTACAGCGAAGGGAATTGGGCGGCTCACAATGGCTGATTTCGCGGCGCGGCTGAACAAGCTGTTCGAAACCGTGCATCCCCCGGGGCGCAAGCCGCACACCAACGCGGAGGTTGCGGCTGCGCTGACAGCCTCCGGGCATCCGATCTCGAAACCGTATCTCTCGCAGTTGCGGTCGGGACAGCGGACGAACCCATCGGATGAAACGGTGGCTGCACTGGCCAAGTTCTTCAAGGTCAAGCCGGACTACTTCTTCAACGACATCTATGCCGCCAAGATCGATCACGATCTGGAGCTACTGTCCCAGCTGCAGGGCTACGGACTGCGGCGGTTGTCGAGTAGAGCGTTCGACCTGTCCGAAGAATCGCAGAACCTCCTCACCTCGATGGCGGAGAAACTTCGGGCCAGCGAAGGCTTGCCTGAAATCCCGCCGGACGGAACGGAATAGGACTGTAAGGTCACCGCTCCGACGGCCGTCGGGGGCGTCGGCGGTGGTGTGTGTGGCGGGCTCCCCTGGGGTGCCCGACGTGTTACCCATGTGCGAACTCAGTTGGCCAGGGGGGTATGCGTCGTAGCAGCTGAGTCCGGCTCGGCCTTAGGCCGTGCCGGATTTTCTGCTGCCCGGCTGATGATGTCGAAGCGCGCGAGCGCCGGGGGTGAATTCGGCGCGGCGCGGTACCGGATCGCGAATCTTCTAGGCAGACAGCACAGTTTCGAACATTGCGCCGTCGCCGATTCCAGCGCATGAATCAGACCAAATGGGTTGTTTTCCGGCAAACTCACTACAGATGTACTTGCAGATGAAATCGTCACCCGTGTGCGGAGTTTCGCGCCGGCTCCGGCACCCCGCTGTAAGCGTCGAAGGAACGCGCGATCGCCTGCACCCAGCCGCGCGGGCTGATACCCTCCGGCGGCGCGATCCAGCGTGAGTCGCACACGATGTCGCCCAACGGATTTCGGGCCCACTCCGCCACCAGATCGGCACGCTCGACGATCGAGACCGGCGGCTTGCCCGCCGCCATCAGCTCCACGCCGCCGCCGGATTGCAGATACAGCGCGTCCATGATCTGGGCGACCTGATCCGAAGCCTTGAGCTGAGTGGAGGTTCCGGTCTGATCGTGCGCGAGCACCTCGGGAAAACGGCCGATCATCAGCCGGTGCAGCTCGCGGATCTGGCGCAGCAGCACCCGGGCCCGGATCCACAGCTCCACCACGATCCAGATGGCGCCGAAGGCGATGAGCAGCGCGGCGATCTCCCACACCGGCCAGCCCCACGCGGGCAGGCCCGGCGCCGGCCGCGGCGCGTCGATCACCGCGCGCCGAATGTTCAAGGCGGACAGGACCGCAACGACAGCGGTGCCGGTCGTGTAGAGGGCGATGCCACGGCCCAGCGTGGTCCAGTCCAGGTTGCGAACACCGGTGACGATGATGAACAGGCAGGCGAGCACCACGTACACCCAGCCGAAGGTGTAGGACCAGGCGAGCGCGACGAGCACCGTGCCCACCCCGGCGGCGTAGAAATACGACGCGATGCGCCCCAGGTTCCGCCGCGAGACCACCGGCCACGCCGCGGCCGCGACCACCGAGGTGGCGGTGCCGAACAGAATCCAGGCCGACACCACGACGCCGTCGGAGAGCAGGCCCGCGTGCAGCCCGCCCGGCAGCAGATTATCGATGGCCAAGGCGATTTCGGGCACGGCGACGGTGGCGCCGAGCGCGACCGCGGCGACCGCGACCACGATCGCGACCCGGGCCGTGGTCGCCGGTTTGACCAGCACCCGGCCGACCCGGGCACCGGCGGCCATCCAGACCAGCATGGCGGTCAACCACAGCGTCATCATCCGAGTGCCTCGTCGAATCGAAGGACCGAGACGCCTGCGCCCCGGGTGTTGAACACGCGCAGCCTGGTCATCAGCATGGCCGCGAACGTCTCCGCCTCCCATTCGGCCTGTTCGTCGGCGCCGTCGTCGAGGATCTGCTGATGCGCGCGCTGGCTGAGCATGTAGGCGATCAGGTCATCGCTGGCTTCCAGCGTGACCTCGGGGGCGGGCGCCCCCTCGTGGTCGAAGATGATGTGGCCGAGTTCGTGCGCGAGGGTGTGCTCGCGGCTGGGCAGCAGCGCGGCCAGCACGATCACGTCCCGGTCCGGATAGAGCCGCCGCTGCCCGCACACGCCGGGACCCAAATGAGCACTGGCGATTTCGATCTCGCGGCGCCGCTCCCGGGCGATCGCCTCGACCACCTGATCCAGCGTGCAGGCGTCGAAATCGGCGGCGACCGCGCACACCGCGTCCACCGCGGCCGCGACCCGGCGGTAGGACCGCGCGCTGTTCTGAGTCTTGCTCTCGCTCATGCCCCCGCCCCTCACGACCTGGGTCCGAAGAACTCGGCGCGCGCCGCGTCGATGCGCGCCTGTGCCGCCGACGCGCTCTGGAAACTCACTGCGCCGGAACCGGTTCCGGCCAGGGCGAGGGCGATCAGGCCGCCCACGACGGTGAGCACGTTCGGTTCGGGCAGGCCGTCGTTCGCCGACGTCGGCCGCACGTCCGGATTCGGCTTCGCCGGGGCCACCGGCGGCGCGGGCGGCGGCGGTGGCGGTGCGGGCGGCGGAACCTGTTGCGGCGCAGGCGCGGCCACCACCGGCAGCGGCAGTGGCGGGACCACGGGCGCGGGCACCGACGGCGCGGGCGGAATCACCATCGGCACAGCGGGCGGCGCGGGGACCGGCACCGGGGGGATCGGAATCAGCAGCAGCAGAAGCGGAGTCGCGGAACCGACCGCGGCCGAGCCGACGGCCGCCGAACCCACGGCGGCGGAACCGACCGCCGCCGAACCGGTGCCGAACAGGGCCGAGCCGGTGCCCAGCAGCGCGGAGCCGGTGGCGGCCGAGCCGGTGCCCAGCAGAACGCCGAGACCGGCCGAACCGGTGCCGAGGGCAGCCGAACCGGTACCCAGGCCCAGCGCCAGCCCGGCCGAACCGGTCCCGAGCACCGCGCCCAGACCCGCGGAACCGGTCCCGAGGATGACGCCGAGGCCCGCCGAACCGGTGCCGAGGCCCAGCGCCAGCCCCGCCGAACCAGTTCCCAGGCCCAGCGCCAGCCCGGCCGAGCCGGTCCCGAGGACCGCGCCCAGCCCCGCGGAGCCAGTGCCGAGGGCGAGACCGAGACCGGCCGAACCGGTGCCGAGACCAGCGGAGCCGGTGCCGAGGACCGCACCCAGACCCGCGGAACCGGTGCCCAGGGCGAGACCGAGACCGGCCGAGCCGGTGCCGAGCGCGGCGGCCGAACCGGTGCCGACGGCCGCCGAGCCGGAGCCGAGAATGACGCCGAGACCGGCGGAGCCGGTGCCGAGCAGAGCGCCGAGGCCGGCCGAGCCGGAACCGACGGCGTTCGTCGGCGGGATGGGGGGTTGGGCCACGTCGGTGGGAGCGACCGGGCTCGGGGCCTGCTGCCCCGGAATCGTCATCGGCGTCCACTGCTCGGCGATCTCGGGCCCGGTGGGCTGCTCGGGGCAGCCCGCGCTGAGCGAACAACCCGGCTGCGCCAAAACCTCGGTGCGGGACGGCGTTTCAGGTCTCGCGCGGCCGTCCGGCTGCGCCAGGGCGGCGACGGGGCCCAGTAGCGCGAACCCGGAAACCAGCCCGGCTACCGCGACAACCCGCATCGTGCGACCAATGGCCATGCGCCAGCCTTCCCCTTCATCACATACAGCGCAGCTCTCCTGCCCGGTCGCAACACTCTCCGGGACTTATACGGACGAGACATAAGGGTACTTGCCGTCACGATCTTGCGCACAGGGGACGGGGTAAGTGGGCGACCGGACGCAGCGAAAAGCCCCGCATCCGAACTCGGATGCGGGGCTCGCGCGGTCGGACTCAGGCGCCGTAGACCGGCTCCGGAGTCACCGCCTTCGCGAGCAGTTCCTTGACCACCGGGCCGAGCTCGGCGGGCTCCCAGCGGGCGCCCTTGTCCACGGCCGCGCCGTGCCGCCAGCCGTCGGCCACCGCGACCTTGCCGGCTTCGACCTCGAAGGTGCGGCCGGTGATCCCGGCCGACTCCGCGCTGCCCAGCCACACCACCAGTGGCGACACGTTCTCCGGCGCCATGGCGTCGAAGCCGCCGTCCTCCGGCGCGGCCATGGTCTCGGCGAAGACGGTTTCGGTCATCCGGGTCCGCGCGGCCGGGGCGATGGCGTTCACGGTGACGCCGTAGCGGCCGAATTCCGCAGCCGCGGTGAGGGTCAGGCCCGCGATGCCGGCCTTGGCGGCACCGTAGTTGCTCTGGCCGACGCTGCCCTGCAGGCCGGCGCCGGAGCTGGTGTTGATGATGCGGGCGTCGACCGGATTGCCCGCCTTGCTCTCCGCGCGCCAGTATTCGATCGCGTGCCGCATGGTGGCGAAGTGCCCCTTGAGGTGGACCCGGATCACCGCGTCCCACTCGTCCTCGGACAGGTTGGCCAGCATCCGGTCGCGCACGAAGCCGGCGTTGTTGACCAGCACGTCCAGGCGGCCGAAGGTGTCGACCGCGGTCCGGATCAGCCGGCGCGCGCCGTCCCAGTCCGCGACGTCGTCGCCGTTCACGACGGCCTCGCCGCCGAGCGCCTGGATCTCCGAGACCACCTGCTGGGCCGGGGTCTCGGCGGTGGCTTCGCCGTTGAGCGCGGAGCCGATGTCGTTGACCACCACCTTGGCCCCCGCCGCGGCGAAGGCCAGCGCGTGCGCCCGCCCGATGCCGCGACCCGCGCCGGTGACGATGACCACGCGCCCGGCGCAGATCCGGTCGTTGACTTCAGCCATACCTGTTGTCCCTCTTTCGTCTTCGAGCTTCAGCTGTGTTCGGCCGTGGCGGCCGCGAGGAAGGCGGGGCGTTCGCCGCCGCCGTGCACCAGCAGCGTCGCGCCGCTGACATAGGCGGCCAGCGGGGAGGCCAGGAACGCGGCGCAGCGGCCGATGTCCTCCGGGCGGGCCATCCGGCCGAGCGGAATGGTCCGCGCGACCGCGTCGATGCCGTCGCGGTCGCCGTAGTGCAGTTCGCTCAGCTCGGTCTCCACCATCCCCACGATCAGGGAGTTGACCCGGACCTTCGGGGCCCATTCCACCGACAGCGACTGGGTCAGGCTGTCGATGCCGGCCTTGGCCGCGCCGTAGGCCGCGGTGCCCGGCGAGGCGCGGTGCCCGCTGACGCTGGAGACCATGACGATCGAGCCGCCGTCGGGCTGCTCCTGCATCACCGCGTTGGCGATCTGCGAAACCAGCAGCGGAGCAAGCAGATTGAGTTCCACAATCTTCGCGTGGAAGTTCTTCGAGGCGTTCGCGGCCAGCGCGAAGGGCGCGCCGCCCGCGTTGTTGACGACATGATCGAGCCGGCCGTGCGTGCCGACGATGCGCTGCACCAACTCGGTGACGGAGTCCTCGTCGCGCACATCGCAGGGCAGATAGTCGATTTCGCGCCCGTCGTGCGCGACCGGCGCCTCGGCCGGGCGGCGCGCGCAGGCGACGACGGTCGCCCCCGCCGCGAGGAAGGCCTTGCTCACTCCGGCGCCGACGCCGCGGACACCGCCGGTGACGAGAACGACGCGGCCGGACAGGTCGATTTCGAGAGGCACCGTGCTAACCTACCAAGCAACTGCTTGCTTCGGCAATGTGCCTGACAAAGAACGATGGGACATTCGATGGGGATCAACCGTCACACCGAAACCGACGGCGTCGAAGTCGTCACGGTCGACTATCCGCCGGTCAACGCCCTGCCTTCGGATGGCTGGTTCGCCCTGGCCGACGCGGTCCGCGAAGCCGGGCGCGATCCCGGGACCCGCGTCGTCGTGCTGCGCGCCGAGGGCCGCGGATTCAACGCGGGCGTCGACATCAAGGAGATGAACGAGGATGTCGGCCACACCAAGCTGATCGCCGCCAACCACGGCTGCTTCGAGGCCTTCGCCGCCGTCTACGACTGCCAGGTCCCCGTGGTCACCGCCGTCAACGGCTTCTGCCTGGGCGGCGGCATCGGCCTGGTCGGCAACTCCGATGTCATCATCGCCTCCGACGACGCGACGTTCGGCCTGCCCGAGGTGGATCGCGGCGCGCTCGGCGCGGCCACCCACCTGGCCCGGCTGGTCCCCCAGCACCTGATGCGGACCATGTTCTACACCGCGGGCAAGCTCACCGCCCAGCAGCTGCACCACTACGGCTCGGTCTACAAGGTGGTGCCGCGCGCCGAACTCGACGCCGCCGCCATGGAAGTCGCGAAGAACATCGCGAACAAGGACGGGCGCGTCATCCGCGCCGCCAAGCGCGCGCTCAACGGCATCGACGTGCAGGACGTGCACCGGTCCTACCGCTACGAGCAGGGCTTCACCATGGAGCTCAACCTCGCGGGCGTGGCCGACGAGATCCGGGCCCGGTTCGACGACGATCTGGCCGCACAGAAGAAGGGGAACTAGAAGCCATGCGCGACAAGCGAATGTCGCTCGACGAGGTGGTCGGCGAGCTGCGCAGCGGAATGACCATCGGCCTCGGCGGCTGGGGCTCGCGGCGCAAGCCGATGGCCCTGGTGCGGGCGCTGCTGCGATCGGACGTCACGGATCTGACCGTCGTTACCTACGGCGGCCCCGACCTGGGCCTGCTGTGCTCGGCGGGCAAGGTGCGCAAGGCCTACTACGGCTTCGTCTCCCTGGATTCCGCGCCGTTCTACGACCCCTGGTTCGCCAAGGCGCGCACCGGCGGCGAGATCACCGTGCGCGAGATGGACGAGGGCATGGTCAAGTGCGGCCTGCAGGCCGCGGCGGCCCGGCTGCCGTTCCTGCCGATCCGCGCCGGGCTGGGCTCGGCCGTCCTGGACTTCTGGGAGGGCGAACTGAAGACGGTCGCCTCGCCCTACCCCACCGACGGCAAGACCGAGACCTTGGTCGCCATGCCCGCGCTGAATCTGGACGCCGCCTTCGTGCACCTGGATCTCGGCGACAAGCACGGCAACGCCGCCTACACCGGCGTCGACCCGTACTTCGACGACCTCTACGCCCTGGCCGCCGAACGCCGCTACCTGACGGTGGACCGCCTGGTGGAGACCGAAGAACTGGTGAAAGCCGTTCCGCCGCAGTCGATCATCCTCAATCGCATGCTGGTCGACGGTGTGGTCGAGGCCCCGGGCGGCGCGCACTTCACCTTCTCCGGCAGCTACGGCCGCGACGAGAAGTTCCAGCGGCACTATGTCGAGGCCGCCAAGACGCCCGAATCGTGGGCCGAGTTCAAGGCGCGCTACCTGGACGTGTCCGAGGACGAATACCAGGCCGCCGTCCGCGCTTTCGCCGAGGAGCAGAAGTGACCAGCACAGAGACCATCACCCGGGCCGAGGTCTGCGTCGTCGCCGCGGCCGAGATCTTCCGCGGCGCGGGCGAGATCATGGCCAGCCCGATGTCCACCGTCACCACGATCGGCGCGCGACTGGCCCGGCTCACCTTCGAACCGGATCTGCTGCTCTCCGACGGTGAGGCGCTGTTCTTCGCCGAGGTGCCCGCGATCGGCGGCAAGGCCCCGATCGAGGGCTGGATTCCGTTCTCCAAGGTGTTCGACGTGGTCGCCTCGGGTCGCCGTCACGTCGTGATGGGCGCCAATCAGATCGACCGGTACGGCAATCAGAACCTGTCGGCCTTCGGTGCGCTGCAACAGCCGTCGCGGCAGATGTTCGGCGTGCGCGGCGCGCCGGGCAACACCATCAACCACGCCACCAGCTACTTCGTGCCCAAGCACACCGCGCGCGTGTTCTGCGAGACCGTCGACATCGTCTCCGGCGTCGGCTACGACAAGATCGATCCGGAGAACCCGGCCTACCGTTTCCATCACCTGCACCGCGTGGTGTCCAACCTGGGCGTCTTCGATTTCGGCGGCCCCGATCACACCCTGCGCGCGCTGTCGCTGCATCCCGGTGTGGCGGCCGCGGAGGTCGCCGAGAACACCTCGTTCGAGATCGCGGGTCTGCGCGAGGCGGGCGAAACCCGGTGGCCCACCGAGGAAGAGCTGCGGATCATCCGGACCGTGCTGGATCCGAAGGGCTTCCGGGAGAAGGAGGTGCAGGCATGACGGGACGGCTGCGGACGCCACTGACCGAGCTGGTCGGCATCGAGCATCCGATCGTGCAGACCGGGATGGGCTGGGTCGCCGGGCCGGGCCTGGTCTCGGCCACCGCCAACGCGGGCGGCCTGGGCATCCTGGCCTCGGCCACCATGACCTTCGCCGAACTCGAGGCCGCGATCGCCAAGACCAAGGCGCAGACCGACAAGCCGTTCGGCGTGAACATCCGCGCCGACGCCACCGACGCGCCCGAGCGCATCGAGCTGCTGATCCGGGAAAAGGTGAAGGTGGCCTCCTTCGCCCTCGCCCCGAAGAAAGAACTCATCGCGCGCCTGAAAGACGCGGGCGTGGTGGTGGTTCCGTCCATCGGCGCGGCCAAGCACGCGGTGAAGGTGGCTGCCTGGGGCGCGGACGCGGTGATCGTGCAGGGCGGTGAGGGCGGCGGCCACACCGGGCCGGTCGCCACCACCCTGCTGCTGCCCTCCGTGCTGGACGCGGTGGACATTCCGGTCGTGGCCGGCGGCGGGTTCTTCGACGGCCGCGGCCTGGCCGCCGCGCTGTCCTACGGTGCGGCGGGCGTGGCCATGGGCACCCGCTTCCTGCTCACCCAGGAGAGCAGCGTGCCCGAGGCGGTGAAGCGCGAGTACCTCGCCCGCGGCCTGCAGGACACCGTCGTCTCCACCAAGGTCGACGGCATGCCGCACCGGGTGCTCAACACCGAACTCGTGCAGAAGCTCGAGCATTCGGGCCGGGCGCGCGGCTTCGCGGCGGCGGCGGCGAACGCGCTGAAGTTCAAGGGCATGACCGGCATGAAGTGGTCGACCATCGTCAAGGACGGCCTGGCCATGCGCAAGCACAAGGACCTGAGCTGGTCCCAGGTGATCATGGCCGCCAACACCCCCATGCTGCTCAAAGCCGGTCTGGTCGAAGGCAATACCCAGGCCGGCGTCCTGGCCGCCGGCCAGGTCACCGGCATCATCGAGGACCTGCCGACCGTCCAGGAACTCATCGACCGCGTCGTCGCCGACGCCCTCGAACGCATCAGGGCGGTCGGCGCACTGCCCGTCGAGGCGACGGCGACCCACTCCTGAGTCAGCGCACCGGGCGCCGTCGGTCTACCCGGACCGGCGGCGCTCTTCGTTATCAAGTACGCGATCAAGTACTGAGTTGATACCCTGGGTAGGTCGCTACCGACGCCGGAGAGGAAACTCGTTATGCAGGCAATGCACCAGAGCGCCGCACGTGAGAACTTCGCGGCGGTCCTCGATGCCGCAACCGAGGACAACGACGAAGTAATCATCACCCGGTCCGGCGGCAAAGGATCCGCAGTGGTGATTTCACTGGCGGAGTACAACTCGATGAAGGAGACTGCCCACCTGCTCGGCAACCCCGCGAATGCCGCATGGCTGGCCAAGGGCATCGCGCAGTATCGCGCGGGTGAGGGCGAGGCACGGGAGCTGATCGAGGTCGAAATGCCCGGGGACCTCGATCAATGACCCGGAAGGTGATCTTCATGAGTACCGGATGGGCAGACTACAAATCCTGGCTCGCCGATGACCGCCGCATGGTCGGGAAGATCAATCGCCTGATCGACGATATCGTGCGCAACGGCAATGCCGAGGGAATCGGCAAGCCGGAGCCGCTGCGCGCGAATCTATCCGGATTCTGGTCTCGGCGCATCGACCAAGAGCACCGCCTGGTCTACGTGGCCACCGACAACGATGTATCGATCATCGCCTGTCGGGGCCACTATGAATGACCAGGGCCGCTACCAGGGCAGGCGGCCGTAAACCGTGTCGTTCTCGGCGCCCCAGCGATAGCCCCAGAGCTGGCCGGTGGGGCCGTCTTCGGGGAGCGTGGCCAGGGCGACGCTGACCTGCGCGCCCTGCTCGGCGGTCCGGAAGCCGGTGTTGCCGTTGAACTCGGTGGCGCAGTAACCGGGGTTGGCGGCGTTCACCTTGATCGGGGTGTCCCACAATTCCTTGGCGTACATGGCGGTGACCATGTTCAGCGCGGCCTTGGAGGCCGGGTAGGAGATGGCGGCGGCCGACCACATCGGGCTGGTCCGATCCATCAGGAAGCCGATGGATCCGACTTCGCTCGACACCTGCACTATGCGAGCCGCCGGGGCCGCGAGCAGCAGCGGGAGCATGGCGTTGGTGATCGTGACGATGCCGAAGACGTTGGTCTCGAAGACTTCTCGCATCCGGTCCACGTCGGTCTCCGACGGCTTGTCGAAGGCTCCGCCCGAGATCCCGGCGTTGTTCACCAGGACATCGAGGCGACCGTAGTCGGCGTCGATCTTCGCGGCGGCCTGTGCGATGGACTCGGCGTCGGTGGCATCGATGCGGAGCGGATGCGCGTCGATACCCTCCGCGCGGAGTTTTTCCGCGGCCGCGGCCCCACGCTCGACATCCCTTGCCCCGACCAGCACGGTGTACCCGCGCTCGCCGAGCTGCCGCGCGGTTTCGTAGCCGATACCCCGGTTGGCACCGGTGATGAGGGCGATCTGCTGTGTTGTCATGGGCTCGAGCCTGGCACCGGAAAACCGGCCGCGGGAGGACCATTTCAGCCTGGTACAGGCTGTACCACGCTGGGCCCGGCCCGATATCCGATACTGAATTCATGACCGATCGGGCCGAGCTGGCGAAATTCCTGACCGCGCGGCGGGCCCGGCTGCGCCCGGCCGAGGTCGGGCTGCCCGAGAGCGGCCGACGACGGACGCCGGGCCTGCGCCGCCAGGAAGTGGCCCAGCTCGCCGGGATCTCGGTGGATTACTACATCCGGATGGAACAGGCCCGCGGCGCGAAGCCCTCGCGCCAGGTGCTGGCCGCGGTCGGCAGGGCGCTGATGCTCAGCACCGACGAACGCGAGTATCTGTTCCGGATCGCCGGGGAGAACCCGCCGACCGCCGGTGGCCCGAATAGGGCCATCTCGCCCTCGACCCGGGTGCTGCTCGACAACATGACCGTGCCCGCCTACGTGGTGGACGCCTGCTACGACATCCTGGCGTGGAATCGGATGGCGGTGCCCTTCATCGGCGATCTGGCCGCCGTCCCGGAGACGGACCGGAACATGATCCGCTGGATGTTCCGGCTCCCCGACGACGCCGAGCCGTGGTCGTCGCCCGCCTCGGTGGACTTCGCCCGCTCCACCGTCGCGGATCTGCGCGCCGTCTACGCGCGCTACCCGGGCAATCCGGCCCTGGCCGCGCTGGTCACCGAATTGCTCGGCCTCTCCGGCCGTTTCGCGCAGATGTGGTCCGAGCACGATGTCGAGGTGCGGCGCGGGCATCACAAGAAGATCCGCCATCCCGAGTTGGGCGAGCTCGAATTCGACTGTCAGGTGCTCTACATCTCCGACAGCGATCAGCGGATCATCGTGTACTGCCCGGAGCCCGGCTCCCCCACGGCGACGGTCTTCGCGGCGATCGCCGCCTCGATCACCCCGGCCGCGCCCGGAGCGATGTGCGCCGCACCGGACCACGCGGGGATTCCCGGCAAGGGCGTGAACGCCTCCACCCTGGCCGCCTTCGGCCCGGCGGCCGCCCGGCCGGAGAGCGCGGCGCTGCCCGCGCCGCGCCCCGCGACCGTCAGAGACGCTCGATGATGGTGACGTTGGCGGTGCCGCCGCCCTCGCAGATGGTGAGCAGGCCGTAGCGGCCGTTCACCCGCTCCAGCTCGTTGAGCAGCGTGGCGAACAGCTTGGCGCCGGTGGCGCCGAGCGGATGGCCGAGCGCGATCGCGCCGCCGTTGACGTTCACCTTCTCCGGGTCGATGCCGGTTTCCTTGATCCAGGCCAGCACCACCGGGGCGAAGGCCTCGTTGATCTCGGCGACGTCGATGTCGTCGATGGACAGGCCGGTCTTCTCCAGCGCCCACTTGGTGGCCGGGATCGGGCCGGTGAGCATCATGATCGGGTCCGCGCCGCGGGCGCTGACGTGGTGCACGCGGGCACGCGGCTTCAGGCCGTACTCCCGCACCGCCCAGTCCGAGGCGAGCAGGGTGGCGCTCGCGCCGTCGGAGATCTGACTGGCCACGGCGGCGGTCAGCGAACCGCCCTCGGCGAGCACCTTCAGACCGGCCATCTTCTCCAGGCTGGTCTCCCGCGGGCACTGATCGATGGCGAAATCGCCGACGGCGACGATCTCGTTGTCGAAGCGGCCGTTCTTGATCGCGTCGCGGGCGCGGTCGTGGCTGCGCAGCGCCCACTGCTCCATCTCCAGCCGGCTGATGCCCCACTTGTCGGCGATCATCTGCGCGCCGTTGAACTGCGACACCTCGCCGGTGCCGTAGCGGTGATCCCAGCCCTGGGCGCCGACGAAGGGCGAATCGAATCCGTACTCCTTGCCCGCGAGCATGGCCGCGGAGATCGGGATCGCGCTCATGTTCTGCACGCCACCCGCCACGATCACCTCGGCGGTGCCGCTCATGATGGCCTGCGCGCCGAAATTGATGGCCTGCTGCGAGGATCCGCATTGCCGGTCCACGGTGACGCCGGGGACGTCCTCGGGGAAGCCGGCGGTCAGCCAGGCGGTGCGGCCGATGTTGCCGGCCTGCGGGCCGATGTTGTCGACACAGCCGACGATCACGTCGTCGACCTGGGCCGGGTCGATCGGGCTGCGGTCCAGCAGGCCCTTCAGCACGGCCGCGCCGAGGTCGGCCGGATGCACGGCGGCCAGCGCCCCGTTCTTCTTGCCGACCGGGGTGCGCACGGCGTCGATGACGAAGGCGTCCCGGACGGGGGCGTACGGGCGGCGGGTGGGTGCAGACATGGAGAGCTCCAAACGGATCTAGCTGACGGTGAGGCCGTCGAGCACGATGGTGAGGTACTGCTTGGCGAGGTTTTCGACGGTGATGGGCCCGCCCGGCTGATACCACCGGACCGCGACCCAGACCGTGTCCCGCAGGAACCGGTAGGCCAGTTCGACGTCGAGTTCGGCCCGGAAGCTGCCGTCGGCGACGCCGTTGGTGAGCACCCGGTGCCAGAGTTCGCGGAATTCGTTGTTGTATTCGTCGATGTAGGCGAAGCGGTCGGAGCCGCGCAGGCGCTTGGCCTCGGCCTGGTAGATGGCGACGGCGGCGTGGAAGTGGTCGAAGGATTCGTAGGAGGCCAGCACCAGCGCCTCCAGGGTGTCGCGCGAGCTCAGGCCGGCGGCGACGATCTCCCGGTAGCGGCCGAACAGGTCATCGAGGAAGCCGCGCAGGATCTCGTCCACCATGGATTCCTTGGAATCGAAGTGGTGGTAGAGGCTGCCGGATAGGATTCCGGCCGCATCGGCGATATCGCGGACGGTCGTGGCGCGCAGCCCGCGCTGGGCGAACAGATCGGCCGCCAGCAGGAGCAGTTCGTTGCGCCGTGCCGATTTCGAGACATCTGCTGATTTCGTGGCGTCAGGTGCGGTCACATAGGTGATCGTACAACCAAGCATTTGCTTGGTCTAGGGCGGCACGCATCACTCCCGCTCGGAGATCGTCCGGGATCAGCGGAAGGAATAGCGCAGCGGCGAGGAGACCGAGAGGTCCGCGAGTAGTCGATCGCAGATGACGACCGGCGAGATACCCGCCCGGGCCAGGCGCGCGACCAGCGCCAATCGTCGTTCGGGGCTGTCCCATTCGACGGTCAGCGGCCCGCGGCCCGGGCCCGCGTCGACCGTCGCCAGCACGCGCGGCGGACCGTTCGGGGTGGGTTCCTCGACGAGCTTGAGCACCATCCCGCGCTGCCACGCGTGGTAGGTGTCCATGTCGGCGCCGATCACCAATTTGTCGGTGGCCGCGCACAATCCCTGCGCGATCTCGTCGGCGAAGGCCACGCGATCGAAATGGAACTGGCGGCAGCGGCGCACGACCTCGAGCAGGTCGGCGCGCACCTCGCGCATCAGCGCGGCCTGCTGGTGCCGGCGCTCGTCTTGTTCGGAGGGCCGGTGTTCGAGGCCGATGCGCCGTGCGCGATCATGATCGCGCTGCATGTCCGCACGGAGTGCACCGCGCGGATCGCGCGCGACTTCGCCCTCGTCGACCGCGTATTGCTCGAGGATCTGCACGGCGCGGGTGGCGGTGGCGCGCTGGGAACCGTGGTCCATGAGTTCGGCGCCGAGTGTGAGCGCGGCGAGGACCATGCTGTCCAGTCTTCGCCTGGCCAGCACGACTTCGCGCACCAAATCGAGTTCCAGTTGTTCGCGGGCATGTGGGCGATCCAGGCCCATAGCCATCGCCCCTCACGGGAGTTTGCGGGATCCGACCACAACCAGCATGGCACACGAAAGCCGCCGACACGCAATGGTTTTTCCGCTGAACAGAAGCCCGTATGCAGCGCAAATAGCGGATGTAGGTAGGCGTTCGCACTCTTGCGCGGGATCGTTGCCGGGTCGCTGGATGACGGACAGCAGGCGCACCGGGCGACCGCACCCGGCGCATCCGCCGGGCCCGGCCACCCGCCGCGAGCAACCGCCGCCGGGTCAGGCGCGCTGGCTGCTGATCGAGACCACCTCGCCGGTCAGATACGTCGTGTAATCGCTGGCGAGCATGGCGATTGTGGCCGCCACCTCCCAGGGTTCGGCGGCCCGGCCGAAGGCCTCGCGTTCGGACAGGGTGTCCAGCAGTTCGGTGGAGGACACCTTGTCGAGGAACGCATGCCGAGCGATGCTCGGCGAGACCGCGTTGATCCGCACCCCCAGTTCGGCGGCTTCCACCGCACTGCACCGGGTCAGCGCCATGACGCCGGCCTTGGCCGCCGCATAGTGGGCTTGACCGTACTGCGCCCGCCAGCCGAGCACGCTGGCGTTGTTCACGATGACCCCGCCGTGCCCGGCCTCGCGGAAGTAGCCCAGCGCCGCGCGGGTGCAGCGGAAGGTGCCGTTGAGCGTGATGTCCAGGACGCGGTCCCACTGCTCGTCGGTCATGTCGACCACCGGCGTCTCGCCGCCGAGCCCGGCGTTGTTGACCATGATGTCGACCCGGCCCAGCGCCGCGGCGGCACCGCGCACCAGCGCGTTCACCTGCTCGGTGCTCTGCACGTCGCACGCGATCGCCGCGACCCGGCGCTCCGGGAACTCGCCCTTGAGCTCGACTTCGGTTTCGGCGAGCCGCCTTTCGTGCCAGTCCGAGACCACCACGTCCGCGCCCTCGGCGAGCAGCCGGCGGGCGGTGGCCGAGCCGATGCCGGTGCCGGCGGCGGCGGTGATGACAGCGGTGCGTCCGGTGAGCAGGCCGTGGCCGGCGACCGGCTGCGGCGCGACGGAAAGATCAGGCATCAGCGAGCCTCTCGCGGCAGACCGAGCACACGCTCGGAGATGATGTTGCGCTGCACTTCGTTCGAACCTCCGTAGATCGTGTCGGCACGGGTGAACAGATACATCCGCTGCCATTCGTTCAGGTCGTCGTTGTCGTCGGCGATCAGGCCCTGCGGCCCGAGCACCGCCATGGCCAGTTCGCCCAGGCCGCGATGCCAGTTGGCCCACAGCAGCTTCGAGACCGAGGCCTGCCCGCTGTCGTCCACCTCGGCGCTGGCCATGGTGCGGATCGCGTGCGCGCGCATCACCCGCAGGCCGACCCAGGCGCGATCGATCCGGTCCGCGATCAGCGGATCCTCGGCCGCGCCGGTGCGCCGGGCCAGCGCCTCGACGGCGGCGAGCTCCTGGGCGAAGCGGATCTGCTGCCCCAGCGTGGACACCCCGCGCTCGAAGGCCAGCGTGCCCATCGCGATGCGCCAGCCCTCCCCCGGCGCGCCGATCACCAGATCGGCGGCGGTGCGGGCGTTGTCGAAGAACACCTCGTTGAATTCCGAGGTGCCGGTGAGCTGGATGATCGGGCGCACCTCGATGCCCGGCTGGTTCATCGGCACCAGCAGATAGGACAGACCCTTGTGCCGGGCCGAGCCCTTCTCGGTGCGCGCGATGACGAAGCACCAGTCCGCGACGTGCGCCAGCGAGGTCCAGATCTTCTGGCCGTTGATCGACCACTCGTCACCGTCGAGGTGCGCCGAGGTGCTGACCGCGGCCAGGTCCGAACCGGCCCCCGGCTCGGAGTAGCCCTGGCACCACAGCTCGGTGACATTGCGGACGCCGGGCAGGAAGCGGTCCTTCTGTTCCCGGGTGCCGAAGGCCAGCACGGTCGGGCCGAGCAGTTCCTCGCCGACGTGCGAGACCCGGGCGGGCGCGTTGGCCTTGGCGTATTCCTCGTGGAAGATCACCTGCTGGCGCACGGTGGCGTCGCGGCCGCCGTATTCCGCGGGCCAGCCGAGGCAGGTCCACCCGGCCGCGGCCAGGTGCCGGTCCCAGGCGAGCCGCTCGTCGAACGCCTCGTGCTCGCGGCCGGGGCCGCCGAGTCCGCGCAGCGCCCGGAATTCGCCGTTGAGGTTCTCTTCCAGCCACGCCCGCACTTCCACGGAAAAGGCCGCATCCTGTGCGGCGGTACTGGAATCTGAGGTCTGGATCGCAACCACGACGGTAGGATAACCTACCAAGCACTTGCTTTGTTAGCCTCTAGACGTAGCGACTTGCCGGTCGCTCGAAAAGGTCAGCGGAACGGCCCAGCGGACGGTGAGGACAACCGTGACAACCCCTGCACAGACGACCCCGATGGCACTGCACGACGCCGCACGGACCTACGGCAGCGCGCCCGCGCTCGCCGACGGCTCGGTCCGGCTGGACTGGAATCAGTTGCTCGCGGCGGTCCAGGAGGTGGCCTGCGCGCTGATCGCGCGCGGCCTCCAGCCCGGCGACCGCGTCGCGATGTGGGCGCCCAACACCTATCACTGGGTCGTCGCCGCGCTCGGCGCGCACTATGCCGGTGCGGCGCTGGTCCCGTTGAACACCCGGTATGTGGCCGAGGAAGCCGCCGACGTCCTCACCCGCGTGCACGCCAAGGCCCTGTTCATCGCCGGCCCCTTCCTCGGTCGCGACCGGCTGGCCGAATTGCGCGCGGCGACACCGGCGCTGGACATCGAGACGATCGTGGTCATCCCGGTGGAACCCGGGACCGCGGTGGAATCGGATGCGCGGGTGCTGGACTGGTCGGCGCTGACGAGCATCGCCACCCTGGTCTCGGTGGCCGACGCGCAGAAGCGGGCCGAGGCCGTCGCGCCCGACGACCTGTCCGACATCCTGTTCACCTCCGGCACCACCGGCCGCAGCAAGGGCACGCTGGTCGCGCACCGGCAGGCGCTGAGCGTGGTCCGCGGCTGGGCCGAGTGCACCACCCTGACCACCGACGACCGCTACCTCGTGGTCAGCCCGTTCTTCCACAACTTCGGTTACAAGGCCGGCATCCTGTCCTGCCTGGTGACCGGCGCGACCATCGTGCCGCAGGCGACCTTCGACGTGCCCCAGACCATGCGGCTGGTGAGCGAGGAGAAGATCACCGTGCTGCCCGGGCCGCCGACCATCTACCAGACCATCCTCGACTTCCCGGACCGCGCCGATTTCGACCTGAGCAGCCTGCGCGTCGCCGTCACCGGCGCCGCGGCCGTGCCGGTGGTGCTGGTCGAACGGATGCGCTCGGAACTCCGATTCGGTGTCGTCATCACGGGTTACGGCCTGTCCGAGGCCGCCGGTTTCGGCACCATGTGCCGGGTCGACGACGACGCGGAGACCATCGCCACCACCTGCGGCCGCCCGATCGCCGACTTCGAACTGAAGCTCAGCGACGCGGGCGAGGTGCTGCTGCGCGGCCCGAACGTGATGCTCGGCTACCTCGACGACCCCGAGGCCACCGCCGCCACCATCGACGCCGAGGGCTGGCTGCACACCGGCGACGTCGGCACCCTGGACGAGCGCGGCTATCTCAAGATCACCGACCGGCTCAAGGACATGTACATCTCCGGCGGTTTCAACGTCTACCCCGCCGAGATCGAGCAGGCGCTGTCCCGGCTGGACGGCGTCGCCGAATCCGCGGTCGTCGGCGTGCCCGACGAACGGATGGGCGAGGTCGGCAAGGCCTTCGTGGTGCGCAAGCCGGGCGCCGCGCTCACCGCGGACGACGTGCGCGCGCACGCCACGACCGTGCTCGCCAACTTCAAGGTGCCGCGCTTCGTCGAGTTCCGGGACGAGTTGCCCTACAACGCGTCCGGGAAAGTGCTCAAGCGGCAGTTACGCGGCGAGAGCTCAGCGCCCGGAGGCGGTAGCGCAGCGTGACCATGGCGGGCGTAGTGAGCGCCGCAATCAGATACTGCGAGGAGAACAAATGACCGAGGGTGTGCCCGATGAGGGTGACGTCGTCACCTATGAGGTGCGAGGGCGGGTCGCGGTCGTCACGCTGAACCGGCCGGACTACCGCAACGCGCAGAACTCCGTGATGACCTACGCCCTGGACGCTGCCTTCGAGCGCGCCGTCGAAGATCCCGAGGTCGGGGTGATCGTGCTGGCGGGCAACGGGAAACACTTCAGCGCGGGCCACGACATCGGCACGCCGGGCCGCGACCACCACGTGCGGTACCCGAACAAGGCGGCGCTGTGGTGGGACCACGTCGACCGGGCCGGCGGCGACCAGCGCTTCGCCCGGGAGACCGAGGTGTACCTCGGCATGTGCCGGCGCTGGCGCGAGATCCCGAAGCCGACCATCGCGATGGTGCAGGGCGCCTGCATCGCGGGCGGGCTGATGCTGGCCTGGGTGTGCGATCTGATCGTCGCCGCCGACGACGCGTTCTTCTCCGATCCCGTGGTCCGCATGGGTATTCCGGGCGTCGAGTACTTCGCCCACCCGTGGGTCATGGGCCCGCGCGCGGCCAAGGAGTTCCTGTTCACCGGCGACCGGTTCGACGCCGCGCAGGCCAAGGAGTGGGGCATGGTCAACCGCGTCGTGCCGCGCGCCGAACTCGAATCCGAGACCTTCGCGCTGGCCGAGAAGATCGCCGCCATGCCGCAATTCGGCCTGGCGCTGACCAAGAAGGCGGTCAACCAGGCCGAGGACCTGATGGGCCTGCGCTCCGGCATGGACTCGGTGTTCGGCCTGCACCACTTCGCGCACGCGCACAACGCCGAGGTCGGCGCCGACTCGCTGGGCGGCATGAACGCCAAGTCGATGAAGGCCACCGCGACCACCCCGGCGAACGCACCAACCGCCACCGTCACCCCGGCGAACGCCGGGGTCCAGGGTTCCCAGGAGAGTTGAGTGGATCTCGATTTCGACCAGGCGACCCAGGAATTCCAGCGCGAAGTCCGCGAATTCCTGGCCGCCAACAAGCCGGCGGCCCCGCTGCCCTCGATGGACACCAAGGCCGGATTCGAGGCGCACCGCGACTGGGAGCGCACCCTCGCCGACGCCCGCCTGTCCGTGGTCTCCTGGCCCGCCGAATTCGGCGGGCGCGACGCCTCGCTGCTGGAGTGGGTGCTCTTCGAGCAGGAGTACTACGCCGCGGGCGCACCGGGCCGGGTCAGCCAGAACGGCATCTTCCTGCTCGCGCCGACGCTGTTCGAGCACGGCACCCCCGAGCAGTTGGAACGCATCATGCCGCGGATGGCACGCGGTGACGACATCTGGGCGCAGGCCTGGTCCGAGCCGGAAGCGGGCAGCGACCTGGCCGGCATCCGCTCCACCGCGCGCCGCACCGACGGCGGCTGGCTGCTGAGCGGGCAGAAGACCTGGAGCTCGCGAGCGGCGTTCGCGGACTGGGCGTTCGGCCTGTTCCGCAGCGACCCGGAGGCCGAGCGGCACCGCGGGCTCACCTACATGATGTTCCCGCTCAACGCCGAGGGCGTCTCGGTGCGCCCGATCCCGCAGCTGGACGGCGAACCCGGTTTCGCGGAGATCTTCCTCGACGACGTGTTCGTGCCCGACCAGGACGTCATCGGCACCGTCAACGACGGCTGGCGGGTGGCGATGAGCACCTCCAGCAACGAGCGCGGCCTCTCGCTGCGCAGCCCCGGCCGCTTCAGCGCGACCGCGCAGCGGCTGATCGAACTGTGGCTGGAGACCGGCGACCGCACCAACACCGCGCAGCGGGACGCGGTGGTCGACGCCTGGCTCGGCAGCGAGGCCTACCGGCTGCACACCTTCGGCACCGTCACCCGGCTCAACGAGGGCGGCAAGCTCGGCGCGGAATCCTCCATCACCAAGGTCTTCTGGTCCGAGCTCGACATCGCCATGCACGAAACGGCCCTGGATGTGCTGGGCGCCGCGGGCGAGCTGGCCGGGCCCTGGACCGACGGCTATCTGTTCTCGCTGTCCGGCCCGATCTACGCCGGCACCAACGAGATCCAGCGCAATATCATCGCCGAGCGGCTGCTCGGACTACCGAGAGGGAGCAGCCGATGAGGTTCGCGCTCAGTCCCGAACAACTCGACTTCGGCACCAGCCTGCGCAAGCTGCTCGACGCCGGGCAGACGCCCGCCGCGGTGCGGGCCTGGGCCGCCGGTGACGCGCGTGCCGGGCAGGCCCTGATCCGGCAGCTCGCCGGCTCCGGGGTGCTCGGGCTCGGCGTCGACGAGGCGCACGGCGGGGTCGGCGCGGAGCCGATCGATCTGGTCGTCGCGTTCCTGGAGATCGGCCGGGCGGGCGTGCCGGGACCGCTGGTCGAGACCGCGGCCGCGATTCCGGCGCTGCTGCAGGCACTTCCGGACCAGGAACTGGCGCAGCGCTGGCTGCCCGGTCTCGCCGAGGGCACGGCGCTGGGCTCCATCGCCTTCGCCGCGCCGGACCAGGACCCGGTGGTGCTCGACGCCGACATCGCCGAGGTGGTGCTGGTGGTGGACGGCACCGAGCTATGCCGGGCCGAGCACCAGACCCTGGTCCGCTCGGTCGATCCCGCGCGGCGACTGTTCACCGTGCGCCCGGGCGAAGCCGTCGCCGAGGGCGAGGCGGTGGCCGAGGCCGCCGCCGTCGCGTTCGACACCGGTGCGCTCGCCGCCGCCGCCCAGCTGCTCGGCGCGGGCCGCGCCCTGCTGCATCAGGCGACCGAATACGCCAAGCAGCGCAAGCAGTTCGGCAAGCCGATCGGCGAGTTCCAGGCCGTGAAGCAGAAGCTGGCCGACGTGCTGATCGGCCTGGACCTGGCCGAACCGCTGCTCTATCGCGCCGCGCTGACCCTGCGCGCGGGCACCCGCGCCCGCGACGTGTCGGCGGCCGTGCTCACCTGCGGCGACGCCGCCTACGCCGCGGCCCGTGCGGCCTTGCAGGTGCACGGCGCGATCGGCTACACCGCCGAATACGACCTGTCGCTGTGGCTGACCAAGGTGACCGCGCTCCGCTCCGCCTGGGGCACCCCGGATCTGCACCGCTCCCGCATCGCCCGCGCGCTGCGCGACGAGGTCATCCAGGACCGGGCCGTGCGAGGTGAGCCGTGACCAGCCCCGAACACCAGGAGTTCACCGCCTCGATCCGCGCCCTGCTCACCAAGCACGCGGGCAGCGCGGCCGTGCGCGCCGGCTACGACTCCGAGGCGGGTTACGACACCGCCCTCTGGCAGCGGCTCTGCGAGCAGATCGGTGTCGCGGCGCTGGCGATCCCGGAGGAGTACGACGGGATCGGGGCCTCGGTGCTCGAATCCCTGCTGGTCGTCGGCGAATTGGGGCGCACGCTGTCCGACGTGCCGATGCTGGGTTCGGCGGTGCTGGGCGCGCAGGCGGTGCTGCTCTCCGGTGACGCCGAGGCGTGCGCCCGGCTGCTGCCCGGTGTCGCCGACGGCAGCCGCACCCTGGCGGTGTGCTGGGCGGGGGCGCGCGGCTGGGACGATTTCGGCGTCCGGGCCACCGGCGAGACGCTGAGCGGCACGGCGCATTACGTGCTGGGCGCGCACGCGGACACGCTGCTCGTCCTGACCGCGGCGGGCTTGTTCGAGGTCGCCGCCGACGCCGCCGGGGTCACCCGGCGCGCGGTCGCCACCATGGATCCGACCCGCAAACTCGCCGAGATCACCTTCGACGGCGTGACCGGGCAGCGGCTCGGCGCCGCGGATCCCGTGGAGCTGGCGGCGCGACTGCGCGAGATCGGCTGGGCGGCAGTGGCCGCCGAGCAGGTCGGCGCGATGGAGCAGTGCCTGGAGACGACGGTCGAGTACAGCAAGTCCCGGGTGCAGTTCGGCCGGGCGATCGGCAGCTTCCAGGCGCTCAAGCACCGCATGGCCGACATGTACGTGCTGCTGGAGTCCGCGAAGTCCGCCGCCTACGCGGCCGCCGCCGCGGTCGCCGAGCCCGGCCCCGCGACCGCCGAGGACGTGTGGGCGGCACGCGTGCACTGTTCGGAGGCGTTCACCCACATCGTGGCCGAAACCGTGCAGCTGCACGGCGGTATCGCGATCACCTGGGAGCACGACGCGCACCTGTTCTTCAAGCGCGCGCACGGTGACGCGCAGCTGTTCGGGCAGCCGAGCCGTCCGCTGACACCGGCGCGCTGACGGGCGGCCCGGGTTCGGCCACGCGACCGAACCCGGGTGCGTCCCGTGCTGTCGCGGGCAGGCGTACGGTCGGGAGGTATGAGTGATCCGACAGGCCCGGTCCGGGTCGAGACCAGTCCGAAGCGGGTCCGGGTCTACCTCGGCGGGCACCTGATCGCCGACACGCTGCGCGCGGCGCTGGTGTGGGAGCACCCGCACTACCCGACCTACTACCTGCCCGCGGTCGATCTGCGCGCGAAACTCGAGGCGAGCGGCCAGGTCTCGCACTCCCCCGCGCTGGGCACCGGCACGGGGTACGACGTGGTCGTCAACGGCATCACCGCGGAGAACGCGGCACTGCGCTACCACGAATCGCCGGTCCCGGGCGTGAACGAGCTGGTGCGCCTGGAGTGGAACGCGATGGACTCCTGGTTCGAGGAGGACGAGCCGGTCTACGTGCATCCGCGCGACCCGTACTCCCGGGTCGACATCCTGGCCAGCACCCGGCACGTGCGGGTGGAGATCGACGGCGTCACCGTCGCCGATTCGCACGCGCCGCGCATGCTGTTCGAAACCGGGCTGCCGACACGGTATTACCTGCCGCTCACGGATCTGCGCATGGACCTGCTCGAGGTGTCCCCGACGCGTACCAGTTGCCCGTACAAGGGCAACGCGGAGTATTGGACGGTGCGCGTCGGCGACAACGAGTACGTCGATTACGTGTGGATCTATCGCACGCCGGTGCCGGAGAGCCAGAAGATCCAGGGCCTGGCCTGCTTCTACAACGAGAAGGTCGACATCTACCTGGACGGCGAATTACAGGAACGCCCGCACAGCCCGTTCAGCTGAGCCCGGGGTGATCCCGACGCCGGGCGAATCCGGCACGCGGCAGACCACTCTCGGCCGAGATCGCGCACCCGCCGGACGGGCCGCCCGCCTCCCGCGAGGTGAGCGGCCCGCCGGCGTTCAGGACTCCGGCAGCGGCGCGGCCTGCTCGAGGGTCCGCGCAGGCGGTGCGGCCAGCCACGGGAAAACCGGGGCCAGCTGCTCGGACAGATCGCTGATCGCGACCGCCTCACGCACCCGCGCTTCGGCCTCGGTGATCGGCTTGACCACCGCGTTCTGCAACTTCAGGGTGTTGTAGGCGTTGACGCTCGCCGCGATGCCGACCGGAACGCCCAGCAGCAGGCTGCCCGCCGTGGTGCCGACGACGCCGAGCAGCGCGGCGCCGGCGAGGCAGCCGCCGAGCGTGCCGGCCGCGATGCCCGGAATGGACGACAGACTGCCCGCTCCCGCGCCGCCCAGGAAACCGATGAGGCACCCGGCCGTGAGACCGACCGCGCCGCCGATCAGTCCGCCGATGCTGACCGCCAGCGCGAACTGGGTGCTGACCGCGCTGATCGCCGCGTTGCGATCCTCGGCCTTCTGCACCTCGGGATTGTCCGAGCTGTCGTCGATCTCACGGTTGGCCGAGAGCGGAACCGTGTCCGGCACCTCGCAGATCGGCGCGGGCAGTTCGTCGGCGCTGCGCGCGGCCGCGATGTTCTCGGCCGTCAGCTGGGAGACCGGCACCGTGCCCACCGGGCACGGCACCGCCGCGTTCGGCCAGATCGCCATCGGCGAACCGAAGGTCAGGGTGTTGCCCAGCAGGTAGCGCCCCTGCGCGTCCAGCACCTGGAAGTTGTTGATCGCCTGCCAGCGCCGCTCGCCCTCGGGCCCCGGCATGAGGTGATCCGGGTCGTCGCCGGTGCCCGGGGCCTGCACCGTGACGCTGCCCATCGGCGTGTTCAGGAAGGCGGAGCTGTCGCTGAGGTCGCCGGTGTAATCCCAGCCCGGCAGCGGCGAAACCTGCACTCGGGACAGGCCTTCGCGCACCGCCTCCTCGTGCGGCGTATCGCCCGGCAGTACCTCGGGCAGCGGCGGCGGGATCTCCTGGCCGAAGGGCACATGATGCAGACCGTCGCCCTCTTCACCGGCCAGCAGCCGGCCCTGGCGGTCGCGGACCTGGAAGTGCTCGCTGCCGACGAAGGTCACCGCGACATCCGGGCCGTAGATGGTCGAGACGCGGTTGTAGGCGCTGCTGCGCAGGTGGATGCCGGGCAGCAGTTCCCAGTCGTCCTGCCCGCACAGCGGGTCGCGCGGCGGGACCGGGTCGTCCGGGTTACCCCAATCTTCCAGTGGCGGACAGTCGATCGCCTCGGGGCCGGTGATCGGCGGCACCGCGTGCGCGGGGGCGGCGGCGATGCCGACGGCCGCGGCGGTCAGCGCCGCGATACCGATGGCCGGGACAATTCTCAACGGAACCTCGCATCCATTACGCGGTGGGAAATACCTGCGGCGGAACGAACGGCAAAACCGGAGAAACAATTGCAGGGCAGAAATTGCCGAGGCGATCGAATTCGTTGCCCCGGCATGCCCTCTGACCTGGTGACGGTACCGTACGGCCCGACGTCAGACGGCGATCAACGGGGGTTTGTCCTCGGCGCGTCGGTATTGTCCTGGCGCGAGGCCGTATTCACGCTTGAAAGCCTTGGCGAATGCGAATTCGGAGGTGTATCCGACCTTCCGCGCAATGGCGGCCAGGCCGTCGCCGGTTTCCCGCAGCAGTTTCGCGGCGGTGAGCAGCCGCCAGCGCGTCAGGTAGGCCAGCGGCGGTTCGCCGACGGTGGCGGTGAAGCGGCGCGCGAGGGTGGCGCGCGAGACCCCGGCGCGCGCACTGAGTTCGGGCACCGTCCAGGCCCGGGCCGGGTCCTCGTGGACCGCGCGCAGCGCGGCGGCGACCGCGGGATCGGCGAACGCGCCCGCCCACCCGGTGCCGCCCTCCTGCTCGTCGAACCAGGCTCGCAGGATGTAGAGCAGCATGGTCTCGAGCAGCGTGGGCACCACGGCGTCGCTGCCCAGCCGGGGCTCGGTGAGCTCGGCGGCCAGCAGCTCCACCGCGGCGCGCAGCGTCGGGTGCTCGCCCAGTCGCGCGGGGAAATGGATGAATTCGGGCAGCTCGTCCAGCAGCGGATGGCTGCGCTGCCGGCCGAGTTCGTAGGCGCCGCACAGCAGCAGGGAACGCGCGCCGGGCCCGATGATCTCGCGCGGCTCACCCGGTTGCGCGAGTTCGGTGACCGCGCTGCCGAGTTGGTCGACCAGATCGTGGTCGGCGCCGCGCGGCATGAAGACGACATCGCCGACACCGAGCGCCAGCGGCTCGCCGCCCGGCGGAATGAGCTGGCACGAGCCCTGCAACACCACATGGAAACCCGCGCCGGGGACGACGGGATAGCGCCGGCCCCACGGGGCGTGGCGGACGAACATGCCCGAGGCCGGGTGGCCGGTGCGGATGGCCGCGATGGTTTCACTGAGGATGTCCACACGGTCACCATACAGTGTTTCCTATGAGTGTTACTGACATATTTATGAGCGAAATAGCCATTCATGTGCTCATGAATTCGCCATAACGTTCATCCCATGACGAACCCGAACTCCCCCGCCACCATCGCGATCTACGGCGCCAACGGCGTCACCGGCGGCTACATGCTTACCGATCTGCGCCGCCGCGGCCTCACCCCGATCCTGGTCGGCCGCGACGCCGCCCGCCTGCGCGCGGCCGCCGATGCCGCGGGACTCCCCGACGCCGACATCCGAGTCGCCGACCTCACCGATCGCGACGCCCTGGTCACCGCGTTCACCGGCGCCGACGTGGTGATCAGCAGCCTGCCCGCCTACGTGGACAACGGCGAAGCCGTCCTCGCCGCCGCCATCGACGCCCGCGCGCACTACGCCGATGTCTCCGGCGAACAGCTGTTCCTGCGCACCGTTTTCGACGACTACGACGCACGCGCCCAGGCTGCCGGGGTCACCGTGATCTCCGGTATCACCGACAGCAATCTGTCCGGCGACCTGCTCGCCCATCTCACCTCGCGCCGGGTCCAGGGCCCGGCCGAGATCGAGATCAGCCACCTCAGCAAGAGCGGCGGCAACGGCTCCAAGGGCAGCGCGAAGACCGTGTTCGCCAGCCTGGACTGGTTCAGCAACGGTGGCTGGCACTACGCGGACGGCGAATTCCACACCGGCGCAACGGCGAAACGCTCCGAGATGGTGTTCCCAGGTGACACCGAACCCACCCCGGTAGCGAAGTTCCCGCAGCCGCCCGTGCTGTCGATTCCACGCCACTCCGACGTCGGCTTCGTCGAGGGCGTGGTGGCCACCCGCATCCTCGCGAACCTGAGCGGCTTCACCGCCGAGCTGATCGAGTCGCTGCCCGATGCTCCGAGCGAGGATCTGCGCTACGACCTGGTCGTGGACGCCTACGGCGTCGACGGCGCGAAAGTCCGGGGCGTCGTCAGCGGACTGCACTCCTACCGCGATTCGGCGCTGATGGCGGTGGAGACCGCCGTGCGCCTCGCGGGAGGCGGCACCCGGCCGGGCGCGCTCGCTCCGGCGGAGGCGTTCGACCCGGCCGGCTTCCTCGATGCGCTCGCCGAGCACGGGATCACCTGGCGCCTCGAGTCCTGAATAGAGGATTGCCGATCGATGACCGGCTCCTATACTGCAAGGACAACCCCTGCGACCGAAGCCTCCCTCGAAGGAGGGCGCCATGGCTGACCCGACGCACACCAAGGTTTGTCTGACCTGCCGCGAGTATCCCGATCCCGCGCTGGCGATCTTCCTCGCTCCCGAGCCCCTGGTCCGCGGCGGCTGCGTCCTGCATCTGGTGGAGCAGGTGCCCGTCGGCGCGGCCGGGGCGCGGGAGCTGGCCGGAGAACTCGCCCGGATCATGCAGTCCCAGGTCGACCCGGCCAGTTCCGTACGGGCCGAGTTCCGCGCCTTCGCCACCGGCCGGGCCGATGCCGCCCGCACCCGATCGGTGCTGCACGACCACCTCATCAGCGATCCCGACCCGGTCGGCCTGGACGCCGCCGACCCCGACGAGCTGACCAGGCTGGCCGCGCTCCCCGAACATCCGCTCGGCCCGCGCCGGGTCGACGACTTCCAGGATTACGCCGTGCGCGCGGCCATGCTCGCGGTCTACCGCCACTTCGAGGTGGACCAGCGCATACCGGTCCTCTACCACGGTCACGCGGACCCTTCGACCGGCTGGCTCGCCCTGCGCGCCGGCTCGGCGTAGCGCACACGAAAGGCCCCGCACCCGAGGGGGTGGCGAGGCCTTTCCGTGTTCCGGCGGCTACTTCGGGATTTCGACGACGCCCTCGTCGACGGCCCACTGGATCGTGCGCTCGAGATCGGCGCAGGATTCGGGCCGGTGCGGATGACTCTGGGTCGGACCGAGTTTGGCGAAGACCGGGCAGCGGGCGGCCGGGTCACCGGTCCACTGCACCGAGGTCTGGTGCGCGGAGTACTTGCGCACCAGGACTTCGCTGGCACAGGTCTGACACTTGAGCGGCGTCATGCCGTCGTCCAGGTAGCGCTGTTTGTCGACCACGGTCTGGGCCTGCACCTCGGCCCGCCGTTCCGGCTGATCGGCAAAGTCGGGTGCTTTGGCCCACCGAATCATCAGACACCCGCCTCCGCTTGATCGGACTGTGCCGCTTCTTCTTCCGCCCGCCGCCGCAGGTTCTCCGCGACCTCGGCCTCCCAGGCGATGTTCGCCTTGGTGGTGTCCACCTCGAACTCGAAGCGGTCGGTGGACTTCGGATTGACGTCGGCGAGGTCCACGTAGAACTGGTCGTACCAGCGGCGCAGCTGGTAGACCGGGCCGTCTTCCTCGCAGAGCAGCGGGTTTTCGACCTTGGACTTGTGCTTCCAGATCTCCACGTCGCCGAGGAAGCCGACGTTGATGCCCTCCATCATCTTCTCCGCGAGCTTCTGCCCGCCCGCGTCGTCGAGGCCGGCCGGCTTCTCCGCGGTCAGGCCCCACATCAGCATGAAGGAGTCCTGCGAGACCGGGTAGTGGCAGTTGATCAGCATCGTCTTGACCTCGAACCCGCCGTAGCTGTTGATCAGCGAGTTGAGCATCCAGGACGGACCGTAGTAGGAGGCCACCGACTCCAGCAGCACCTCGCCGTACTTCTGGGTGCCGATGTCCTGCCGGTTCTTCGACTCCAGGAACTGGGTGGCGACGTGGCCTTCGAAGACGTTCTTGAAGAACGTCGGGTAGGCGAAGTGGATGTAGAAGAAGTGCGCCATATCGACCACGTTGTCGATGATCTCGCGGCAGTTGGCGCCTTCGATCAGCATGGTGTTCCACACCCACGGGGTCCAGCGTTCGCCGAGTTCCTCGCGCCCGCTGCCGTCTTCGTTGGTGTAGGCGCCGTCGATGTAGGGGATGGTGACCCCCTCCTGCGGCGGATTGCCCTCGTGGTCGTTCCAGACGAACAGCTGCCCGTTACGCTCCAGGGTGGTCCAGGATCGAGTGCGTGCCAACGGCGGTACGCGCTTGCCGTACGGGATGGCCGTGCATTTGCCGTTGGCGCCCCAGCGCCAGTCGTGGAACGGGCAGGCGATGTCGTCGCCCTTGATCGAGCCCATGCTCAGATCGCCGCCCATGTGCCGGCAGTAGCCGTCCAGCACATGCAGTTCGTCCTTGCTGTCGGCCCAGATCACGAGCTTGGTGCCGAAAGCCTGCACCGAGTGCGGCTTGCCGTCACGGAACGATTCGGCCAGACCGAGGCAATGCCAACCCCGCGCATAACGGGTAGGCACGGAGCCCACATCGAGCTCCCGAACCTTGCCACCGCTCCCCTTGGGGGTAACTGCCATCGCGATTCCTCCTCCTTCTGTACTAGAACACGTTACAAAACGAGCGGGCTTCACGCCAGCGATCTGGCCCACTTCCTGGGGATCCTTGATCAGCGGCTATTGTGGATACCTGTTCTCGACAGAAATAAGAACCTGTTCTAGTCTCAGAGGCAAATGACTACCGGTAACCAACCCGACCAGGCAGGAGCAGGTCTCGAGATGACGCAAGAAGTGACCGACAAGGTCGAAGCACTGTTGCCCTTCCTGCGCGAGCAGGCTCAGGCGGCCGAGGACCTGCGCCGCATTCCCGAAGAAACCATGAAGGCGCTGCAGGGGACCGGCTTCTTCAAGATCGTGCAGCCCAAGCAGTGGGGTGGCTACGCCGCCGACCCGGTGATCTTCTACGACACCGTCCGCAAGATCGCCAGCGCGTGCGGCTCCACCGGCTGGGTCGCGGGCATCCTCGGCATCCACAACTGGCACCTGGCGCTGTTCAGCCAGCAGACCCAGGAAGAGGTGTGGGGCAACGACACCGAGGTCCGCATCTCCTCCTCCTACGCCCCGATGGGCGCGGGCACGGTCGTCGAGGACGGCTCGGGTTACCGCGTCAGCGGCAGCTGGGCCTGGTCTTCCGGTTCCGACCACGCCGACTGGACCTTCGTCGGCGGCCCGGTGATCAAGGACGGCCGTCCGGTCGACTTCGGCAGCTTCCTGGTCCCGCGTACCGACTACCGCATCGACGACGTGTGGAATGTGGTGGGGCTCAAGGGCACCGGCTCCAACACGCTGGTGGTCGAGGACGTCTTCGTGCCGCGGCATCGCTTCCTCAGCTACAAGACCATGAACGAGCTGAAATCGCCTGGCCTGGAGCAGAATACCGATCCGCTCTACAAGATGCCCTGGGGCACCATTCATCCCAGCACCATCACCACCCCGATCGTCGGCATGGCCTACGGCGCCTACGCCGCCCACGTCGAGCACCAGGGCAAGCGCGTGCGCGCCGCCTACGCCGGCGAGAAGGCCAAGGACGACCCGTTCGCCAAGGTCCGCATCGCGGAGGCCTCCAGCGATATCGACGCGGCCTGGCGTCAGGTGCGGGGCAACATCACCGACGAGTACGGCTACCTGCTGCGCGGCGAGGAGATCCCGGTCGAGCTGCGGCTGGCCGCGCGCCGCGACCAGGTGCGCGCCACCGGCCGCGCGATCGCCTCCATCGACAAGCTCTTCGAGAGCTCGGGCGCCACCGCGCTCGCCAACGGCACTCCGCTGCAGCGCTTCTGGCGCGACGCCCACGCCGGGCGGGTGCACGCCGCCAACGATCCCGAGCGCGCCTACACGATGTTCGGCTCCGGGGAATTCGGGCTGCCGATCACCGACACCATGTACTAGGAGGGGATTTCGTGACTTCGACGGTGGAACTCACCTACGAATCGACTTCGCGTTTCGCGCAGGTCCGCCCGGATCTGCAGCTGCATTATCACGAGGCCGGCGTCGGCAACGGGCCGACGATCGTGCTGCTGCACGGCGGCGGGCCCGGCGCCTCGTCCTGGTCGAACTTCGCGCGCAACATCCCGGTGCTGGCGCAGGATTACCACGTGCTGGCGGTGGACCAGCCCGGCTTCGGCAAGTCGGACAAGCCGGTCGACCATCCGCAGTACTTCTCGCACAGCGCGTCGGCGCTGAAAGATCTGCTCGACCATCTGCAGATCACCGATCGCGTGCACCTGCTGGGCAATTCGCTCGGCGGCGGCGCGGCGGTGCGGTTCGCGCTGGACTACCCGGACCGCGCCGGCAAGCTGGTGCTGATGGGCCCGGGCGGGCTGAGCGTCAACGTGTTCGGGCCCGACCCGACCGAGGGCGTGAAGAACCTGGCGAAGTTCAACTACGAACCGACCCGGGCGAACCTGGAAGCGTTCCTGCGGATCATGGTCTTCGACCAGAAGCTGATCACCGAGGAACTCATCGACGAGCGGTTCGCCGCCGCGAGTACCCCCGAGTCGCTGGCGGCGACCCGGGCCATGGGCAAGTCGTTCTCGGGTCCCGACTTCGAGCTCGGCATGCTCTGGCGTGAGGCCTACAGGCTGCGCCAGCCGGTGCTGCTGATCTGGGGCCGCGAGGACCGGGTGAATCCGCTCGACGGCGCGATCGTGGCCACCAAGATGATCCCGCGGGTGCAGCTGCACGTGTTCGGTGGTTGCGGCCACTGGGCGCAGCTGGAAAAGTTCGACGAATTCAATCGTCTCGCAACCGATTTCCTCGCCGGGTCCCGCCCGCGGGGTGATGTCGGGCCCGGAGGCGGTAGCGCAGCGTGACCATGCAGGGCCCGGAACCCCGCCCGTCAGATTGGGAGAAGTAGGAATGGGCAACATCAAGTCGCTCGGGTACATGCGCATCGAGGCCACCGATATGGCGGCCTGGCGCGAATACGGGCTCAAGGTGCTCGGCATGATGGAGGGCAGCGGCGCCGATCCGGACGCCCTCTACCTGCGGATGGACGATTTCGCCGCCCGTCTGGTGATCATCCCCGGCGAGCAGGACCGGCTCCTGGTTTCCGGCTGGGAGGTCACCGATCGCGCTGGGCTGCAGGAACTTCGGGAGATCCTGGCGAAGGCGGACGTGTCCTTCACCGAGGGCACCAAGGAGGAGCTCGCCGAACGCCGGGTCGAGGGGATGATCCGCTTCCAGGACCCGTCCGGCAACACGCTGGAGGCGTTCTACGGCGCGCAGTACCTCGGCCGCCGGTTCGTCAGCCCCTACGGCCACAAGTTCGTCACCGCCGAACAGGGCCTCGGGCACGTCGTGCTCACCTGCACCGACGACGCCGCGGCCCAGGAGTTCTACCAGGGCGTGCTCGGCTTCCGGCTGCGCGACTCGATGCGGCTGCCCCCGCAGCTGGTCGGCCGCCCCGCCGACGGCGATCCGGCGTGGCTGCGGTTCTACGGCTGCAACCCGCGCCACCACTCGCTGGCGTTCCTGCCGCTGCCCAACCCGACCGGCATCGTGCACCTGATGGTCGAGGTGGAGAGCTCCGACGACGTCGGCCTCGCCCTCGATCGCGCGCTGCGCAAGAAGGTCAAGATGTCGGCGACGCTCGGCCGCCACATCAACGACAAGATGCTGTCGTTCTACATGAAGACGCCCGGCGGCTTCGATATCGAATTCGGTACCGAAGGGCTGGAAGTCGAGGACGATCTGTCCTGGATCGCCCGGGAGTCCACGGCGGTGAGCCTGTGGGGTCACGACTTCTCGATCCAGGCTCGCCAGCAATGACCGAACCCACGGCCGAGATCGATCCGCGCGCGTTCCGTAATGTGCTGGGGCAGTTCTGCACCGGCATCACCGTCATCACCACCTTCGACGGTGACGGTGCGCCGGTCGGCTTCGCCTGCCAGTCCTTCGCCGCGCTGTCGCTGGACCCGCCGCTGATCCTGTTCTGCCCCACCAAGAACTCGCGTTCCTGGGCGGCGATCGAGCAGGCCGGCAAGTTCTGCGTCAACGTGCTGGCCGAGGAGCAGCAGGCCGTGTGCGCCCGCTTCGGTTCCCGCGAACCCGACAAGTTCGCCGGAACCCCTTGGCACACCTCCGAATTGGAGGTCCCGGTCCTCGACGACTCGCTGGCCACGATCCAGTGCACTGTGGACAGCGTCGTCGACGGCGGCGATCACTACATCGTGATCGGCCGTGTGCAGGCCCTGTCGGAGTCCACCGACTCCGGCAGGCCCCTGCTCTTCTACCGGGGGCAGTACACCGCGATCGAACCGGAGAAGACCACGCCCGCGCCCTGGCGCGCGGACCTGGATCACTTCCTCACGACCACCACGCTCGACACCTGGTTGTGAGCCCGAACGGCCGGGAGCCACGCGCTCCCGGCCGTTTCGCTCATGGCACCCGGGCCACCACATAGCCGACGATGTCGCCGACCGTGCGCCACCCGGCCGCGTCCTGCTCCGGAATCTTCACCCGGCATCCGTCCTCGATCCGCACGATGACCTCCACGATCTGGAGCGAATCCAGCCCGAGATCCTCATTCAGGCGGCTGTGCGGCTCGATCTCGCCCGGCGGACGCCCACTCTGCTCGGCGACGATCGCCCTGATTCGCTCCACGGTCTCCATGGACATATGCGCAACCCTCCCAGTGGTTCTCGCTGTCGAACCTACCGCCCGTAAAAGTGCTCATTCGATGCGCACTTTGCCCGTCATGCTGAATCCATGGAACAGCTCGACAACGCCCCCGTCCTCACCTGCGCCGACGCCGCCGAATGGGAATCCTGGCTGGCCGCCAACCACGCCACCGCCCCCGCCGTCTGGATCCTGATCGCCAAGAAGAACTCCACCGAGCGCTCCCCCACCATCACCGAAACCCTCGACGGCGCACTGTGTTACGGCTGGATCGACAGCGTCCGCCGCACCCACTCCCCCGACTACTACCTCCAGCGCTACTCCCCGCGCCGCCGGCGCAGCCCCTGGTCGGCCATCAACGTCGCCAAGGCCGAAGCCCTCATCGCGGCCGGCCGCATGCGCCCCGCCGGGTTCGCCGCCATCGCAGCGGCCAAGGACGACGGACGCTGGTACGCGTCGGCGACCGCTACTCCACGTCCGGCGGTAGCGGCTGCCCGCTGACAGCCTCCGTCAGATGCGCGCGAGCAGGGCGGGCAGGGCGGTGCCGATCGGTTCGCGGATGACCTCGTCGGCGAGGTCGTCGTAGGGGGTGGGTTCGGCGTTGACGATGATCAGGCGGGCGCCGTGCTGGGCGGCTACTCCGGCGAGGGAGGCGGCGGGCTGGACCTGCAAGGTGGTGCCGACGGCGACGAAGATCTGGGCGGCCTGGGTGATGGCGATGGCTTGGGACAGCACTTCCGAATCCAGCGATTCGCCGAACATGATCGTCGCGGCCTTGAGGATGCCGCCGCACTCGCGGCAGGGCGGATCGGGTTCGCCCGCCTCGACGCGTTCCAGGGCGGCGGCCATGGTCGTCCGGTCACCGCATTCGGTGCACACGACCGAGCGCGCGGAACCGTGCAACTCCAGCACCTTCCGATCCGGCAGCCCGGCCATTTGGTGCAATCCGTCGACGTTCTGCGTGATCACCCGCAGCGGCGTGCCCGCGCGCGCGAGCTCCACCACCGCTCGATGCGCCGCGTTCGGCCGCGCCCGCCACGCCGGACTCGCCTGCCGCATCAGCCACGACCTACGGCGAATCTCGCTGTCCCCCATATAGAACTGATACGTCACCAACTTCTCGGCCTCCGGATCCCGCCGCCACAACCCCTGCGGCCCGCGGTAATCCGGAATCCCCGAGTCCGTCGAGATCCCCGCCCCACTCAGAATCGCCACCAGTGGACGCCCAGCACTCATACCGCGAGGCTACGCACCCCGCCGCCCGTCGGTCACCCGCATTTCCCTCAGCACCCGCACTCTGAACTGCTTGTTCGCCCACCGACTTGTCCCCGGAGAGGACTAAACTGTCCACTGTGTCCAACCTCGGCCGCATCACCTCAGACCCTGACATCTGTCATGGCAAGCCCGTCGTGCGCGGTTTGCGCTACCCCGTCGAGATGTTGCTCGAGCTGCTCGCCGCCGGGATGAGCATCGAGGAACTGCTCGATGACTATCCCGACCTCGAGCACGAAGATATCCTCGCGGCGCTCGAGTACGCTGCGCTCGTGACGGCCAGGAAGACGACCATCCCCTTCACCGCGGCGTGAGGTTCCTCGTCGACGCGCAGCTACCGCGCAAGCTGGCGACTTTCCTCGCCGAGACCGGGCATGACGTCGTCCACACCTCGGAGCTCGATCAGGGCAACCGCACACCTGACAGCTCGATAGCCGAGATCGCCGACCGAGAAGGCCGGGTCGTCGTCACCAAGGACAACGACTTCTGGATCGGGCATGTCCTCGACGGCTGTCCGTCGCACCTGCTCATCGTCACAACCGGCAATATCGCCAACCGTCAGCTGATCGAGCTCTTCGCGCAACACCTGGACGAGATCCTCTGCCTCTTCGGCGAGAGCGTGGTCGTCGAACTCGGCCGCGACCAGCTGATTTCGCGTGTAGAGCGCACCGACTAATTCGGAGTTGCCGGAAGTACTTCCCACAGTCGAGAGTCGGCGGCATCGTTCCAGGCGTGGAGTTGGAAGGCCGGGTCGCGGAGTTCGCGACGGGCCGGGAGGCCGGGGCCGACGTGGGCGATGGAGAGGGTCGCGGTGCGGGCGCCGAGGGGGTCCTGTTTCAGGGTTCGGGCGATGGTGGTGGCGAGGGGGATCAGGTCGGCGGTGGTGGGGAGGCAGAGGTCGAGGGAGAGGTCGACGAGGGTGGGGGTGGTGGGTGAGATGGCCGAGCCGCCGGAGGCGATGTGGGCACCGGGTGGGAGGTCGATGGCGGACATGAAGGTGTAGAGGGGCCAGTCGTTGATCATCTGCGGGCCGGTGGCCGCATTCCCGGTGCAGGGCAGCTCGGGCGGATTGGCGGTGGTGTCGGCGGGCGTTCGACATCCCAGGAGGAGCAGCGAGCCCGCGGCCGCTGCGGCAGCACTTCTCGGCAGACGATTTCCGCTCGGCAAGAACGCCATTGCCCCTCCTTCGACCGAAGCCCGTTCGACAGTATCGTGTCGAACCCGCCACACGGCACAGGGCCGCGCCCGGAGATGGACGCGGCCCTGCGGGGAAAGACGCTCAGGCAGAAGCCTTCTCACGCTGCAGCTCCAGCGCGATATCGATGAGCTGATCCTCCTGCCCGCCGACGAGCTTGCGCTGCCCCGCGCGCACCAGCATCTCCGCGGCCGAGACCCCGTAGCGCTCGGCCTGGCGTTCGGCGTGGCGCAGGAACGAGGAGTAGACGCCCGCGTACCCCATCATCAGGGCCTGGCGGTCGAGCAGGCATTCGGTGGGCATGGCGGGGCGGACGACGTCTTCGGCGGCGTCGGTGACGGCGAAGAAGTCGACGCCGGTCTTGACGCCGAGCTTGTCGCAGACGCCGATGAACGCCTCGACCGGCAGGTTGCCCGCGCCGGCGCCGAAACGTCGTGCGCTGCCGTCGATCTGGGTCGCGCCCGCGCGCACGGCGTACACCGAGTTGGCGACCGCGAGACCGAGATTCTCGTGCCCGTGGAACCCGACCTGGGCGTCGTCGCCGAGCTCGGCGACCAGCGCGGCCACGCGATCGGTGACCTGCTCCAGCACCAGCGCGCCCGCCGAGTCGACGACGTAGACGCACTGGCAGCCGGCGTCGGCCATGATGCGGGCCTGCTTGGCCAGCTTTTCCGGGGTGGTGCTGTGCGCCATCATCAGGAACCCGACGGTCTCCAGCCCCAGTTCCCGGGCCAGCCCGAAGTGCTGGATGGAGACGTCGGCCTCGGTGCAGTGCGTGGCGATGCGGCAGATCGAGCCGCCGTTGTCCTGGGAGATCTTGATGTCCTCCTTGACGCCGACGCCGGGCAGCATCAGGAAGGCGATCTTGGCCTGCTTGGCGGTCTCGGCCGCGACCTTGATCAGCTCCTGCTCCGGGGTCTTGGAGAACCCGTAGTTGAACGAGGAGCCGCCCAGCCCGTCACCGTGGGTGACCTCGATGACGGGCACGCCGGAGGCGTCCAGGGCGGCGACGATGTCGCGCACCTCGGTGACGGTGAACTGGTGGCGCTTGTGGTGCGATCCGTCGCGCAGCGAGGTATCGGTGACGCGGACGTCGAGCTCGCCCGAGTAGGGCTTCAGCACAGTGGTCATCGGTGAAACTCCTTACACCCGGGCGGAAATGATCTGGTCGGCCAGTACTTCGCCGACACGGGTGGCGGCGGCGGTCATGATGTCGAGGTTGCCCGCGTAGGGCGGCAGGAAGTCGCCCGCGCCTTCGACCTCGACGAAGATCGACACCTTCGCCATGCCGCCGGAAACCAGCGACGGGTCGTCGAACTGCGGCTCGTTGAGCAGCCGGTAGCCGGGCACGTACTCCTGGATCGACTTCTCCATCTCGTGGATGGAGGCGGCGATGGCGTCGCGGTCGGCGTCCTCGGGGATGGCGCAGAAGATGGTGTCGCGCATGATCATCGGCGGTTCGGCCGGGTTCAGGATGATGATGGCCTTGCCGCGCTTGGCGCCGCCGATCGTCTCCACGCCCTTGGAGGTGGTCTTGGTGAACTCGTCGATGTTGGCGCGGGTGCCGGGTCCGGCCGACACCGAGGACACCGACGCCACGATCTCGGCGTACTCCACCGGCACGACCCGGGAGACGGCGGCGACCATCGGGATCGTCGCCTGCCCGCCGCAGGTGATCATGTTGACGTTCGGCGCGTCGGCCAGCGTCGCCAGGTTGACCGGCGGGATGACGGCCGGGCCGACGGCGGCCGGGGTCAGGTCGACGGCGCGGATACCCGCGGCCTCGTACTTCGGCGCGTAGGCCCGGTGCACGTAGGCGGAGGTGGCCTCGAACAGCAGGTCCGGCTTCTCCGGCAGCGCCAGCAGCCAGTCCGCGCCGTCGGCGGAGGTTTCCAGGCCCAGGCCGCGGGCCCGCTTCAGGCCCTCGGAATCCGGGTCGATGCCGATCATCCAGCGCGGCTCGATGTTCTCCGAGCGCAGCAGCTTGTACAGCAGGTCGGTGCTGATGTTGCCGGAGCCGACGATGGCCGCGGTGACTTTGGTGGTCACGACTTTCTCCTACAGGTCGGGGTCAGCTGAAACGCAGACGGACGGAACCGAGCCCGGCGAACTCGGCATGGAAGCTGTCGCCGGGGTGGGCGTCGATGGCGCGGGTGCAGGAGCCCGGCAGCACGATGTCGCCGGCCTTCAGGCGCACCCCGAAGGAGGCGACCTTGCGGGCCAGCCAGGCCACCGCGATCACCGGGTCGCCGAGCACGGCGTCGCTGCGCCCCTCGGCGACGACCGCGCCGTTCTTGGTGAGCACGGCGTCGATGCCCTTGATGTCGATGTCCTTCGGCGCCACCCGTTCCGGGCCGAGCACCCATCCTGCCGAGGAGGCGTTGTCGGAGATCGTGTCGCAGAGACCGATCTTCCAGTCCTTGATCCGGGAGTCGATGAGTTCGATCGCGGGCGCGTAGGCGACGGTGGCCGCGAGCACGTCCTCCTCGGTGCAGTCCGCGCCGGGCAGGTCCGCGCCGAGCACGAAACCGACCTCCACCTCGACCCGCGGGAACAGGTACTGCGCGGCCTCGACCGGCTTGTCCTCGTACACCTCCATGGTGTCCAGCAGGTGCCCGTAGTCGGGTTCGTCCACGTTCATCATCTGCTGCATGGCCAGCGAGGACAGGCCGACCTTGTGCCCGATCACCTTCGCGCCGCTGTCCAGCTTGCGCCGGATGTTGATCAGCTGGATCTCGTAGGCGTCGACCACGTCGATCTCGGCGTGCCGGGCGACCAGCGGATCGATGGCCACCCGATCGCGTTCGGCGACTTCGAGTTCGTCGGCCAGTTGGATTCGTACCGCATCGGACAGCACGCTAGTTTCCTTCCAGTTCGAGGACCGCGGCCGCGTGCGCGCCCGCGCGCCGGCCGGAGAAGATGCAGTCGGCCAGGGACAGGCCGCTGACATAGGAATCCGAGCAGATGCCGACGGCGGTGCGTCCCGCCGCGTACAGACCCGGAATATCGTGTCCGGCTTCGGATTGCACCGCGCCGGTGTCCTCGTCGACGACGACGCCGCCGAGGGTGAGCATCGGGCAGGGGTTCATGAGGCTGGGCTTGATGCCCACATCCAACAACCAGAACGGCCCGCTGCGTACGGATTTGGTGAACTCGGCCGGTTTCCCGACCGGATCCGGGCGGCCCTCGGCGATGGCGGCGTTGTGCTCGTTCACCGTCGCGCGCAGCCCGGAGGGATTGATGCCGGCCTTGATCGCGGCGGCCTCGATGCTGTTCTCCCGGATCGCGCCGCGCCGCATCACCTCGAACTGGGCGCGCTGGAACCAGGTGCCCTGATTGCCGATCTGGGCGATGGCGGTGCGCATGAGGACGTCGTCGACGAGCAGCCAGCCGCGGCCGTCGTGCTCGGCGATCAGCTTGCCGCCGACGGCGGCGCCGTAGCGGGTCTCGTCGATGACGCGGTGGCCCCGGGCGTCGACCAGCACCGCGCCGGTGAAGGCGCTGGGCGGCAGGATGAAGCGCCAGGCCGAGATGTTGCCCATCCGGTCGGTGGCGGCGCCGGCCTGGCGCGCCATCCGGATGCCGCTGCCGTCGTCGCCGGTGGTGCCCAGGCTCAGACCGTTGCGGAACTGCGGGCCGTGCTCGGCGACCATGGCGCGGTTGGCGATGAAGCCGCCCGCGCTGACGATCACGCCGCGGCGCGCGTGCACGCGCAGGGTGGTGCTGTACCGGCGTTCCAGCCGGGCCATCCGGCGCTCCAGGAGTTTGCGCAGCGGCGGGTAGTAGATGCCGGGGTTGGCGGCCATTTTCGCCATCCGGGTGTAGCGGTCGCGGACCGCGCCGGGGGCGTCGCGCAGCGAGCGGCATTCCGCGCCGAGGACGGCGCCGTTGTCGTCGGTGATCAATCGCGTGACCTGCGTGAGGGTTTCCACGTGCACGCCGTGCCGGGAGGCCGAGGCGGCCAGCGGCCCGGTGAGCATGCGGCCGGAGATGCCCGGGCCCTTGACGCGGTGCCCGCGCTGCTTGGGCTCGGCGACCGCGCGGCCGAAGCCCGACACCTCGCTGCCCGAGTAGTACAGGTAGTAGCTGTCGTTCGGATAGGAGGTCTTGTACGGGCACAGCGACGCCTCGAACGGCACGCCGTGGCCCTTCAGCCATTCGATCATCGCCGGGCTCTGATCGACGAAGCGGCGCAGCGTATCCGGCTTCACCGCGTCGCCGACCTCGCGTTCCAGGTACGCGAGCATCTGCTCCGGGGTGTCCTCGACGCCCCCCTCGCGCTGCACCGAGGTGCCGCCGCCGGCATAGATGATGCCGCCGGAGATCGAGGACGCGCCGCCGCCGGCGAAGCGCTCCAGCACGAGCACCTGCGCGCCCGCGGCGGTGGCTTCCAGCGCGGCGGCCGCACCGGCGGCTCCGTAGCCGACGACGACGACGTCGGCGGTGAGGTCCCATTCGAGGCCCATGTACTAGCTCCGGATCTGAAACTGAAACGAGTTTCTCGGCAAGTGGTACGCCTTAGTAGGTCTTCTGCCACTCAACATAGACCAAAGGCGCGTTCATTCTATAACGTGTTCTACATGACTGATCGGGAATACGACGTCGTGGTGGTCGGCAGCGGGGCTGCCGGCATGACCGCCGCGCTCACCGCCGCGCACCACGGGCTCAAAGTGGTGATCATCGAGAAGGCCGCGCACTACGGCGGGTCCACGGCCCGCTCCGGCGGCGGCGTCTGGATTCCCGGGAACAAGGCGCTGAAGGCCTCGGGCCGTCCCGACGACCGGGAAGCGGCGCGCACCTACCTGCACAGCATCATCGGTGACGTGGTGCCCAAGGAGCGGATCGACACCTACATCGACCGGGGCGCCGAGGCGTTCGACTTCGTGCTCGATCACACGCCGCTGCAGATGAAGTGGGTCCCGGGCTACTCCGACTACTACCCCGAAGCACCCGGCGGCCTGGGCGAGGGCCGCTCCAGCGAACCGAAGCCGTTCAACGCCAAGGTGCTCGGCGCGGAACTGGCCAACCTGGAACCGCCCTACGCCAAGGCCCCGCTGAACGTCGTCGTGATGCAGGCGGATTTCGTCCGGCTCAACCTGATCAAGCGCCACCCCAAGGGCATCGCCCGCGCCATGCGGGTCGGCGCGCGCACGTACCTGGCCAAGTGGACCGGCAAGCACATCCTCGGCATGGGCCAGGCCATCATCGCCGCCATGCGCAAGGGCCTGATGGACGCGAATGTGCCCGTCCTGCTGAACACTCCGCTGACCAAGCTGGTGGTGACCGACGGCAAGGTGACCGGCGTCGAGGCCACCCAGAACGGCGAGACCGTCACCTTCACCGCGCGCCTGGGCGTCGTGCTGGGCAGCGGCGGCTTCGAGCACAACGCCGAACTGCGCACCAAGTACCAGCGCCAGCCCATCACCACCGAGTGGACCACCGGTGCGGCCGCCAACACCGGCGACGGGATCGTCGCGGGCATGGAGGCCGGCGGCTCGGTCGACTTCATGGAGGACGCGTGGTGGGGGCCGACCATCTTCAAGGGCGGCAAACCGTGGTTCGCCCTGGCCGAGCGCAACCTGCCCGGCACCATCATGGTCAACGCCGACGGTAAGCGTTTCGGTAATGAGTCCGCTCCTTACGTCGAGGCCGTGCACACCATGTACGGCGGCGAATACGGGCAGGGTGCGGGGCCGGGCGAGAACATTCCCGCCTGGCTGGTGTTCGACCAGCGCTACCGCAACCGCTACATATTCGCCGGGCTGCAGCCGGGCCAGCGGATTCCGTCCCGGTGGATGGAAAACGACTACATCGTCAAGGCCGACAGTCTCGAGGAATTGGCCGGGAAGATCGGGGTGCCGGCCGCGAACCTGGCCTCGACCGTGGAACGGTTCAACGGCTTCGCCGCGCACGGCACGGACGAGGACTTCGGGCGCGGCAACAGCCACTACGACCGGTACTACGGCGATCCGACCGTGAAGCCGAACCCGTGCCTGGCCGCGCTGGTGCAGGGGCCGTTCTACGCGGCCAAGATCGTGCCCGGCGACCTCGGCACCAAGGGCGGCCTGGTCACCGACACCGCTGGCCGGGTGCTGCGCGAGGACAAGACGCCGATCGAGGGTCTCTACGCCTCGGGCAACTGCTCGGCGCCGGTGATGGGTCACACCTACGCCGGCCCCGGCGCCACCATCGGCCCCGCGATCACCTTCGGCTACCTGGCCGTCAAGGACATCGTCGAGCGCAAGCAGGCCTGATCCCGCGCACCGGGCGCGCGGTTGCCCTGCCGCGTGCCCGGCCAGCAGGATCGATCCACACGCATCCCCAAGGAGCAGTCATGCCCATCGATCTGAACGCCGCGCTCGGCGCGGAGATCCCCGGCCGCGAATTCGCCTGGTCCGCGAGCGATGTCCAGCACTACAACCTGGCGCTCGGCGCCGGCGCCCGCTGGACCGAGCCCGCCGAACTGCGCTACCTGCACGACCAGGAACCGCAGGTGCTGCCCTCGTTCGCGACGGTCGCGCCCAGCTTCCACGAGACCGATCCGCCCAAAGTCCAGTTCACCGGCATCGATATCGACCTGGCCAAGGTGGTGCACGGCAGCCAGGAGATCGTCGTGCACCGGCCGATTCCGGCCGCCGGCAAGGCGAGCACCGTCGGCCGGGTCACCGATATCTGGGACAAGGGCTCGGCCGCGATCGTCTGGCGCGAGGACACCGTCACCGGTTCCGACGGCGAACCGCTGTGGACCGCGCGTTCGTCCATCTTCGCCAAGGGCGAGGGCGGTTTCGGCGGTGAGCGCGGCCCGAGCACCAAAGCCGAACTCCCGGATCGGGCGCCCGATTTCGAGGTCCTGACCCCGACCCTGCCGCAGCAGGCCCTGCTCTACCGCATGTGCGGTGACCGCAACCCGCTGCACTCGGATCCCGAGTTCGCCCGCGCCGCTGGCTTTCCGAACCCGATCCTGCACGGCCTGTGCACCTACGGCCTGGTCCTGAAAACCGCCACCGACACCGCCCTGGACTCCGACGCCGCCCGCGTACGCGGCTTCCGCGCCCGCTTCGCCGGCGTCCTCTACCCGGGCGAGACCATCCGCACCCGGATCTGGCGCGGCGACGGCGAACTCACCATCGCCGCCTCGGTCGTCGAACGCGACGACGCCCCGGTCCTCGGCGACGTCGTCCTCACCTTCCAGTAACCGGCCACGGGCCGCGACCGGAGTACCCCGGCCGCGGCCCGTCCCGCTATCCGGGCAATTCCAGCGGGAACAGAAATTTCTCGCCGAAGATATGCATCCACAGGCGTTCACAGAAGTAGCCGTGCACGGGTGAACCGAACGCGGCCTGCCGCAGCCGCACCAGCGCCCGTTCGGAGACCTTCTCGACCAGGTGACTGCGCACCGCGAAGATCGCACCGTAGCTGTGGGTGCCGACCAGATGCTGCGCGGCGAGCTCGGCGATGTCGGGTAGCTCGCACATCTCCAGGAAGTGGGCGCACATATTGACGCCCTCGGGCAGGCGGTGCAGTTCCCGGTAGGTCCGGCCGATGCCCTCGGCGCCGCTGTCCACCCATTCCAGCGGCTGAAAAGTATTGAGCGAGAACAGTTCCGTGCGGACCCGCGCCCCCGGCACGAGGGACCGCTCCGGCGTCAGCAGCAGCGGCGGCGGATAGCCGATCGACTCCTTCCAGCACCAGGACAGCGGCTGCACGTCGGCCCAGTCCGCGTGCGCGGCCAGCAGCGGCAGGAAATCCGGGCTGTGCTCGAACGGGTCGCCCTGGCTGAACACCGTGAATTCGCCCGCGCCCGGGCCGTGTTCCAGCAGATGCGTCAGATAGGAATCCGATTCGCGACCGGCGTTCCGCAGCGCGACGAAACTGTCCGCCCGCGCGCGCACCGCGGCCGAGACCGGACCGGCGCCCTTGTCGTAGATGTGCACCCGGAAGCTGTCGGGCACGTCGAGCACCCAGTCCAGCGGCTCCAGGTAGCGCGCGATCACCAGATCGTGCACAGCGGTTTCGGATCCCATCCGTCCCCTTCGTTGTTCGGATAGTGAACGCGCGACTACCCGCGCGCGGCGGCCTGTTCCGGCAGGACCAGCGGGAACCGGAAACTCTCACCGAAGATATGCATCCACAGCCGTTCACAGACGTAGCCGTGCACGGGCGCACCGGTCGCCGCCTGGCGCAGCCGCACCAGCGCGCGCTCGGGGACCCGCTCGATCCGCTGCTTGCGGACCGCGAAGATGGCGCCGAGGCTGGCCCGGCCGACCAGATGCTGGGCGGCCTGCTCGGCGATCTCCGGCAGCTCGCACATCTCCAGGAAGTGGGCGGAGATATTGGTGCCCTCTGGCAGCCGGTACAGCTCCCGGTACCCGCCACCGATCGAGTCCGGCCCTTTCCCCACCCATTCGAGGGGATGAAAAGTGTTCAGCGAGAACAGTTCCGGACGCACCCGCAGGCCCGGGACGATCGAACGTTCGGGCGTGAGCAGGGTGGCCGGCGGGAACCCGATGTGCGCCTTCCAGCACCATGACAGCGGCTGCACCTCGGTCCAGCTCGCGTGCAGCGCCAGCAATTCGAGGAAGTCCGGGCTGTGCTCGAACGGGTCGGCCTGCGCGAAGACGGTGAACTCACCGCTGCCCGGCCCGTGTTCGAGCAGGTGGGTCAGGTAGGTGTCGGCTTCGCGTCCCTCGTTGCGCAGCCCCACATAGGTGTGCGCCCGCTCGCGCACCGCCGGAGGCACCGGCTCGGCGCCCTTGTCGTAGACGTGCACCCGGTAGGCGTCGGGCACCCGCGTCAGCCAATCCAGCGATTCGTTGTGCCGCGCGATCACCAGATCGTGCACGGCGGTATCGGATGCCATCCGAACGTCCCCCTCCGAAAAACCTGCTGCGAGGATCCTACGAGAGCGGGGGTGCGGGTGCTGCGGCTACCGTTGGCGGGTGGCTGTCGACGGTTCCGTGCGGCCGGCTGTGCCCGTGCCCGGGTATGCCGGGCTCGTTGTGCTGGCTGTGGTTCTGGGGGCGGGGTTCGTGGTGGGGCCCTGGGTGCTGGCGGGGGCGCCGGGGAAGTTCGCGGACGAGGGGGCGTTGCGGGCGACGGCGCGGGCGGGGTTCGAGGAGTATTGGCGTTCCGGGCAGCGGGAATTCACGCCGGAGCTGGCGGCGGTGGTCGATTTCTGGTTCCGGTTCCATGTGATCAAGGCGGTCAACGCGGGGTTGCTGCTGCTCGTGCTGCTGGGGCTCGGTGTGCTGCTGTGGCAGCGGTTTCTGCGCAGCGGCGGCGTGGTGACCGCGGCGGGCGGGGCGGCCGGGATCGGTTGTGCGCTGTTCGCGCTGGTCCTGGTGCTGGTGAACGCGCAGGGGGCGGTGGCGCCGTTCGCCGCGCTGTTCCCGATGCTGACCGGCAGCACGCTGGAACCGGCGCGGGCACCGCTGGCCGCGGGCGGTCCGCGACCGCCGGGCCTCGCGGCGATGGTTGCGGATTTCGCCGCCTACCACCTGGCGATGGCGGTAGCCGCGGGCTGCGTGGCCGCGGCCACCGCCGCGCTGAGCGGCTGGCTGTGGCGGCGCTGCGCCCGGATCGCCGACCGGCGAACCAGGCTGGTGCTCGGTGCGCACGGTGCGCTCACGGCCGTGGTGGCGGTGGCCGCGATCGTGCTCACGGTCGCCAACGCGACCAACGCGGCCGACCCGGAAGCGGGCCTGCTGGCGCTGCTCAGCGGCGGCTGGTGAGGGGGTCCGCGGGCTCGGCGGCGCGCTTGCGCATCGTGACCCCGTGCAGCACCAGGGTGTAGAGCAGGATCACCAGAATCGGAGCGGCGACGGGCGCCCACGCCAGGTGCAGCGGGGTGAAGGCGGCGGCGACGGCGCACGCGGTGAACAGCACCGCACCCGCCACCGAGGGCACCGTGGTCGGCACGACCCCCGCCGGGGCGGTGACGGTCGCCGTGTTCAGCAGATAGGTGGTCGCGACCAAACCCGTTGCGGCGGCGGTCAGCACGGCCGTGTCGGCGAAGGCCAGCACGCCCGCCGCCAGCAGCACCGCGCACACGGCGGCCGGGCGGAACCACCACCCCGCCGCCACCAGCACGATCGCGGGCACGGCGGCCCACGGCAGCACCAGCGCGACCGCCAGCACGAGCAGCAGGCCGGAGAGCACGGCCAGGAATCTGGTCATCGGCGCACCCGGGCGGCGCGGCGGTGCTCGGGAATCAGGCGCATCACCTGGTCCAGGCGCGCGTCCTCGGGCCAGGCGACGATGTCCACGCCGACGGTGCCCATGTCGCGATACATCGACGAGCGCTCCAATTGCCACATGCGCGCGAGGGTTTCGTCGAGCCCGTCGCGGAAGGGCGTGCCGCGCAGCACGTCCACCACCACGACGACGTGCCCGCGCTTGCGCAGATCGATCAGCGCCAGCGCGAACTGGGTGTCGAGCAGGGTGGAGAAGGCGATGACGATGGCGCCCAGCGGCACCGCCGCGTGCGGCGCCAGCGTGCCGGTGGTCGGAATGTGCTCGTCGCCGACGCTGAGCACGGCGTCGATGATCCGGTAGAACTGGCGCCGGCCGATGTCGGGCCGCAGCCAGCGCGGCTCCCGGCCCAGGCAGACGACGGCGGTGCGGTCCCCGGCCTGCAGGGTGGACTGCACGACCTGCGCGGCCCCGCGCACCGACAGTTCCAGCGAGTCGGTGGCGGGCCCCGGCGCCTGCTCCGAGGTGTCCACCAGGACGACGACGTCCGCGGACCGGTTGGTCAGCCGCTCGGTCACATAGAGCCGCCCGCGCCGCGCGCTCACCGGCCAGTTCACCAGGCGCAGTTGGTCGCCGGGCGCGTACGCCCGGATGTCGGCGTACTCCACGCCGGGCCCGTGCTTGCGGGTCAGGTGGGTGCCCAGCCGCTCCGGCAGCTCGGTGCGCGGCAACCCCATCAGCTGCGGATCGGTGATCGGATAGACGTAGAGCTCGCCGGCGGGCAGCACCACGGTGGCGATCGCCAGCCCCGCCGGATTGAGCGCGGAGACTCGGACCGCGGCCGGATAGCGGCCCCAGCGGTCGGCGGTGAGCGCCAGGCGCAGCGCGGCCGGCGCGACCCCGGAGTCACTGGCCTCCTCGACCGTGAGGCCCAGCCCCGGCGCGCCGACCGGCTTCAGGCGCAGCAGCGCGTGCCCGCTGTCGACGAAGGCGGCGACGGTCAGCACCACCTCCTCGGTCTCGAAGCAGCGCAGCGTGCCGCCGCCGTCGACCTGGATGCGGGTGCGCGACTGCTGCCAGGGCGCGGTCGCCAGCACCCCGAGCAGCGGGGCGGCGAACACCACCAGCTGCCAGCGTCCGAGCGCCACCGCGCCGCACAGCGCCGCCGCCGCGCAGATCGCCAGCATGTACACCAGTGGCGCGGGCCGCCACCGTAATTCGGCTTCGATCGTGGCGGTGGCGTCGCGGTGCCTCATGTGCCCGGCGGCGGATAGGCGGCGGACTGGGCGGAGGTGGCGGCACGCGGGACGGGCAGCCGCCGCAGCAGCTCGGAGATGACGTCCTCGCCCCGGATCCGCCGCACCCACATCTCGGGCCGCAGCGTGATCCGGTGCGCCATCGCGGGCACCGCGAGCGCCTTGACGTCCTCGGGGATCACGTAGTCGCGCCCGAGCAGCAGCGCCCGGGCCCGCGACATCTGCACCAGATCCAGTTCCGCGCGCGGGCTCGCGCCGACCTCCACCTGGGGATGCCCGCGGGTGGCCGCGGCCAGTGCCACCACGTAGCTCACCACGTCCGGGTGCACGGTGACGAACTCGACCGACTGCCGCATCTCCATCAGCCCGGCGGCGTCCACCACCTGCCCCACCTGCGGCGGCACCGCCCCGCGTTCCAGGCGCCGCCGGATCATCTGGGTCTCGTCGGCCTCGGACAGGTAGCCCAGCCGCAGCTGGATCGCGAACCGGTCCAGCTGGGCTTCGGGCAGCGGATAGGTGCCCTCGTACTCGATCGGATTGTCGGTCGCCAGCACGATGAAAGGCTGTGGCAGCAGGAAGGTTTCGCCGTCGATGCTGACCTGCCCCTCGGCCATCGCCTCCAGCAGCGCGGCCTGGGTCTTGGGCGGGGTCCGGTTGATCTCGTCGGCGAGCAGCACGTTGGTGAAGACGGGGCCGCGCCGGAAGTTGAACCGCCCGGAGTTCATGTCGTAGATGGTGGACCCGAGCAGGTCGGCGGGTAGCAGGTCGGGCGTGAACTGCACCCGGGTGAAGTCCAGTCCCAGTGCGGCGCTGAAGGATCGGGCGATCAGGGTCTTGCCCAGCCCGGGCAGATCCTCGATCAGGACATGCCCGCCGGACAGTACGGCGATCATGATGAGCTGCATCTCGTCGCGTTTGCCGACGATCACCCGGGATAGCTCCCGCAGGATCGCATCGCTGCGCTGGACCGTGAGGTCCAAAGGCATCGTCATTTCGTCACTCTCACATTCGCTGCAGTCGGCGCAGGATCTCGTCCAGCGCCGCCCGTCCCGGTGCGCGCGTCGTCTGATCGCGCAGTGCCGAGTTCGCCGGATCCACCCAGCGCCACAGATCCGCGCCGAATTGATGTTTCCCGGCGGCCTCGATGGCCTTGCGGTTCTTGGCAACCCGCAATCCAGCCGACAGTTCGAATTCCTTGGCGAGCAATGGCCGCAGGTGCCGGTCCCAGTCGGCCCGGGTGCCGTCGGCGCGGTCGGCGAGCATCTGTGCCCGGGCCTGCCAGCGGCCCAGCATCTCGGCGGGGCCGTTGTCGATGTCGCCGGGCGCGGGTGCGGGCTCCGGCGACCGGTCGCGCAGCCGCCAGATCAGGGTGACCGTCAGCGCCAGCACCGGGAGGCCGGTGAGCGCCAGCAGCGCGCCCCGGGCCTGGGCCAGGGTGATCGCCTCGAACAGGAGGACGACCGCGATCGCGGTCGCCACCACGGCGGTCCGGTTCATGCCACGACCTCCCCTTGCAGATCGGCGAGCACGATCCGGAGCAGCTGTTCGGCGCGCAGGCGCTGCCACTCCAGCATGTCGTGCGGGCTGAAGCGGGCCTCCTCGAACAGCGCGACGAGCTCACGGGCCGAGGCGTCGTGCAGCGCACCGTGTTCGAAGGCGCGCGCGAGCACCTCCATCGGAGTGTCCGAGGCCAGCGGCGCGGCGGCGCGATCGAAGGCCAGGCCGCGTTCCATCGCCAGGTAGCAGGCGATGATCGCGGTGCGCGCGTCCTGACCGGGCGCGTTCATCGCGGCCAGGCCCATTTCGGCGGCCCGGGCCAGCGAGTCGGCCGGGGTCGGGCCGTTCGCGGTCGCCGGGATCTGGGTCTCGGCCGGCTTGCGGCGCGCGGTGACCGCGACCACCAGCAGCCCGGCCACGGCGACCACGACCAGCACGATCGCGGCGACGGTGGCCAGCAGCAGCGCGGTACCGGTCAAAGTGTCCGGCGTTCCGGCAGGTTCGGCCATCCCGGTGGCGCCCGGATCGGCCGTGCCGGTGACCGGGCTGGGCGGCGCCGGCTCGCTGGGCGGCGCGGCGCGGCCGAAGCCGAGATAGAAGACCGCGGTGGACACGGCGATCAGCACGCCGAGGCCGGCCAGCACCGCCAGCACGATCAAACCGATCCGCCCGAGCCGCCACTGGCCGCGTTCGGTCTCGCGCTCGGGTTCGGGCAGGGACAGCGGCAGCCGATGCTGGCTGGCGATCACGCCGGCCAGCAGGATGACCACCGATACGGTGAGCAGTACCGGCATCAGCGCGACGGCCACCGCGGATTGCACCGCGCGGCCGTTGCCCGGCGGCCCGGCGCCCGGGATGTAGCCGCGGAGTGCGACGGCGACCAGCACGAGCAGCGCGATCGACACGATCACGCGTACTACCGCCGTGCGCGCACGGACCACCCCATTACCACCAGTTCTTCGACCACCTGAATCAGGCACATAGTTACATGCCGGGCGGTCCGCTCGGAGGCGAATCGGCGAGTTCGAATTACCAACGCCGCGGAGAATATTGGGGCTTGCTACTTCCAGGTTACCGACATTGCCCGACTGGGACAGCCGGAATTTGTGACAGTTCACCAAGGCGGCTGTGCGTACGCGCCAAATCGGGCACGCCGTGCACAGATTCGACCAGTTCCGCGAGCGGAACGCGGGCGATCACGGTCAACGGCAGATCGGCGTCGTAGAGCACATCGATCACATTCACCCATCGCATGACCCAGTCCATCGGCACCGTCGCCAGCGCCGGCACCGCGCACACCGTCCAGGATCGGAAACGCGCCACCAGTTCCACATAGTCGGCGGCCGAGGTCGGGGCACCGCAGAGCCCCGCGAAATCGAACGTGACCGTGCTGCCCGCGATAATCCGGGCCCGCACGGTGCGCCCGCCGACGGTGAAGTGGACCGAACCCGGCGCGGGGTCCGCCGCGACCAGATATCGCCCGGAGGCGAACCCCGTGCCGCCCTCGTGCGGCAGGGTGCGGTAGTCGAGCGCGCCATCGAGCGCCAGCACGTCGAGACGGTCGAGGATGCGCGCGATGGTGGGCTCGAATCGCTCGTGGAACAGCGGATTCGGCAGCAGGCCCGACGGCGGGTAGTTCGAGGTGACGACCAGCGTGACGCGGCGGGCGAAGAGCGCGTCCAGCAGGCGGGCGAGCAGCATCCCGTCACCGATGTCGTGCACGTGGAACTCGTCGAAGCACACCAGCCGCGCCGAGCCCAGCAGGCGGTCGATGCCGTTGTCGATCGAGCCCGCCTCGTGCGCGGCCGTGTGCAGCCGGGCGAAGAAGTCGTGGAAATGGAAGCGCCGCTTCCGGTCCGAGGCGACGGCGGCGTAGAAGCGGTCCATCACCATCGTCTTGCCCCGTCCGGGGCGGCCGTGCAGATAGACGCCCCGGCCGTGCCGGGCCGGGCGGCCGTGCCGGTCGAGCAGTGCGGTCAGCCGCAGCAGCGCCCGCTGCTGATCGGCGTCCAATTCGATGCCCACCCCCTCAGCTGTAGCCGATCGACCGGGCTCGCAGACAGGGATCGTGATGTTGTCCACAGCCGTGCACAGCCGGCTCAGTGCCACCCGCGCTCGCCGTAGCCGACCCCGGTATGGCGGGCGCGGATGCCCGCCAGGGAGTAGGCGATGATCTCCGGCTCCGGCAGGCGACTCAGCGGAAACCATTGCAGCCCATAGGATTTGTCCGGCTCCCGGTTGACCGGCTCGCCGCTCCACCGCCGCACCTCGAAGAACAGCCCGAGCCGCGCTTCCCGTCCCGAACCGACCACGTGCGCGGTGTGGATGTGATGCAGATCCACCGGGTCGATCAGCACGCCGATCTCCTCGCGCGCCTCCCGGGCGGCGGCGGCGCTGGCGGACTCCCCCGCCTCCAGCTTCCCGGCCGGCAGGTGCCACAGTCCGTCGAACTCGTCGTCGCTGCGGCGCTTGGACAGCAGCAGTTGCCCGTCGCGGATCAGCAGCACGTGCACATCGACGATATGGCGGTCGGTCATCGGACTCCTCTCGGACGCCGAACGCGCGGGCCGTCCAGCGGAAGCACGGAGCGGGACGGCCGCCGGGCTAGAGTCACCGGCACAGCAGATCGTCGGAGCCATCGAGATGGAGAAGCTCATGTCCCGCGGTTCGTTCTCGCCCACCTTAGCCGGGTCCCGATCACTCGCCGCCACAGTGTCCGCAGGCGAATCTCCCAGTCCACTCCCCCAGCCCTCCGGCGCCGGCCGCCGCTTCGGCGCCGAATGGGAGCCGCACACCCGCACTTTCATGTCCTGGCCGGCCCGCGAGGACGTGTGGGGCGGCTACCTCGACGATGTCCGCTGGAACATCGCCGAACTCGCGCGCGCGATCGCCTACTACGAACCCGTGGTCATGCTGGCCCGCCCCGAGCAGGCCGACGCCGCCCAGCGCGCCTGCGGCAGCGGCGTGCAGGTGGTCGCCCTGCCGGTCGACGATCTGTGGGCCCGCGACACCGTCCCGGTGTTCGTGCGGGAAACCGTGGGCGTGGTCGGCGTGGATCTGAACTTCAACGGCTGGGGCGGCAAACAGCCGCACGACGACGACACCCGCATCGGCCGGGAACTGCTGTCCCGCTGCCGGATTCCGCAGGTGCGCGCGCCGTTCGTGGCCGAGGGCGGCGCCCTGGAGTCCGACGGCGCGGGCACCCTGCTGGTCACCGCGAGCGCGCTGGTCAACGACAACCGCAACCCCGGCAAGACCCGCGAGACGCTGACCGCCGAGCTGCGCGCCACCCTCGGCGTCGAACAGGTCGTCTGGTTCGACGGTGTGCCCGGCGAGGACGTCACCGACGCGCACGTGGACTGCCTGGTCCGGTTCGTCGCACCCGGAATCGTCGTGCTGGACACGGCTTTTCCGAACACCCCGGACGATTCCTGGTCGCGGTCGGCGGCGCAGGCGCGCGCGGTGCTCGCCGAGGCCGTGGACGCGCGCGGGCAGCGCTTCGAGGTGATCGATCTGCCGCGTCCGGATCCGGCGGTGATCACCGGCGGTGGTGACGAATTCGTCGCCAGCTACGCCAATTTCTACATCGCCAACGGTGCGGTCTTCGTGCCCCGCTTCGGGGATCGGAACGCCGACCAGCGGGCCCGCGACATTCTGGGCGAGCACTTCGCCGACCGCGAGATCGTGCCGGTCTCGATCGACGAGATCGCGGCGGGCGGCGGCGGCATCCACTGCGCCACCCACGACCAGCCCGCCTGACCCCCGCCCGCACCTCTCGTCATCCCGGCGAACGCCGGGACCAGGGACACCGACGCCACGCCTGACGCTGGGTGCCCGGCATTCTCCGGAACGACGAGAAGTGCGCGGCGTCAACTCAATTCGTAGTCAGCACCAGCCCCGAGGTGGGCACCCCGGTACCAGCCGTGACGACGATGTCGGTCAGCCCCTCGACCTGATTGACCGAGGTGCCGCGGATCTGGCGCACCGCCTCGGCGATCCCGTTCATGCCGTGGATGTAGGCCTCGCCGAGCTGCCCGCCGTGCGTGTTCAACGGCAGCCGGCCGCCGATTTCGATCGCGCCGTCGGCGATGAAATCCTTGGCCTCGCCGCGCGCGCAGAACCCGAGTTCCTCCAGCTGCATCAGCACGAACGGGGTGAAGTGGTCGTAGAGGATCGCGGCCTGCATATCCTCCGGCCGCAGGCCGCTCTGGGCCCACAGCTGAGCACCGACCAGCCCCATTTCCGGCAGCCCGGTCATGGCGTCGCGGTAGTAGGACGTCATGACGTACTGGTCCGCGCCCGAGCCCTGCGCGGCGCCGGCGATGAGCGCCGGTCGCCGCGGCAGATCCCGGGCCCGCTCCGCGCTGGTGACGACCAGGGCGACACCGCCGTCGGTCTCCTGGCAGCAGTCCAGCAGGTGCAGCGGCTCCGCGATCCAGCGCGAGGCCTGGTGCTCCTCGAGCGTGATCGGCTTGCCGTGGAAGTGCGCGGCCGGATTCACCGCGGCGTGCTTGCGGTCGGCCACCGCCACCCGGCCGAAATCCGCACTGGTGGCGCCGGATACGTGCATGTAGCGCCGGGCCACCATGGCCACCTGGGCCGCGGGCGTGCCCAGGCCGTGGGTGTAGGAGAAGGCGTTGTCCACCCCCGAGGAGGTCGGGTTCGCGCTCGCCAGGTGGGTGGCGAACTGCCCGAAGCGATTTCCCGATCGCTCGTTGAACGCCCGGTAGGCCACCACCACGTCGGCGACGCCGGTCGCCACCGCCATCGCCGCCTGCTGCACGGTGGCCGCCGCCGCGCCGCCACCGAAGGGGATGTTGGAGAAGAACTTCAGGCTCGGGATGCCCGCCGCCCGCGCCACCGCCGCCTGGGTGTTGGTGTCCATGGTGAAGGTGGTCAGGCCGTCCACGTCGGCGGGCGTCAGGCCCGCGTCGGCCAGGGCGGCGGTGACGGCCTCGGCGGCCAGGCGCAGTTCGCTGCGCCCGGAGTCCTTGGAGAAATCGGTGGCGCCGATGCCGACGATGGCGGCCTTGCGGCTCAGACCGGTCACGCGGCGGCCTCCTGCATCCGGATGACGGCCTGGGCCGTGATGTGGTCGCCGAGGCTGTCCCGGCCGGTCACCTCGATGGTGATGTCACCGTCGTCGATCGCGGTGACCGTGCCGGACAGCGTCAGCGTGTCGTTGGCGTAGAGCGGCACGCCCAGGCGCAGCGCGAGGGATTTCACCACGGTGCGCGGGCCCGCCCAATCGGTGACGAACCGCTGCACCAGGCCGGTGTCGGTGAGGATATTGACGAAGATGTCCTTGGAACCGCGCTCGACCGCCTTGTCCCGGTCGTGGTGCACGTCCTGGAAGTCGCGGGTGGCCAGCGCGGTGCTGATCACGAAGGTCGGATCGGCGTGGATCACCAGCTCGGGCAGCACGGTCCCCACCCGCACCTCGGTAGTCGCGGTCACTGCACAACCTTCCAGTACGGCACGACGTTGTCCTCGTCGAGCTTGTCGAACCCGGCCTCGACGGCCAGCCCGATCGTGACGTCCGCGGGCGCGATCCCGCGTAGTTCGCCCAGCATGCGCACGCCCTCCGCCAGCTCGACCAGCGCCACCACATAGGGCAGCTGCCGCCCGGGCACCTTCGGCGCGTGATGCACGACGAAGCTGAAGACGGTGCCGCGGCCGGAGGCCACGACGTAATCGGTCTGCACGTCCTTGTCCTGCCAGAGCGCGGGCACCGGCGGATGCTGCAGCGTGCCGTCGGGCCGCCGCTGAATCCGCAGCTCGCCGAGCTTGGTTCCGTCCCAGAAGAATTCGGTGTCCTTGGACACCATCGGCCGCACCCGCTTGGCGAGATCGTCGGCCGCGACCGTCCCGGGCGCGGGCGCGGCCTTCTTGCCGGTGCCGGGGATGAACTTCAGCAGGCGGAACAGCATCTCGGTGACCAGCTCGTCGCCGACGTACCACTTGGTCCGGTAGGTGACGAACCAGCCCTCGCCCAGCCCGGTCCGCTTGGGGCCGAACATCTCGTCGAGCTGGCTGGTGACCTGCACCCGCTCGCCCGGCCGCACGTAGCGGTGGTAGATCTGCTCGCAGTTGGTCGCGACCACGGAGGTGAACCCGGCCGCGTCGAGCAGTTCGTTGGTCGAGGTCATCGGGTCGTCGTCCGGGCGCGCGCCGTTCAGGCCCAGCATGGTCCACACCTGGGCCATGGCGGGCGGCGCCACGATGCCCGGGAAACCGGCCGCGCGCGCCGCGTCCTCGTCGACGTAGACCGGGTTGGCGTCGCCGAGCGCCTCGACCCAGTTGTTGATCATCGGCTGGTTCACCGGGTCGCGGGCCAGGCGCGGCGCGCTCTCGCCCGCCGCCATGATCTTCTTCCCGGCGGCCTGAATCGCCTCCGGTGCACTACTTTCCGGCACGCCGGTCTCCTTCGGGTTAGCGGGGTACCTTGGGCAACTGCAGTCCGGCGGTCGCGACGAGTTCGCGCATGACCTCGTTGACGCCGCCGCCGAAGGTGATCACCAGGTTCTGCTTGGTGCGCCGGTCCAGCCAGGTGAACAGCTCGGCGGTCTCCGGGTCGGCCGCGTCGCCGTAGCCGCCCACGATCTCCTCGGCCAGCCGGCCGGCCTCCTGCACCGCCTCGGTGGAGTAGACCTTGGTCGCCGACGCGTCGGCGATCACGCCCATCGGATCGTCGGCGGCGCTCTCGGCCTTGGCCGCGACCTGCCAGTTGAGCAGCTCGTTGAGCCGGGTCATGGCATGGATGCGCCCGAGCGCGCGCTGCACGTCGGGCTTGCCGAGCAGTCCGCGCGGCTGGGCCCACTCCCGGACCCGGTCGTAGAGCTGTTCGATCTTGCCGGAGGGCCCGAGGCCGACCCGCTCGTGATTGAGCTGGGTGGTGATCAGCTTCCAGCCCCGGTTCTCCTCTCCGACGAGCATGTTCGCGGGAACGCGGACATTGTCGAAGTAGGTGGCGTTGGTGTGGTGGGCGCCGTCGCAGGTGATGATCGGCGTCCAGGAGTACCCCGGGTCCTTGGTATCCACGATCAGGATCGTGATGCCGCGGTGCCGCGACTCCGTGCTGCCGGTGCGGCAGGCCAGCCAGATGTAGTCGGCCTCGTGCGCGCCCGTGGTGAAGGTCTTCTGCCCGTTGACGATCCAGTCGCCGTTCGCGTCGCGCGCCGCCGAGGTGCGCAGCGCGGCCAGGTCGGTGCCGGCGTCGGGTTCGGAGTAGCCGATCGCGAAATGGATTTCACCGGAAAGGATTCCGGGCAGGAACTTCGCCTTCTGCTCCTCGGTGCCGAAGCTCTGCAGGGTCGGGCCCACGGTCAGCAGCGTCACCAGCGGCAGCGGCACGTCCGCGCGCACCGCCTCGTTGTAGAAGATCTGCTGCTCCAGCGCGCCGAAACCCTGGCCGCCGTACTCCTTCGGCCAGCCGACACCGAGCCAGCCGTCGCGGCCCATCCGGCGCACCACCTCGCGGTAGGCGTCGCCGTGCCGGTTCTCCCGCATCTCGGCCTCTTCCTCGGGAGTCACGAGACCGGTGAAATAGGAACGCAGTTCGTTGCGCAGCCGACGCTGCTCGCTGGTCAGATCGATGAACATCTGGCTCCCAATCGGTCGAGCCGGAACGACGCGCCGCCGAGCCAGCGGGCGAGGTCCTTGGCCTGTGAGTAGTAGCGGTGCATCGAGTGCGTGACGTCGACGCCGATGCCGCCGTGCAGGTGATGGCACTTCTGCATGGCGGCGGGCAGTTCCGAGGCCACGGTGTAGGCCAGCACGTCCAGGTCGTCGTCGATCCGCTCCTGGTGCGCCGGGCTCGGATCCGGCTGGGCCAGTGCCCAATTCGCCGAGACCGCGGCGACGTGCAGGGTGCGCGAGACCACGTAGAGGTCGGCGATCTGCTGGGCCACCGCCTGGAACTCGGCCAGCGGCCGGTTGAACTGGCGGCGGGTGCGCAGATGCTCGGCGGTGAGCACCAGCGCGCCCTTGAGCAGGCCGTCCGCGACGGACCCGATCGAGGCGACCGCGACCCGATGTAGTTCGCTGAGCCCGCCGGGCAGCAACTGCTCGACCGGGATCACGACCTCGTCCAGGCGCACCGAGCACTCCGGCATGCCGCCCGAGACCGGCGAGGGCAGCCGGGTCACGCCCGCGGCGTCCGCGTCGACCAGCGCCAGACCCGAATTCGTCGGGATCAGCAGCCAGCGCGCCTCCTCCGCGTAGGGCACCGCGACCTTGTGGCCGCTGATCCGGGCGACATCACCCTCGACGACCGCGGTCGTCTCCGGCTTGACCACGAACGGCGCACCCGGCTCGTTCAGTGCCACCGTCAGCACCGCGCCCTTGGCGATCTCGGGGAACACCCGGTCGGCGACCTGGTCCGGCAGGGCCGCGAGCAGGGGTAGCAGCGCGAAACCGAGCGTGGGCAGCGCGGGCACGGCGACCGCGTCGGTGGCGAGCTCGGTCAGCATGACCGAGATCTCCGGCAGCCCCATGTCGTCGCCGCCGAAACGCTCCGGCAGCGCGACCGTCAGCAGCCCGCTCTCGACCAGGCTCGGCCACAGCGTGTAGTCGCGCGCCGCTTCCCGCTCCAGCAAACTCACGACGACCTCGGCTACCGCGTCCGGGCCTTCGTCCCTGGTGAAATCCATTGTTGTCTCCAGTTGCCTAGCTGTCCGCGTCGCGCGGCAGGCCGAGAATCCGCTCACCGGCGACGGTCAGCAGAATCTGCTCGGTGCCGCCGGCGATGGACAGACAGCGGGTGAGCAGGAATTCCTTGACCACGTCGGTGTCCTGGCCGCCGGCGATACCGGCCGCCTCCACCGCGTATTCGGCCACCGCCTGGCGGTGCCGCACGCCGACCAGTTTGCGCACGCTGCTCTGCGCGCCGGCGTCACCGCCGGCCAGGGTGCGCACCAGCGCGCGCTGTTCCAGCAGCAGGCCCGCGATGGCCTCGGCGACGAAGCCACCGAGGCGGTCGTTGTGCAGTTCCGCCCCCGGGCCCGAAGCCGGCAGCTTGGCGACGAGTTCCTCGAGCACCGGCCCGATACCGTTGCCGCCCATGGCGATCCGCTCCGCCGACAGCGTGGAACGGGCGATCTTCCAGCCGTTGTTCACCGCGCCGACCAGGCAGTCGTCCGGGACGAACACCTCGTCGAGGAACACCTCGCTGAAGCGCGCCTCCCCGGTGATCTGGCGCATCGGCCGCACGTCGACGCCCGCCGCGTGCATGTCGACCAGGAAGTAGCTGATGCCGCGGTGCTTGGGCGCCTCGGTGTCGGTGCGGGCCAGGCAGATGCCCCAGTTCGCCGTGTCGCCGAGCGAGGTCCACACCTTCTGGCCGTTGAGGACCCAGCCGCCGTCGACCCGCTTGGCCGTGGTGCGCAGCGCGGCCAGGTCGGAACCGGCGCCCGGCTCGGAGAACAGCTGGCACCAGATGACCTCCTCGCGCAGCGTCGGCCAGGCAAAGCGTTCGACCTGTTCGGGGGTGCCATGCTGGAGTAGCGTGGGAATGGCCCAGCCCGCGACGGCCAGGTCCGGCGCCTGCAGGCCGTGCTTGCGCAGCTCCTCCGAAATCACCAGCCCGGTCATGGGATTCGCGCCGCGCCCGTAGGGCGCGGGCCAGTGCGGCATGGCCAGCCCGGCTTCGACGATGGCCGCGCGCTGCTCGTCGACCGGCAGCGCGGCGATCGCGGCCACCTCGGCGGCCAGCCCCTGGGCCCGATCGGTGTCCACCTCGGCCGCGGCGAAGACCTGATCCGCGCCGGTGGTGCGGCGCTGCCCGGCCCGGGTCAGCTCGGTGACCCGTGCGCGCCAGCGCGCGGAGCCGCCGAGCAGCGCGCGCAGGGCGGTGGCCCGGCGCAGGTAGAAGTGCGCGTCGTGTTCCCAGGTGAAGCCGATACCGCCGAGCACCTGGATGCAGTCCTTGGTGGTCTCGACGGCCGCGTCCAAGGCGATCGCGGCGGCGCTCGCGGCGGCGATCGGCAATTCCGCGCCACCGTCGTCCACGGCCGCGGCGGCGTCGGCGGCGACGGCGCGAATGAGTTCGGTGCGGCACAGCATCCATGCGCAAATATGTTTGAGCGCTTGGAAAGATCCGATTTTGCGGCCGAATTGCTCACGCACCTTGGCGTATTCGACGGCGGTCTCCAAACACCAGCCCGCGAGGCCCGCCAGTTCGGCGGTGGCGAGCACGACGGCGAGGTCCTCGACGGCGTGCGGCGTGGCGAAGACCCGCTCGGCGGGCACCTCGACGTCGGCGCAGTGCACCCGCGCCAGCGGGGTGGCGGGGTCGAGCGCGGTCAGGGCTTCCACGCGCAGACCGGTGGCGTCCGGCGGCAGCAGGCACCAGCGCGGGCCGTCGGGGGTCCGCACGCCCAGGAGCACCGAAGTGCCTGCGGCAGCGCCGAGTACCGAATTCCAGGAACCATTGAGCAACACGGAACCGGATGCAGCGAGTACACTCGGCTCGTCGAGTGCGACTCCGCACGGCATGTCCTCGTCGAGGGCGCCCGCGGTGATCAGGTTCGCCAAAGCCGTTGCCAGTACGGGTCCGCCGACCAGATCATGTGCCGCCTGTTCGACCAGCACGGCCAGATCGGTGACAGACCCACCGGCGCCACCCGCGTCCTCGGCGACCGCGACCCGGAAGATCCCGAGGTCGGCCAGCGCGGGCCAGTAGGCGCGCCAGGAGTCCGCGCCCTGGTCTCGCATTGTTGCAATTGGACGTACCGTTCCGGCCCATCCACGCATCGACTCCTGGACGGCTTTATGCTCGTCAGTGGTGGCGATGGTCACACTCCGTACCGCCTTTCCGGCGTGACTCCCACACCTAGAACATGTTCTAATATCCTAGCCCGGCGGAAGTCAAGAGACGTACCCTCCTCCGGGACGCACCGCGCAGTTGACGTAACGACGTTTCCGGAAAGGACTTTCACCCATGGCCAGTCCATCCCGATCGCAAGCCGCCGACAACTCCGCGCGGCCCGCGACGGTGAGCACGCTCAGCGAGGACGAACTGAGTTCGGCGGCACAGCGCGAACGGCGCAAGCGGATCTTGGACGCGACGCTGGCACTGGCCTCCAAGGGCGGATACGACGCGGTGCAGATGCGCGCCGTCGCCGAACGCGCCGACGTCGCGGTGGGCACGCTCTACCGGTACTTCCCCTCCAAGGTGCACCTGCTGGTCTCGGCGCTCTCGCGCGAGTTCGAGCAGATCGAAGGCAAACGGCGCCAGCTTGCCGGCGAGACGCCCCGCGAGCGCATGCACCTGCTGCTCACCTCGATCACCCGGATGATGCAGCGCGACCCGCTGCTCACCGAGGCCATGACGCGCGCGTTCATGTTCGCCGACGCGTCCGCGGCCGCGGAGGTGGACCGGGTCGGCAAGGTGATGGACCGGGTGTTCGCCCGCGCCATGAACGACGGCGATCCCACCGAACGCCAGCTCGCCATCGCCCGGGTCATCAGTGACGTGTGGCTGTCCAATCTGGTGGCCTGGCTCACTCGGCGGGCCTCTGCGACCGATGTCACAGATCGGCTCGAACTGACCGTTGATCTGCTGCTCGGCGACCAAGCCGGAAAATAGCCCGGCCGCCGATCGGGCGGTAGAAAACCACCGATGGCCCCGTGGCCGCACACCCGTGCGGCGGCGGGGCTACCGTGGTTTTATGCCGCCCGAACTACACAACGGCAACCAGACCGCGAACCATAATGTCCGGCAAAGCGACTCAATTCCGGCAAAACCGCCGAACCACCGAAGTTGTTGCACCGGCGCGGATGTCTTCGATCTTGGTTGCCGGCCGCGACACGCCCAGCTTGCTGGTTACCGGCGGGTTACCTGCTTGTTAACTGGGGAAATCCGTTTCCGCACACACAAAGCTGCTGTCGCACGCCAGCGGGCTGCCGTGCGGCAAATTCAACACAGTATTGTTCTGCCCGCCCCCGTATTAACTCCTCCGATCACTAGGTTGGATGCGTGAGCGCACAGGATCTGCCACAAGAACTTCGCCGTGCCTTGTCCACGGTCGCGCGGGAGCCACGGCTCTTGGTCGCCTCGGATTACGACGGGACCATCGCGCCTATCGTTTCCGACCCTACAAAGGCGTATCCGCACCGGGAATCGGTGAGCGCGCTACGCGCTCTCGCCGGCCTGAGCGGTACCACCGCCGCCGTCATCTCCGGTCGCGCGCTGCGCGACCTCGCCGCGCTGTCCCGGCTTCCGGTCGAGGTACAGCTGATCGGTAGTCACGGTTCGGAATTCGACGTGGGCTTCGTGCACGCGATCGACAACGACGCCAAACAGCTACTGCAAGAAGTACAGACGTCGCTGACCCAGATCGCCGAGCACAATCCCGGCGCGTCGGTCGAGGTGAAGCCGGCCAGTGTGGCCCTGCACGTCCGCAACGCCAGCCCCGAAATCGGCCGTCGCGCACTGAATTCCGTGCGCCAGGGCGCGGCCTGCTGGGTCGGCGTGCAGACCACCGAGGGCAAGCAGGTCATCGAACTGGCCGTGATCCCGACCGACAAGGGCACCGCGCTGGACACCATCCGGCACCAGGAGGGCGCGACCGCGGCGGTGTTCTTCGGCGACGACGTCACCGACGAGAAAGCCTTCCGGGTGCTGTCCGGGCCGGATGTCGGCATCAAGGTCGGCGAGGGCGAGAGCCTGGCCCGGTTCCGCGTGGAGAGCACCGAAATGGTCTCCAAGGCACTGGCTTTCCTGCTCGAGGAGCGCCGCACCTGGCTGGCCGGCGCCAGCGCGCCGCGGATCGAGCGGCTGACCATGCTGGCCAGCCCGCGCTCGGTCGCCCTGCTCACCCCCGACGCCAACGTCACCTGGTTCTGTCACCCGGAGCCGGATTCGGCGGCGGTGTTCGCGCACCTGCTCGGCGGCCCGCAGGCCGGCCAGTTCGCCATCGCGCCCGAGCGCCCCGGCCTGCCGCTGTCGCAGCGCTACGTGGACGGCACCATGACCGTCGAAACCCGTTGGGCGAGTTTGGGAGTCATCGACTACCTGCCGCACGACGTGTCCCAGGACCGGACCGACCTGACCCGCGTCATCACCGGCGACGCCAAGGCCGTCGTCACCTTCGCGCCGCGGCCGGAATTCGGCCAGGTGCCGGTCAGCATCGAATGCGAGCCGACCGGCCTGCGCGTGCTCGGCACCAACGACCCGATGGTGCTGCGCTCCCCCGGCGTGGAATGGCGGATCGACAGCGACGGCACCCACGATGTCGCGACCGCGGTCGTGGACCCCTCGCGCGGCCCGATCGTGCTGGAACTGCGCTGCGGCACACAGGATCTCGCGCCCGCGATGACTCCGGAGACGCAGCGCAGGCAGCTGGCCGAGCAGTACTGGCAGAAGTGGGCCACCGAGCTCGAATTGCCCTCGCTCAAGCCGGATCTGATGAAGCGCTCGGCGCTGACGCTGCGCGGGCTGGTGCACGCCCCCTCCGGCTCGATCCTCGCCGCGGCGACCACCTCGCTGCCCGAGGACATCGGCGGCGTGCGCAACTGGGACTACCGCTACTGCTGGCTGCGCGACGCCGCGCTGACCGCGCAGGCGCTGGTCACCCTCGGCTCGCTCGGCGAGGCCGAGAACTTCCTCGGCTGGGTGCACCGGGTGCTCGAGACCCTGCCCGGCCCGGAGCGGCTGCACCCGCTCTACACCATCTACGGCGAGACGCTGCCGCCCGAGGCCGTCATCGACCAGCTGCCCGGCTACGCCGGCTCCCGCCCGGTGCGCGTCGGCAACGCCGCCAACATGCAGGTGCAGCTGGACGTCTTCGGCCCGATCGTGGACCTCATCGCCTCGCTCGCCCACGGCCGCGAGCACAAGGGCGTCACCGATCCGGCCCAGGTGCTGCCGGACGCCGACTGGGAGCTGGTGCACGCCATGTGCTCGGCGGTGCAGCGGCGCTGGACCGAGCCCGACCACGGCATCTGGGAGATCCGCGGCAACCCGCGTCATCACGTCTACTCGAAGGTGATGGGCTGGCTCACCCTGGATCGGGCGATCACGCTGGCGCAGAAGTTCGACCGCGCCATCGATCCGGCCTGGGTCGAGCTGCGCGAGACCATCGCCGAGGAGGTCAAGACCAAGGGCTGGAACGACGAGGTGCAGTCCTACACGGCGGCCTACGACGGCACCGACCTGGACGCGGCCACCCTGCACATCGGCCTGAGCGGTCTGATCGACCCGTCCGATCCGCGGTTCGCCGCGACCGTGGTGGCCACCGAGGCCGAACTGCGCAGCGGGTCCACGGTGTACCGCTATCACCACGACGACGGGCTGCCCGGCGGCGAGGGCGGGTTCCACCTGTGCGCGGCCTGGCTGGTCGAGGCGTACCTGCTGATCGGCAAGCGGTCCGACGCGGAGGCGCTGTTCGCGCAGCTGGTCGACGTGGCGGGCCCGACCGGCCTGCTCAGCGAGGAGTACGACCCGGTCGCCGAGCGGTCGCTGGGCAACCACCCGCAGGCCTACAGCCATCTCGGCCTGCTGCGCTGCGCCCAGTTGCTGGGCCAGCCCGCCGACGTCCTGGTCTGACCCCGGCAAACCCCACGAACCGCCACGTTCGGCCCCGCGGCCGGGCGTGGCGGTTCGGCGTGGCAGGGGCAGTACTAGGGCGGCGGCTAGGCGGTTATCGATTTGCGGTGCCCTGGTAAAGTTAAATGGTAACGGTTTCCATTATGATCTAAGCCACTAGTAGATCCAGCCCCGCCCAGGAGTACCCGCGTGAGATCCCGCCTTTCCCTGCAGCTGACCGGCCTCGCCGTAGGGGTGGCGACCGCGCTGACCCTGACGGCCTGCGGCGACTCCGAGAACGCGTCGGGCAAACCGAACGTCGTGGCCTCCACCAATGTCTGGGGCTCGATCGCCGCCACCATCGCGGGCCCGGACGCCGAGGTCTCCTCGATCATCACCGACCCCGCCGCCGATCCGCACTCGCACGAGACCTCCGCGGTCGAGTCCGCCCGGATCAGCGATGCCGACCTGGTCGTCTACAACGGCGGCGGCTACGACGAATTCATGACCAAGGCCGTCGAGGGCAGACAGCAGAAGACCGTCGAGGCGTTCGCCGCCCGCATCGACCAGAGCGACGAGAACGAGCACGTCTGGTACGACGTGGAAACCGTGAGCGCGGTCGCCGACCGGATCGCCGCCGCCCTCGGCGAGATCGACGCCGACCGCAAGCAGGCCTACGCCGAGCGCGCCGCCACCTTCAAGGCCGAGTTGAGCGCCATCTCCGCCATCACCGGCCAGATCGCCGCCCAGCATCCCGCCACCCCCGTGCTGCAGACCGAACCGCTGGCGCACTACCTGCTGCTCGACGCCGGCGCGGTCGACCGGACCCCGCACGAGTTCCAGGAGGCCGTCGAGCAGGAGACCGATCCCTCGCCCGCCGCCGTCGCCGCGACCCGGGACCTGCTCACCGCCAAGCAGGTGCGCGCCCTGATCTACAACATCCAGACCGAGGACAAGATCACCAAGGACCTGCGCGGCCTGGCCGGATCGAACGGCACCGCGGTCGTCGAGGTGACCGAAACCCTGCCCGTGAACGCCGATTACGTCCAGTGGCAGACCAAGAACGCCGAGGCGCTCGCCTCCGCGCTGCGGTAACCGCCATGAACAAGACAGCCGCGCTGCCCGAGACCACCGAGCCGGCCCCGGCGGCCCCGGCCGTCGTCCGGCTCGACGGCGCCACCCTGTCCTTCGGCCCGCGCACGCTGTGGGACGGCCTGGATCTCGAGGTCACCCCCGGCGAATTCATCGCCGTGCTGGGGCCCAACGGGTCCGGCAAGACCTCACTGCTGCGCGTGCTGCTCGGGCAGCTGGCGCTCAGCTCCGGGCACGCCTCGATCGCGGGTTCGCCCGCGCGCCTGGGCAATCCGGCTGTCGGCTACATCCCGCAGCAGAAGACCATCGACGCGGGCGTGCAGCTGCGCGGCGTCGACCTGGTCGGGCTCGGCGTCGACGGGCACCGCTGGGGCCTGGGCTGGCGCGGCCGGGGCGAGCGCCGGCGCAAGGTGGCCGCGGCCATCGCCGACGTCGGCGCGGAGCGCTTCGCGAACGCGCCGCTGGAAACCCTGTCCGGCGGCGAACAGCAGCGGCTGCGGGTGGCCCAGGCCCTGGTCGGCGACCCCGAGGTGCTGCTCTGCGACGAGCCGCTGCTGTCCCTCGACCTGGCCAACCAGCGCCTGGTCTCCGAGCTGATCGATCGCCGCCGGCGCACCCACGACACCGCCGTCCTGTTCGTCACCCACGAGATCAATCCGATTCTGCCGCTGGTGGATCGGGTGCTGTACCTGGTGGACGGGAAGTTCCGGATCGGGACGCCGGACGAGGTGATGACCTCCGAGGTGCTCTCCGAGCTCTACCGCACCCAGGTCGACGTGCTGCGCGTCCGCGGGCGGCTGGTGGTGGTCGGCACCGGCGACGCCATGGACGCGCTCGGCGCGGGCGGGGCCGAGCACTGCACCGCCGACAAGGTGCGGCTCTGATGGACAAACTCTCCGGCGTGCTGTCCAAGGTGTTCGATTTCTCCACCACCGCGCACCTGCTGACCTACCCGTTCGTGCTGCAGGCGCTGCTGGCCGCGGCTCTGCTGGGCCTGCTCTCCGGCGCCATCGGGCCGCTGATCGTCAGCCGGCAGATGTCGTTCGCCGTGCACGGCACCAGCGAGCTGTCGCTGACCGGCGCGGCCGCGGCGCTGCTCGCGGGCATCGGCGTGGGCGTCGGCGCGATCTTCGGCTCGGTGGTCGCGGCCGTGCTGTTCGGGCTGCTGGGCAGCAAAGCCCGCGAACGCGATTCGGTGATCGCGGTGATCATGTCCTTCGGGCTCGGGCTCTCGGTGCTGTTCCTGTGGCTCGGGCCCGAACGCGCCGGATCGAAGTTCTCCCTGCTCACCGGGCAGGTGGTGAGCGTCGGATACAGCGGGCTGGCGCTCCTGATCACCTGCACGGTCGCGGTACTCGCGGTGCTCGCGGCGGTCTACCGGCCGCTGCTGTTCGCCTCGACCGATCCGGAAGTGGCGGTGGCGCGCGGAGTTCCGGTGCGCGCGCTGTCGGTGGTGTTCGCGGTGCTGCTCGGCGTCACGGCCGCCTTCGGCGTCCAGATCGTCGGCGCGCTGCTGGTGCTCTCGCTACTCATCACGCCCGCCGCCGCGGCGGCCCAGCTCACCGCGAGCCCGGCCCGCGCCACCGTGCTGGCGATCGTCTTCGCGGAGATCGCCGCCGTCGGCGGCATGCTGCTCTCCCTCGCCCCGGGCGTCCCCGTGTCCACCTTCGTCACCACGATCTCGTTCGCGATCTACCTGATCTGCCGCGTCGTCGGCTCCCGCCGGCGCCAACTCGCCCGCGCCCGCTGACCCCGCGCGTCGATTACTGTGGCGGCGTGGGGTTTACGGAATTCGCGGCCGGCGACGTCGTCTATTTCCCGGCGGGGCCGTTCACCGGGGTCTGCGGCGTCGTGCGGGAGGTGCACGCCCGGGCGGGCGAGCTGCGCATCGAAGTCGGCGAGGGGCTGCGGCACCGGGAAGGCGGCGTGCTGCACGAGCGGCGGCACCGCATGACCGTGGGATTCGACGAGGTCGAGTTGATCTAGGCGCTACAGCTCGTTCAGTCGCTCGAGTGCTCGGTCGCGTGGCAGGTCCGCGCCGCGTCGGTACGCCCGGTGGTACTCCTCCGGCCCCAGACGCTCCGTCAGCTGCCGGGTCAGCGTGACCAGGAGCGGTTCGCCCGCGTCGAAGGCGCCGCGGAGGGATTCGGCCAGGCCCAGCGCGGTGGCCGCGGCCGCCGGGTCGTGCTCGAGCAGCAGCAGTTCGGCGAGCAGTTCCGCCGTGTGGGCGATGCCGGCGGACTGTCCCCAGGCCGATTGACCCGCGATCGTGCGCCGCAGCAAGGCGCGCGCGCCGGAGGCGTCGCCCGCCGCCAGGCGATTCGCCATGCGGGCGCCCGCGATCAGGTCGGCGGCCATGTCACCGGGCAGGTACAGCCGATCCGCCATCGCCGCCAGTTCGTCCACCGCCGCCTCGGCCGCGGCAAGGTCGCCGGCCCGGCGGTGCAGGTCGGCCAGGCTGAATCGGATCTCGGCGGCCAGCCGCCGGTGGCCGAGCTCCCCGGCCCGGTGCCGGACGGCCTCGATATCGCGGCGCGCTCCCGGCAGATCGCCGCTGCGCAGCCGCTCGGCGATCAACAGGGTGCGGTTCTCGAAAAGGTCTGCCTCCCCGCCCAATTCGGCGCTGAGGGCCACCCCGCGCTCGAAACAGGCGATGGCGGCGGCGTGCTCGCCGCGCAGCGAATGCGCGCGGCCGATCGCCAGCAGCGACATCCCCAGACCCCAGCGGTCACCCACCACCTCGAATTCGCGCAGCGCGGCCGCACGGGCGGGTGCGCCGGTGTCGAGATCGCCCCGCTCCGAGTGCACGTGATCGCGCATCCACAGGGCGCTGGCCCGTACCCAGGAATCCGGCGAACGCGACGCCGATTCCAGCAGCCGTGCCCCCACCGCGGCCGCACCCGCGGAATAGGCGAGCTGGGCGGCCACCATCAGCAACGCAGGGTGATAGTTCAGCGCACCGGCGGAGGCGCAGTCTTCGAGCAGAGCGCCGACCGAACCGGACTCGGGGAGCGGTCCGGCCGAGTCGGCGGCGAGATCACCGCCGGCACCGGGCCCGGCAACCGGTACCGCCACACCGTCGGCGGCAAGAGTGAGGCCCGGACCGACCTCGGCGACCAACCCGACAGGATCGGCAGCGCTGGTCCGACCGACCTCGGCGACCGGCCCCACACGATCGGCAGTACTGGTCCGACCGACCTCGGCGACCGGCCCCGCACGATCGGCAGCGCTGGTCCGACCGACCTCGGCGACCGGGCCAACACAATCGGCAGTACTGGTCCGACCGACCTCGGCGACCGGCCCCACACGATCAACAGCGCTGGTCCGACCGACCTCGGCGTCGGGCTCCGCCGCCTGGTCCGCGCGGGCACCGGTCTGACCGGCCGCGGTCGCCGGCGCACCGGCCAGCAGGCGGATCAGGCGCAGGGCCTGCCGGGTGCGCTCCGGCAGCGCGTCCGCCAGGGCGAGCGCCTGGCTCAGGGCGGCGTCGAACTGGGTGGACATGCCCCGCACTCCCCAGTACCAGAACATCGCGGTCACGAAGCGGGCCGACAGCTCCGCGCTCGCGCGGACCGGCGCGGAACGCAGTGCGGCGACCAGGTTCTCGTGCTCGGCGTCGAAGACCGCGAGCGCGCGGAGCTGGTCGCCGGTGCGCAGCAGGGGCTCGTGCGCCTCGGCCACCGTCAGGTAGTACTCGGCGAAGGGCAGCGCGAGATCGTCACCCGCGGCGGCGAATCGGTCGGCCGCGAAAGCGCGGATGGTCTCCAGCATGCGGTATCGCCCGGCCTCGGAGACCTCGACCACGGATTTCTCGACGAGCGCGCCGAGCACGTACACCACGTCGTCGGCGGGCAGCGCGGCGTCGGCGCACACGGCCTCCAGCGCGGCCGCCGTCGCGCCGCCCGGGAACCGCGAAAGCCTGCGCGCCAGTACACGTTCCGGTTCATCGAGCAGATCCCAGCTCCACTCGACCAGCGCGAGCAGGGTGCGCTGCCGCGGCAGCGCGGTCCGGCTGCCCGAGGTGAGCAGGCGGAACCGGTCGTCGAGCCGGCGGGCGATCTGGTCCACGGGCATCGAGCGGAGCTTGGCCGCGGCCAGCTCCAGGGCCAGCGGCACGCCGTCGAGGCGACGGCAGATCTCCAGCACCGGCTCCACCGTGCGCTCGTCCAGCACGAAATCCGGACGCGCCGCCACGGCGCGGTCGACGAACAGCCGCACCGCGGGCGCCGCGGCGGCCTGCGCCGAATCCGGTGTCCCGCCGGGAGTTTCCAGCGGGCCCAGCGGGAACACCGATTCGCCGGTGATGGCCAGCGCCTCCCGGCTGGTGGCCAGGATCCGCAAGTCCGGCAGCGCTTCGAGCAGCCGGTCGGCCAGCGCCGCGGCCTCCTCGACGAGGTGTTCGCAGTTGTCCAGCACCAGGATCGCCTCACCCACGTCGAGCAGGCCGAGCAGGCGTTCGAGCCCCGGCACGCCGCCGTCCGGAGCGCGCTGATCCCGCGACCCGATCGCGCCGAGGACCGCGTCGGTCAGTTCCGCGGCGTCGCGCACCCCGGCCAGCGCGACGAACCACACCCGTCCCCGCCGCGCCGCGCGGTGCCGTGCGACCACCTCGGCCGAGAGCCGGGTCTTGCCCGCACCGCCGGGCCCGACGATCGTCACCAGCCGGGCCTCGCCCAGCAGCGCGGCCACGCGCGCCAATTCGGTGTCCCGGCCGACAAAACTGGTGCGCTGCACCGGGATCCGGCTGGCCGCCGGATCGGGAGCGGCGGCCGTCGCGCGGCCGACCGGCCGGTCGAGCTCGCCGCGCAGCAGCGCGAGATGCACCTCGCGCAATTCCGCCGACGGATCGACGCCGAGCTCGTCGCTCAGGTGCTCGCGGACCCGCTCGTACACGGCCAGCGCGTCCGCCTGCCGCCCGGCCGCCGCCAGCGCCCGCATCCGCAGCCCCGCCAGGCGCTCACTCGAAGGGCGTTGCGCCCCGGCCGATTCGAGATCCGCCAGCACCTCGGCATGCGCACCGGACCGCAGCTCGGCATCGAAGCGATCCTCGGCCGCCCCGGCCCGCACATCCTCGAGCCGCGCGGCGGCCGCCTCCGCGAACGGCGCTTCGCGTACGTCGGCGAGCGCGGGCCCGCGCCACAGTTCCAGCGCGTTCCGCAGGACCGAGGCCGCCGCCTCCACCCGGCCCGCGGCCAGATCCCGCCGCCCCTGCCCGGCCAGCTCCTCGAAGCGGTGCGCGTCCACATCTCCGGGCTGTACCGGCACCCGATATCCGCCCGGGGTCAATTCGACCGCGCCCACCTCCCGCAGCGCCCGGCGCAGGCGCGACACCAGCGCCTGCAACGCTCCCGGCGCGTCGGCCGGCGGCTGCTCGCCCCACAATCCGTCCACCAGCGCGTCCACCGAGACCGGCCGCCCCGCCGCCAACGCCAAGCGCGCCAGCAGCATCCGCACCCGGACGCCGCCGACCTCCACCTGCACCCCGTCGTCGCCGTACACGGCGACGGGCCCGAGCAATCCGATCCGCACCCGCACAGCCTTCCAGAGGATCGCCGCCCTGCCGCAACGCCTACCTGAAAGACCGCCGGCATCGGCGATCGGGCCGAAACTCGGCGACCCGGAATCGGAGTTCCGCGACACGCGAACGAGAAGTCGCGCGAGCCGGTGGTTGCGCGCCCGGATTGATATCTTGAGCCGCCGTCCACGGGCACGGACGGAAATCCATCGGCTGATCGAGAATCGGGAGTGGGTATGCGGCGCGCTTTCGCCCTGGTCGGGTTCGTGGTGCTCGGGGTGGTGGTCAGCGGATTGATCAATACCGGAACGGCCGCCGCGGCGGTGCCTTTCACGGATCCGCGCTACGGCGTGTATTTCGGACTGCTGCTGAATCACGAAGAGACGGTCGCGCTGAGTAATTCGCAATTGCCGAAACAGCTCAACGACACCTATATGTCCGGGGCGCGGGTGGCGATTCTGGATGTGGACGCGGCCGAGCACGACGAGAACGTTCCGATGATGGGACTGCCGCGGGAATCGCTGCCGGAGGTCGTGCGCGCGGCCGCCGCCACTCCGGCGGGCATGTTCGGGTTCACGGTGGTCAATCCGATGCTCAACGACGGCCGGGTGCTGCGGGTGATCGCGATCGTGGAATAGCGGAAAGGCCCGGCGCTCGGTGCGAGCGCCGGGCCTTCCGTTTGCGCGCTAGGCGGTGATCAGGGCGATCAGCACCAGCAGCGAGCCGCCGAAGACGATGGTGTGGCGAGCGTAGGTGAGGTGCTTCATCACCCAGCGCGGGAACGCGTTCTCGGCGGCGGCGAGAAAGGCCGCGACGTCGATGCGCGCCAGCTCCGGATCGCCCTTCTTCGCGAAGGCGGCGGTGACGCTCGGGACGGCGGTCAGGTTGCTGTAGATGATCAGCACGTTGGCCAGTACGACGATGCTCTGGAAGACCCACGAGAGCGTCTGGCCCCAGTCGCTGCCGGCCAGGTTCAGGGCCGCGGCGGCAAGCATCAGCAGCGCGAAGGAGACCGGGGCCCAGGTTTCGTGGCCGCTCGCGTCGAAGCGCAGGCCGTTCTCCTCGAGCACCTCCGGGCGCACGCCCTGACGGGTCAGCTCCCGGTCCGCGGCGGCCTTGGCGTCACCGCCGAAGCGGTGGCGCACCAGCGGGATGCTGACGAAGGCGAGGGCGATCAGGATCTGGGCGATGGCGGCGGCGGTGAACATGGCGGGTCTCCTCGGGTGATTCTCGGCGGGGCCGCTGGGGCCCGCGCTCTTGCTGATCCCTACGGTGCCCAGCCGCGCCGACAGCGCCCCGACAGTGCGCTGACAGCGACCGACAGCGCAGGTGGGAGCCTCGCGCCACACAGTGATGGCAGCCGCCTTCAGTCTTGCCCGCCGGGTTTCGTATGCTGGCCACAAACGCCGCCGAACGAATGGTGACCACCGATGATCGACTTCTCGCTCCCCGCCGACCTCACCGCCGAACGCGACCGCGTCCGGCAGTTCGTCATCGACAAAATCGTTCCGTTCGAGAAGGACCCGCGCCTGACCCCGCACGGGCCCGACGACGACCTGCGCCAGGAACTCGTCGAGCTGGCCCGCGCGGAGAAGCTGCTGACCGTGCAGGCCCCGCTGGAATTCGGCGGCCGCGGCCTGACCCACGTCGAGCAGGCGGTGATCTACGAGGCGGCGGGCTGGTCCACCCTCGGCCCCGTCGCCATGAACTGCGCCGCACCGGACGAGGGCAACATGTATCTGCTCTCCAAGATCGCCAACCCCGAGCAGATCGAACGCCACCTGGTGCCCGCCGTCAACGGCCACCAGCGCACCGTGTTCGCGATGACCGAACCCGACGGCGCGGGCTCGGATCCGAACCAGCTGACCACCGAGGCCGTCTTCGACGGCGAGAACTTCACGATCAACGGCCGCAAATGGCTGATCACCGGCGCGAACGGCGCGAAGACCTGGATCATCATGGCCCGCGTCGCCCCGAATCCGCATGTCCCCGAGGGCCCGACGCTGTTCCTCACCGACGGCGATCAGCCCGGCATCATCATCGAACGCACCATGAACACCATGGACCGCAACTACGTCGGCGGCCACGGCGTGGTCCGCTTCGAGAACCTGACGCTGCCCAAGTCGGCGCTGCTCGGCGAGACCGGCCAGGCGCTGCGCTACGCCCAGCTGCGGCTCGCCCCCGCCCGGCTCACGCACTGCATGCGCTGGCTCGGCGCGGCCGAACGCGTGCAGAGCATCGCGGTCGACTACGCCAAGACCCGCACCGCCTTCGGCAAGCCGATCGGCGAGCACGAGGGCGTGTCGTTCATGCTGGCGGACAACGAGATCGCGCTGCACCAGTGCCGGCTGACCATCTGGCACGCCTGCTGGCTGATGGACCAGGGCCACAAGGCCCGGCACGAGAGCTCGATCGCGAAGTCCTATGTCTCCGAGGAGCTGTTCAAGGTGGCCGACCGCTGCGTGCAGGTGCTCGGCGGCATCGGCATCAGCGACGAAACCGTGGTGGAGATGATCTTCCGTGACATGCGCGCGTTCCGCCTCTACGACGGCCCCACCGAGGTGCACAAGTACGCGATCGGCCGCCAGGTTCTGCGCTGACGCCTACTCGCGGTCTCCGCGACCCGGCTACCATGCTGTGTCATGAGTTCGGAACTGCTCGTCGATGTCTCCGCGGGCATCGCCGTGCTCACGCTCAACCGGCCCGCCCAGCAGAACGCCGTCACCCCGGCGATGGCCGCCGAACTGAGTGCGGCACTGCACCGCTGCGACGCAGAGGACGCGATCCGCGCGGTGGTGATCACCGGCACGCCGCCCGCGTTCTGCGCGGGCGCCGACCTGTCCAACCGCACCGGCGAGGTCAGCGCGACCATCGACCCGCCGCCCTGGCAGGTCCGTAAGCCGGTGATCGCGGCGGTGAACGGGCACGCCGTCGGCATCGGCCTGGCCCTGGCTCTGCAATGCGACCTGCGCTACATGGCGCGCGACGCGGTGTACGGCCTGAGCCAGGTGCGCCGCGGCGTACTCGCCGACGGCTACGCGCACTGGACGCTGCCGCGGCTGGTCGGCATGGCCAACGCGGCCGACATCATGCTCACCGGGCGCACCTTCGACGGCGAGGAAGCCAAGGCGATGGGCCTGGCCAACAGCTGCCTGGAGGCCGGCGAGGTGCTGCCCACCGCGCTCGCGGTCGCGCACGACCTGGCCAACGGTTCGGCCCCGCTCCCGGTGGCCCTGACCAAGCGACTGCTGTGGGAGGGGCTCGGCATGAGCCCGACCATGGTGGGCCAGTTGGAAACCGACCTGAACCGGCGCGTCGCCGAGAGCATCGACGGCGGCGAGGCGATGGCCGCGTTCCATGAGCGCCGCCAGCCCAATTGGACCGGCAGCATCAGCACCGAGTGGCCGGCCTGGGAGCCCCGATCCGGCTCCGACCGGCCCGTACTGGACTGACGAATCAGGCGCTGCCGCGCAACGCGATCAGGATGAACAGGATCGCCATGATCACCATCAGAACGGTGCCGACGATCCCGAGCGTGTAACCGACCACCACCTGGGCGCGCCCGCCGAAGGCGCCGCCGGACGCCTCGATCTGATCGAGTGCGCGTTTGCCCAGCGCCCACGCCACCGGGCCGAGCGCACCGCAGCAGAAGATGCTGGCGGCGCCGAGAAACAGCACCGTCGTCGCATGCGGATGCTCAACGGGCTGCCCAATCGGGACCTCGGGTATCACCACACTCCGAATTCTACGGTGACGCGGGCGATTTGCCGCCCAACCCGCTAACCCGATTCGCGATCAAACGCGACGCTGGCGCGCCACCTCGGAGAGCACGACGCCCGCGGCGACCGAGGCGTTCAGCGATTCCACCGGCCCGGCCATCGGAATGCTGAGGATGGCGTCGCAGGTTTCGCGGACCAGGCGGGACAGGCCCTTGCCCTCGGAACCGACCACGATGACGGTGTCCACACCGCCGTCGAAGGTGTCCAGGCTGGTGTCGCCGCCGGCGTCCAGGCCGATGATCTGATAGCCCTTGGACGCCCAATCCTTCAGCGTGCGAGTCAGATTCGTGGCCCGCGCGACCGGCAGCCGCGCGGCCGCGCCGGCGCTGGTGCGCCAGGCCACGGCGGTGACGCTCGCGGTGCGGCGGGACGGGATCAGCACGCCCTGGCCGCCGAAGGCCGCCACCGAGCGGACGACGGCGCCGAGATTGCGCGGGTCGGTGATGTTGTCGAGCGCGACCAGCAGCGCCGGCTCACCCGAGGCGCGCACCCGGTCCACCAGATCGTCGGGGTGGGCATAGCGGTACGGCGGAACCTGCAGGGCGACGCCCTGGTGTAACCCGTTGGCGCTCAACCGATCCAGGTCGGTGCGCGGCACCTCGAGGATCGAGATGCCGTTGTCGGCGGCCAGCTTCACGCTCTCGGTGAGCCGGTCGTCGTTCTCGGTGCCGACCGCGACGTACAGCGCCGTGGCGGGCACGCCGGCGCGCAGGCACTCGACGACAGGATTGCGGCCGAGCACCAACTCGGGGCCGTCGTCGCCCTTGCGCGTGCTCGGCCGCCCGGCCGCACCGCGCGCGGCGGTCTGCGCCTTGGCGGCCGCCTTCTTCGCCAGCGCAGCGCGTTTGGCCGCGGGGTGCTTGGTGCGCGCCTCCGCGGGCGGGGTGGCGCCGCGGCCCGCGAGCCCGCGCCGGTGCTTGCCGCCGGAACCGGCGACCTGCCCCTTCTTCGTGCCGGTCTTGCGAACGGCGCCTTTACGCTGCGAGTTTCCTGCCATTGCTGTTACTTGGCCTTTCGTCGGGGGCGGCGGGCCGACGCGTCGGCGGGGTCGGTGGAGCTCTGTGTGCCCAGCGACCATTCCGGACCGTTGGGTGTGTCGGTCACTTCGACGCCGGCGGCGATCAGACGGTTCCGAGCCGCGTCGGCGCTCGGCCAATCCTTGTCCGCGCGGGCCTGCTGGCGGCGCTCCAGTTCGGCGCGCACCAGCACGTCCAGCGCGTCCATCGCCGCCGAGGAATCCTCGGGGGTGTGCCAGTGCGGGTCGAGCGGGCAGACGCCGAAGATGTTCAGCATGGCCCGGACCTGGCCGCAGTACTCTCTGGCGGCGTCGAGGTGGCCCGCGTCCAGCGCCTTGTTGCCCTCGCTCATGACCCGGTGGATCTCGGCGAGCGCGCGCGGCACCGCGAGATCGTCGTCCATTGCCTCGGCGAAGGCGTCGGTCCACTTGCCGACCGGTACCTCGCCCGCGCGCTCGATCACCCGGTGCACGAAAGCCTCGATGCGCTGGTAATCCAGCGCGGCGTCGTTGAGCGCCTTGTCCGAGTACTCCAGCTTGGAGCGGTAGTGCGCGCTGCCGAGATAGAACCGGAGTTCCACGGCGCGAACGCGTTTGAGCACATTGGGCACCGAGAGCACATTGCCCAGCGACTTGGACATCTTCTCCCCGCCCATGGTCACCCAGCCGTTGTGCAGCCAGTAGCGGGCGAACGCGTCCCCGGCCGCCTTGGACTGCGCGATCTCGTTCTCGTGGTGCGGGAAGACCAGATCCATTCCGCCGCAATGGATATCGAATTCCGGGCCGAGGTAGGCCTCGGCCATCGCCGAGCACTCCAGGTGCCAGCCGGGCCGGCCGGCGCCCCACGGCGAGGGCCAGCTCGGCTCCCCCGGCTTGGCGGCCTTCCACAGGGTGAAATCGCGCGGGTCGCGCTTGCCCTGGCCCGCGCTCTCGCCCTGGTGCACGTCCTCGAGCTTGTGGCCGGAGAGTTCGCCATAGGCCGGGTAGCTGACCACGTCGAAGTAGACGTTGCCCTCGGAGGCGTAGGCGTGCCCGCGCTCGATCAGCCGGCGCATCAGCTCGACCATCTGGGTGATGTGCCCGGTGGCCCGCGGCTCGACCGACGGCGGCTGCACGCCCAGCAGGCGGTAGGCCTCCTGGAACGCCCGCTCGTAGGTGGCGGCCCACTCCCACCAGGGACGGCCCGCCTCGGCGGCCTTGTTCAGGATCTTGTCTTCGATATCGGTGACATTGCGGACGAACAGCACGTCGTAGTCGTGCGCCTGCAGCCAGCGGCGGAGCACGTCGAAGGCGACTCCGCTGCGCACGTGCCCGATATGCGGCTCACCCTGCACGGTGGCGCCACACAGGTACACCGACGCACGTCCGGGGACCAGGGGCGCGAAATCGCGCAAGGTCCGCGTGGCGGTGTCAAAAAGGCGCAGAGTCACGGCATTCGATCCTAGTCTGTGTTCTTTTTCCGACGACTACGGCATCGGGAATGGTCGCCGCTCCGGTACACACGCTGTTTCGCGCGATATCGAAGCGCGGGTCGAGCGGGGACTAGCGACTACAGAGCAAAGCGGTGGCAATTGCGGCGATACCCTCGCCGCGGCCGGTCAGCCCCAGGCCATCGGTGGTCGTCCCGGAGACGGAAACCGGTGCGCCGAGCAGTTCGCCCAGCGTTTCTTGCGCCTCGGCGCGCCGCGGACCGATCTTCGGGCGATTCCCGATCACTTGTACAGCCGCATTGACAACATCAAATCCAGCGTCGTCCAAAAGTCGCCGGACTTCTTTCAGCATGGCGGCGCCGGAAACGTTCGCCCATTCGGGGCGGCCGGTGCCGAAAACCGCGCCGACATCACCCAGCCCGGCGGCCGAGAGCAGGGCGTCGCACAGCGCGTGCGCCGCGACGTCGCCGTCGGAATGGCCCGCGCAGCCGTCCTCGCCGTCGAACAGGAGACCGGCCATCCAGCACGGGCGGCCGGGTTCGATCGGATGGACGTCGCTGCCGATTCCCACGCGCATGGTCACGACACCCCGCCTGTCACCCGGTCGGCAACCCCGCTCTGGGTGGACCGCAGTTTCTCGGCGAGCAGCAGATCGAGCGGCGTGGTGATCTTGAATGCCAGCGGATCGCCGGGAATGGTGCGGACCTTCGCGCCGAGTAGCTCGACCAGGCCCGCGTCGTCGGTGGTGTGCACGTCGAGCGCGTAGGCCGCGCGCAGCAGTTCGGCGGAGAAACCCTGCGGGGTCTGGACAGCGCGCAATTCGGCGCGGTCCGGCGTGCCGGTGACCAGGCCGGTCGCGTCGACGGACTTGATGGTGTCGACGACGGGCAGGGCGGGCACTACCGCCGCGTGCCCGGCGCGCAGCTCTGCGGCGACCCGGGCGATCAGATCCGGCGGGGTGAGCGCGCGGGCGGCATCGTGCACCAGGAAGTAGGCGGCGTCGGGCGCTGCGGCGATACCGGCGCGCACCGAATCGGTGCGTTCGGAGCCGCCGACGACGACCTGCACCGCGCTGCGCGGGAGAAATCCCCCACACCCGCCGCGCTGTGCGGACGACTCGCGGGCGCCCCCGCGGGGATCGAAGGCCGGCAGCAGGGCGACTGCGGCCTCGACCAGCTCCTCGGGGACCATGACGATGATCCGGTCGACCGCCCCCGAAGCGATCAGACCGTCGACGGCCAGTCGGACCATAGGCTTGCCGCCGACCTCGACGAACGCCTTGGGTGTGGTTTCACCCAGACGCACGCCGCGACCGGCGGCAGGAACCAAGGCAACGACGGCTGCGCCGTTGTCGGAATTATCAGTGCTCACACGTCAGGACGCTGCGGCCAGAACCTCGTCGAGCAGCGTCTCGGCCTTGCCGTCATCGGTGCCTTCGGCGAGCGCGAGCTCGCCCACCAGGATCTGACGCGCCTTGGCCAGCATGCGCTTCTCGCCCGCGGACAGCCCGCGATCCTGCTCACGGCGCCATAGATCGCGAACGACCTCGGCCACCTTGTTCACATCGCCGGAGGCCAGCTTCTCCAGGTTGGCCTTGTAGCGGCGCGACCAGTTGGTCGGCTCTTCGGTATGCGGCGCCCGCAGCACCTGGAAGACTCGGTCGAGACCCTCCTGGCCGACGACATCGCGCACGCCGACGTATTCGGCGTTCTCCGCAGGAACGCGAACCGTCAGATCGCCCTGTGCGACCTTTAGGACCAGATACTCTTTCTGCACACCCTTGATGGTGCGAGTCTCGATTGCTTCGATCAGCGCCGCTCCGTGGTGGGGGTAAACGACGGTGTCTCCGACCTTAAAAATCATGTGTCCCGTGCCCCTTTCGATGTTCACAGTTTAACATGCGACTCGGTAACGGCGCGATCAACTGTGCAGGTCAGGGCCACAACGAGCATTACCCGGGGGTTGACAGAACGGACACGGTGTGCATTACGTTGTGCCACAACAAGATATCCGCACGCACATTCCCCGCCCAGCCCCCTGAACCCTTCCGGCAGCCGCACGGCAACCGGATCCGGAGGTAGCGAACCGTTATCCAAAGGATGCCCGGCGCCCGGGCGCGGCAAACGGTTCGTGCGCGGAGTCATCGGCGCAACACAACCCGACATTCGGCGGTGTGGACACAGCTACTACGCTTCTGCCCTACTACTCTCTGTAGCGGAGTGAGGCCGGCCGCTGGCGACTGCTTGCAGGTCGCTCGAAATGATCGGACATGGAGGACAACCCGTGACTGCCCTGAATGCTGTGAACCGTCGCATGGTCGCGGTAGCCGCACTCGCCGCGAGCGCGGCCCTGACGCTGGCCGGTTGTAGCGCGGGCCAGATCTCGCAGACTGCCGACCAGGTCGCCGCGATCAACGGCAACAGCGCCGACGTCGAGAAGATCGCGCTGCGCAATGTGCACATCGTGTTCCCCGGCAACGGCTACACCAACGTCAAGGGCGAGAAGGCGCTGATCGCGCTCTCGATCGTCAACATCAGCGAGTCCGTCACCGACGAGCTCACCAGCGTCGACACCGACCTGGGCCCGGTCAAGATCACCCCGCCCGCCGGGCAGTCCACCATCGTGCTGAAGCCGCAGCAGAGCGTGCTCGTCGCCGCCCCGGCCGGCACCGCCGCCGCCTCGCACGGCGGCGACACCCACGAGGGCGACTCGCACGGCGCCCCGACCAGCACCGCCGCCCCGACGAGCACGGCCAAGCCGGCCGCCGACGACCCCGCGGCCACCCCCGCGCAGATCGAGATCACCGGGCTGACCAAGGACGTCAGCCCCGGCCTGACCTACAAGGTCCGGTTCAACTTCAAGAACAACGGCACCGTGGTCGTCGACGTGCCGGTCGACGCCGCCCACGCCGAGCGCGAGGTCAGCGACAAGTCCGGCCCGGCCGAGGAAGGCCACGGCGGCGGCGGGCACTGATCCCCCGCTCCCGAGCTCTCGAAGGCCGTCGCATCCCGGGTGCGGCGGCCTTCGTTTTGTCGGTGCGGCTCCGTAAGGTGCGCGTGTGGCCAAGACCAAGCCGATCTTCCGGTGCTCCGCCTGCTCGCACGAGGTAGCCAAATGGGTGGGCAAGTGCCCCGATTGCGGCGCCTGGGGCTCGGTGGACGAGGTGGTGGTCTCGGCCGCCGCCGCGAGCCCCGCCCGCCGGGCCATGCTGCCCAGCACCGCGGCCGCGCCCATCTCGGCGATCAATTCCACTGTCACGCAAGCCCGTTCGTCCGGCGTCAGCGAGCTGGACCGGGTGCTGGGCGGCGGCGTGGTGGCCGGCTCGGTGGTGCTGCTCTCCGGTGAGCCCGGGGTCGGCAAGTCCACGCTGCTGCTCGAGGTGGCCTACCGCTGGGCCAGCCAGCGCACCGAGACGGCGCTGTACGTGACGGCCGAGGAATCGGCGGGCCAGGTGCGGCTGCGCGCGGATCGCACCGGAGCGGTGCACGAGCGCGTGTACCTGGCCGCGGAATCGGACCTGTCGATCCTGCTCGGCCACGTCGAGCAGGTGCGCCCCACGCTGCTCGTCGTCGACTCGGTGCAGACCATGCTCGCGCCCGAGGTCGACGGCGTCATCGGCGGCACCACCCAGGTGCGCGCGGTGACCTCCGCGCTCACCTCGCTGGCCAAGGCCAGCGGCATCGCGGTGCTGCTGGTCGGTCACGTCACCAAGGACGGCAACATCGCCGGCCCGCGCACGCTCGAGCACCTGGTCGATGTGGTGCTGCAATTCGAGGGCGACCGCAACTCCACCCTGCGCATGCTGCGCGGCATCAAGAACCGCTTCGGCAGCGCCGACGAGGTGGGCTGCTTCGAACTGCACGAGGACGGCATCGCGTGCATCGATGACCCGTCCGGGCTGTTCCTGCACCACCGGACGGAGTCGGTGTCCGGCACCGCCGTCACGGTCGCCATGGACGGCAAGCGGCCGCTGGTCGCCGAGGTCCAGGGGCTCACCGTGGAGACCGAGATCCCGCAGCCGCGCCGCGCGGTGAGCGGCCTGGACTACAACCGCGTCGCCATGGTGCTGGCGGTGCTGCAGAGCCGCGCCAAGGTCTTCGTCGGCAAGCACGACGTGTACGCGGCGACGGTGGGCGGCATGCGGCTGGTGGAGCCCACCGCCGATCTGGCGATCGCGCTGGCGCTGGCGAGCGCGGTGGCCGAGGAGGCCCTGCCCGCGGGCTGGGTGATCCTCGGCGAGGTCGGCCTGGCCGGCGAGGTGCGCAAGGTGACGGGCATCGGCCGCCGGCTGGCCGAGGCCGAGCGGCTGGGCTTCACCGACGCGGTGGTGCCGCCGGGCACCGAGCGGCCGAAGGGCTCGAAGATGCGGCTGCACGAGGTGGCCGATCTCAGCGCCGCCATCCGGGTCACCGGGATACCGCGCGGCAGGCGCAAGGCCGTCAAGAAGGAGCCGCGGCCCGAGACGGTGCCCGCGTTCTAGGCGATGTTGAACGGCTCGGCCGCGCTGCGCACCGAACCCAGCTGCGCCACCACCGAATACGCGCCGGACTGCACCGGCACCCGGGCGCCCGCGCAGTTGGGCTGCGAGGTGGATCCGGACCAGGTCACCTGGAAGGCGGCCTGCTCGCCGCGGTTCAGCGTGCGCACGTCGGGCTGCCCGGTCGGGTAGCAGTCGGTGCTCGACCACAGCCGCTTCTGGCCGTCCAGCGAGTACACCGAGATCTGCTGCAGGCCCGAACCGACGTCGCGCGAGCACGCGGTCGCCGAGATGTTGGTGATGACGATGCCGAACACCGGCTGTTCGCCGGACTTGTAGGTCGGCTGCTCCACGGTCACCTTGACCGCCAGCGACTGATCCGAGCACTGGCCCTGCGCGACGGGCGTCGCGCTGCTCGGCGCCGCCGAGGAAGGCGTGCCGGCGGCCGCGGCGTCGGTGGTGAGCGGCGGCTTGGTCTCGCCCGACTTCTTGGCGGACTGAGCGGTGCTGACCGCGGCCGCCGCGGCGTCACCGGGCGAATTGCCGCCGCGGGCGATCATCACCGCGAGCCAGATGACCAGCGCTACCGCGAGGACCAGTACGCCGATGGCGAATACGCGACGACGCCAGTAGATCTCCGGAGGCAGCGGTCCATTCGGTTCCAGCACTACTCAAAGGTAAGGGCAGCGCTGGGCAACCGGTCTCTCCGACCTCGGCGTGTCGAGGCGAGACCGGTTGCCGCGTCAGCGAAGATCCGGCGCTTCGGCCTGCTCAGGCGGATTCGCCGATGTTGCCGACCACGCGATGCAGTTTGGCCTTGCCCTCGGCCAGCTTGTAGGTGACGCAGGCGATGGCGAGCTCGCCCTTCTCGACCCGGTCGGCGATGATCGCGGAGCGTTCGGCGAGCAGCCGGCTGGTCTCGACCACGTGCCTGGCCTCGAGTTCGTCGACCGTGGCCAGCCCTTCGCGGCGGCCGAGCAGGATGGACGGCGAGACCTTCTCGACGATGCTGCGAATGAATCCACCCGGCACCGCGCCGCCGTCGAGGGCGTCGATGGTGGCCTTCACCGCGCCGCAGCTGTCGTGGCCGAGCACCACGATCAGCGGCACGTTCAGTACCGCGACGCCGTATTCGATCGAGCCGAGCACCGAGCTGTCCACCACGTGACCCGCGGTGCGCACGACGAACATGTCGCCGAGCCCCTGGTCGAAGATCAGTTCGGCGGCGACGCGGGAATCGCCGCAGCCGAACAGGATGGCGGAGGGGTGCTGTCCTTCGACGAGTTTGGCCCGGTCGGCAGCCCCTTGGCTAGGATGCAACAGCGTTCCGCCGACGAAACGCTCGTTACCTTCGCGCAGAGACTTCCAGGCGCTGATCGGATTGGAATCAGGCATAGCGTCCATTGTGCACAAGGCAATGGGTTACCAACCAGTCCGCTGCGTTACAGCGCGGCAAATATCGACTCGCCGCGGCGCGGCAGGGATGGTGAAGTGATCGACGCTGAGGTGTTGCTGGATTGGTACACCGAGACCGCACGTGACCTGCCGTGGCGGCGGCCCGGCGTCACGGCCTGGCAGATCCTGATGAGCGAGATCATGCTGCAGCAGACCCCCGTGGTGCGGGTGCAGCCGATCTGGCTGGAATGGGTGGCGCGCTGGCCGGTGCCCTCGGCCATGGCGGCGTCCTCGCAGGCCGAGGTGCTGCGCGCGTGGGGCAAGCTCGGCTATCCGCGCCGGGCGCTGCGCCTGCACGAGTGCGCGCGGGTGCTGGCCGACGAGCACGGCGACGAAGTGCCGGCCGAGGTCGACGTGCTGCTCGGGCTGCCCGGCATCGGCGCCTACACCGCGCGCGCGGTCGCCTGCTTCGCCTACGGGCAGCGGGTTCCGGTGGTGGACACCAATGTTCGTCGCGTGGTGGCGCGGGCGGTGCACGGGCGGGCCGAGGCCGGCAATCCGTCGTCCCGGGATCTGCCGGAAACCGAGGCGTTGCTGCCCCTGGCCGTGGACCGGGCCGCGAAATTCTCCGCCGCGCTGATGGAACTCGGCGCGACCGTGTGCACGGCACGCAATCCGCAGTGCGCGAATTGCCCGCTGCCGCGCTGCGCCTGGGTCGAAGCCGGGCGGCCCGCCTCGGATTTCGTGCGCCGGGTGCAGAAATACGAGGGCACCGACCGCCAGGCGCGCGGCCGGCTGCTGGACGTGCTGCGCGCCGCCACCGGCCCGGTCGAGCGGGTGCGCCTGGACCTGGCCTGGACCCGCGATCCCGGTCAGCGCGACCGCGCATTGGACTCGCTGCTGGTCGACGGACTGATCGAGCAGACCGCGGACGGGCTGTTCGCGCTGGCGGGCGAGGGTTAGAGCACGCGCTGCAGGAATGCCTCGACTGCCACGCGGTACGCCTCGGGCTGATCGTCGTGCACCAGGTGCCCGGCGTCGGGGATCAGCCGGTATTCGGCATTCGGGTTGCGCGCGGCCATTTCGCGCATCTGGCCCGGCGGGGTGATGGTGTGCTCGCCCTCGACGAGCAGGACGGGCGCGCGCACCGCGCGCCATTCGGTCCAGAAGTCCCGGCCGCCCCACTCCTCGGAGATATCGCGGAAGGTGGCGACCGAGCCGTGTAATCGGTAACCGTCGGGGCCGTGCTCGAAGGAGTTCAGGAAATAGCGACCGGCGACCGGTCCGAAGAAATCCAGCACCGCGTCGGCGTCCGGGAACGGCTGCGGCCACGCTTCGATCATGGCGGCCCAGTCCGCGGCGGTGCGGCCCTGGAAATCCGGCGCGATGTCCTCCACGACGAGCGCGCGGACCCGCTCGGGATGCTGGGCGGCGAAGACCCAGCCGTGCAGCCCGCCCATCGAGTGCCCGATCACCACCATCGGTTCGGCGATGCTCACGGTGGCGGCGGTGAGGTCGGTGACGAAGGCCTCCGTGGTCAACTCCTCCGGCGCGGGCCGGCCGTGCCCGGCCGCGTCGAAGGTGTAGACGTGCCCGTATCCGCGCAGCCAATCCAGGTGATCGCCCCAGGTGCGCGCACTGCCCATCAAGCCATGTAGCAGCAGGATCGGCGTCCCGGCTCCGCCTTCGTCGTACAACACCGCCCAGATTCTGCATTATCCGAATCCGCGGCGCTCGCTACGCCCTCCGTGGTCCCGCTGCGCCACCGTCTCCGGGCGCTGGGCGCACGCCGCAAATAGACTCGCCTCATGGCTGTTGTGAAGATCAACGCGATCGAGGTTCCGGAGGGCGCGGGCCCCGAGTTGGAGAAGCGGTTCGCCCACCGCGCGCACGCGGTGGAAGGGTCGCCGGGGTTCCTCGGATTCCAGTTGCTGCGCCCGGTCGCCGGCGACAACCGGTACTTCGTGGTGACCCAGTGGGATTCCGAAGACTCCTTCGCCGCTTGGCGCGACGGGCCGGCGCGGGCCGCGCACGCGGGCAGCGGTGACCAGAAGCCGGTGTCGACCGGGGCCGCGCTGCTGGAGTTCGAAGTCGTCATGGACGTCTCCCCCAAGTCCTGAGTGCCTCGGCGAAATGCCCGGCACGCTGCGGCGCGCCGGGCATTCCCAGATAGCGGATACGCGTGTTGACGGCACCTGCCCACGCCTGTCACTCTTCGAGAGACAGACGCGAGGGTGATGCGGTAATCCGGTGTGAAGCCGGAGCGGTCGCGCCACTGTGATCCACGCACCGGGTGTGCCCAGGTGCCGGGAAGCCAGACACCGGCACCCATCGCACGGACCACCCGGGACGCGTATCCCGTAGGAGGAACTCATGGCCATCGCGCATACCCCCGCCCGCGCCACCGATTCGCTGGCAACCGTGCTCGTCACGGTGGGTGTCGTTCTGCTCGCACTGCTCACGCTCTACCTGGTCGGGTTCGACCAGGGGGCCATCTCGCGCAGCGGGATGTTCATGCATGAGCTGATGCACGACGGACGCCACCTGCTGGGGCTTCCGTGCCACTGACCGGTTCCCTGAAAGCTCTGCTCCTGCGCGGCCTGCTGGCCGGTCTGATCGCCGGCCTGCTGGCCGCCACGGTGGGCTACTTCGTCGGTGAGCCGAAGATCGAGGCGGCCATCGCGATCGAGGAGGCCGCCGCGGCGGCGGAAAACCCGGCCGCGGGCGGGCATTCGCACGGTGACGAGGAAGAGCCCCTGGTGAGCCGCACCGGTCAGAAGGCCGGGCAGTTCCTCGCGCTCGGTCTGGCCGGGCTCGCGCTCGGCGCGATCTTCGGCGCGGTCGCCCACTTCGCGCGGCGGCACACAGCACTGGCCGGACCTGTCTTCGCGATCGCGCTGGCACTCGGCGGCTGGGCCGCGATCGTCGCGGTGCCGTTCTTCAAATATCCGGCGAACCCACCCGCGGTGGGCGACCCGGAGACGATCAACGACCGCACCTGGCTGTGGGTGGCGGCCGTCGTCCTCGGCCTGGTCGCGGTCGGCGCGGGCGCCTTCGTCTACAAACTGCTGCGCACGCAGCTGAACAGCGTCCGGCTGATCGGCGGCGTCGCGGCGTTCGTGCTGATCGTGGCCATCGGGTACATCGCGCTGCCCGGCGTCGACGAGGTCAAGGCCGACTTCCCGCCGAGTCTGCTGTGGCAGTTCCGAGTGTCCTCGCTCGCGGTGTCCGCGACCCTGTGGGCCTGCTTGGGCCTGGTTTTCGCCGCGCTGACCGAATTCGCCACGCGCTCTAGCTCTCCCGTACGGGAAGAGGTTGCTACGGCGGGGTGATTCCCGTTCACACGGTGAAAGGCAGTGTCGGTGACATGACCGGCACTGCCTTTTCGCTCTGGCCCGAAAATCTTTCGCTCGCGCCGCTGCGCGCGCCCGCGCGGGCCCCGCGCGCGGTGGCGCTGGCCTTCGGTGCGCTCGTCGTCGCCCTGCTGGCCGGCGTCGCCGAGGCCCTCGCGCAGGCGGCGCTGCTGCTGGAGCGTTCCGAGGTCGATCTGGGCGACCTGGCGGTCGGCCTTGCCCTGCGCGGCGTGCTCTACCTGGTGGTGCTGGCGGTCGCGATCCGGATGACCTACGGCGACCGCTGGGCCCGCGTCGCGCTGACCGCCGGGATCGGCGTGCTCGGCTTGGCCTCGCTGCTGGTGGAACCGATCCGCGCCGTGCTCGCCGCCGACGAGGCGGCCGATCTGGTCGAGGGGATCACGGCGAGCGGCGTGGGCATCGCGACTTTCCGCGTCCTGCACGTGGCGGCGGTGCTGGTCGCGATTCCCGCGATGTACCACCGCACCGCGCGGCCTTATTTCCGGGCCTGACAAGGGTTCCGCGCGCGCCACCGGCCCGCGCGGAACCCCGCCCGTGGCTACGCCAGGGCCGCGTCGAGCGAGATGTTGTCGACGCCCGCCAGCGCCTTGCTCACCGGGCAGCCCGCCTTGGCGGCGGCCGCTGCGGCGGCGAACCCGGCGGCGTCCAGGCCCGAGACCCGCCCGCGCACGGTCAGTTTGATGTCGCTGATCCGGAAGCCGCCCGCGGCGTCCGGGCCCAGGGTGACATCGGCGGTCACGTCCAGGCTTTCGGGGGTGCCGCCCGCGTTGGCGATCTGCGCCGAGAGCGCCATCGCGAAGCAGGACGAATGCGCCGCGGCGATCAGCTCTTCGGGGCTGGTCGTGCCGTCGGCATCGTCGGCCGAGCGCTTGGGGAACGACACGTCGAACTTGCCGACGCCGGAGCTGGCCAGGTCGACCTGCCCGGAGCCGTCCTGCAGGCCGCCGGTCCAGGCGGTGCGCGCGGTACGTGTTGGCATCACGGTCCTTTCGAGAAGATTCGATCCGTCGCAACGAAACTACTCGCCGCGATCGGCCCGCGCGGCGATGTCGCACAACGCGGTGCGCGGCTCACGGCGCGGTGCGACGGTCCAGTTGCTCCAGCACCGCCGGCCACGCCGCCCGGTGCCGCTCGAGCGCGGCCTCGTTCGGAAAACCGGAGTGCCGCAGGCGAAGTCGGATACCGCGCGGCTGATGCACGAACTCGATGCCGACCACGGTCTCGGCGCCCTCGGTGCCCGCCGGACCGGTGACCCAGGTGAACTCCACGAGGCGTTCCGGACGCAGGCGCAGGAACCGGCCGTAGTGCGGGTGGCGGGTGCCCTCGACGTCGGTTTCGAAGTAGAACGGCTCGCCCTCCGCGGGCGTCATCCGCACCGAACCCGGCGCGGCGAACCAGATGTCGAAGCCCTGCGTCAGGGCCGCGTAGAGCAGGCCCGGGGACGCGGACATCACCCGTTCGACGGTGAGCTGGTGGGGTCGGTCGGACAGGTCCGGTATCCGAACTGGCTGATCCATTCGACCGACCCTACTCATCACTCCGGATTGGTGGCCCGGGCCAGCACGATCCCGCCCAGGATCAGCGCCAGCGACAGCATCCGGCCCGCGCTGAGCGGGTCCCGGTGCACCACGACGCCCAAGCCGATCGCGCCGATCGCGCCGATGCCGGTGAAGACCGCGTAGGCGGTGCCGACGGGCAGCGTCTGCATCGCCCGGGAGAGCAGATACACCGCGAGCGCTCCCAGGACGAAGCAGAGCAGCGTGGGCAGTGGCTTGGTGAAGTTCTCGGTCGGCTTGATGCTCTGCGACCAGAGGATCTCGACCAGCCCGGCGACGCCGAGGACGACCCAGCTCATCTCAATACTCCTTGCCCAGCCGGCGGGCCGCCGCCAGGGCGGCCCGATAGGACTCGTCGTGCTGCGCGCGCAGGTGCGCGAGCGCCGGATCCTGGCGCGCGTTGGCCAGTTCGGCGTTGACGAACACGGTGTCGGTGACGGCGAAGTGGCCCGCGAAGAAGTCGCGCAGGAACCGCTCCTGATAGTCGAACCGCTCCTTGGGCGCACCCGGCGAGTACGCGCCGCCCCGGGCCGTGGCCACGACGAATCGGGTGCCCGCCAAGGACATTCGCGGAAAGGTGATCTGGTCCAGCCAGGCCTTGAGCACGGCCGGGATCGAGTAGTTGTACATCGGGGTGCCGATGAGCACCACCTCGGCGGCGCGCACCTCGGCCAGCAGCGGCTCGACGATCGCCCAGGCGGCGCGCTGGGCGGGGGTCTCGGCGAGTTCGGGCAGGCGATCGAGGTCGGTGGCGCCCGCAGCGAGGACGCGGTCGCAGAGTTCGGTCCAGGCGGCGTCGAGGAACGGCGGCGGCGTGGCGGCGAGGTCCCGGTAGCGGTAGTCGCCGCCGGGGTGCTCGGCGCGCCAGGCCTCGGCGAACGCGGCGCCGATCTCGCGGCTGAGGGAGTTCGGACGGGCGCTGGCGTCGAGGTGCAGCAGGGCGGTCATGAGTTCCTCCATAAGTGGACGCTGTGTCCGTTTCATGATTACGCTAGAGCAAACCGGACGTTGCGTCCACTTATTCCCGGAGGCTACGGTGAGCGCTATGCACCCAGCGGATCGCAACCTGCTCGCCGAGGCCGCGCCGCCCGAACGCGCGGACGCGGCCCGCAACCGCGGCAAGATCCTCGCCGCCGCCGCGGACCTGTTCGCGAGCCGCGATCCGCGCACGGTCACCATGGACGACCTCGCGAAGGCCGCCGGCGTCGGCCGCGGCACGCTGTACCGGCGCTTCCCGACCGTCGCGGCCGTCGCGGTGTCGCTGCTCGACGAGCACGAGCGGGTCATCCAGGAGGGCCTGCTGCGCGGCGCCCCGCCCCTGGGCCCGGGAGCGTCACCCGGCGCGCGGCTGGCGGCCTTCTACGCCGCCATGGCCGAATTGCTGGACGGTCACGCGCATCTCGTGCTCGGCGCGGAGACCGGCAGCGCCCGGTTCGGCACCGGCGCGTACGGGTTCTGGCGCGCCCACGTGGCCGCACTGCTGCGCGCGGCCGACGTGCCCGAGGCGGAGTCGCTGCTCGAACCGCTGCTCGCGCCGCTCGCGGCCGAGGTCTATCTGGAACAACGGGCGCGGGGCCTCGGCCGGGCCGACATCACCGCCGGGCTGGCCCGGCTCGCACACGCCGTACTCGGCCCCTGACGCGGCGAACCGCCGGCGGACAGCTGTCCGCCGGCGGTTCCGGAGGCCGCTCAGACCAGATCGCGCCGGCGCACCAAACCCAGCGTGCCCGCCGCGAACAGCACCAGGTAGAGCGCCAGCACGAGCAGCGATTCGCCGCGCGACAGAATCTCCAGCACCCCGGGCGTGGCCGGGCCGTCCACGGTGCGCATCGCGCCCGCCAGTGAGCCCGCCGCGCTGCCCGGCAGATGATCGGTCACGGCTCGCAGCGGCCCGAACAGGCCCGACACCCCGCGCAGCAGGTTCTCCACCACCAGCACCCAGACCAGCCCCAGGCCCACGGCCAGGGCGGGCCCCCGGGCGAGCGTCCCGATCAGCGCACCCGCGAGCGTCCACATCCCCAGAATCATTGTGCCGGTGAGTATTCCGTTCAACGACTGGGTGAGCCCCGGCAGCGCGAGCGACTGGGACTGCGAGAGCGCGATCCCCGAGGCCACCGCGAGGTCGGCCAGGAAGGCGACGCAGACCAGGGCCACGACGACCGCGAGCAGGCTCACCAGCACGCCGCCGATCGCGGTGCGCCGCGACGGCCCCTGGGTCAGCACGGTCTTCCAGGTGCCCCAGCCGTAGCCGCTGCCCAGCACCAGCGCACCAAGGATGAGCATCAGCGCGCCGCCGAACATGGCCATGCCCTGGGTGAACACCTCCGGCACCGCCGCGGGCAGCAGCTGGCGCAGCAGTACGTCCTTCGGGAGTCCGTCCGACATCGCGCTGCGCTCGGCGCCGGTGTAGTCGAGATAGTTGAACAGGTAACTGAAGGTCAGGTTCAGCAGAATCCAGGTACCGAGGATGATCCAGAACGCGGGCCACTTGCGCAGCCGCAGCATTTCCGCCCGGGTACCGGCCATCAGGTCTCTCATCGCGCCGTCTCCCATTCGGTCAATTCGAAGAACACTTCTTCCAAGGACTTCTCGTCGACGCGCAGCTCCAGCAGATCCGCGCCCGCGCCGACGACCGCGCGCGCCACCCGCGGCGCGGCGTCCGGGCCCGCCTCGATCCGGACGCCGCCCGCCGTCAGCATCGCCGCACCGCCGAGGGCGTCGCGCACCGCCGGAAACGCCAGCTCCAGTGGCTCCGCGCGCAGCAACAGCGAAGCCCCGCCGCGCAATTCGGCCACCGTCGACTCGGTGCGCAGCACGCCGCCGGAGATCACCCCGACCCGATCGCAGATCTCCTGGACCTCGCTGAGCATGTGGCTCGACAACAGCACCGTGTGGCCGTCGCCGGCCAACGCCGTGATGAGCTCGCGCATCTCGGCCATGCCCGCCGGGTCCAGGCCGTTGGTCGGCTCGTCCAGGATCAGCAGATCGGGACCGCCGAGCAGGGCCGCGCCGACGCCGAGGCGCTGCTTCATGCCCAGGGAGTAGGTGCGGAATTTGTCGTCGGCCCGGTCGGCGAGGCCGACCCGGTGCAGGGCTTCCTCGACCGCCGCCGCCCCGAGCCCGCGATACCGGGCCAGGACGCGCAGATTGTCGCGACCGGACAGATAGGGGTAGAAGCCCGGACCCTCGATCAGGACGCCGATACGCCGCAGCGCCTCCGGATCGCCCGGCGCGCAGCCGAGCACCGACGCCGTGCCCGCGCTCGGGCGGATCAGGCCGACCAGCATGCGCAACGTGGTCGTCTTGCCCGCGCCGTTCGGACCGAGGAAGCCGTAGATTTCGCCGGATTCGACGCGCATGGCGACGCCGTCGACGGCCGTGTGGGCGCCGTAGCGCTTGGTCAATCCCTGGGTGACCACCACGGGATCCCGTTGCCGGGCCGCCGCGGGTCCGCCGCGTTCGCGGGAGTCGCTGGGTGCTGCTCTGTTCATGACTCGACCATCCGCCACGCCGAGCGCCGCCACATCCGCCGCGCGGCGAGGTTCGACATACGTACCGCGGCGCACGCCCAACGGCCCCGATCCGAATAGGCTGAGGGCGTGATGGCGCCGGACATTTCGAAACGTGGCTGGGTCGGCAATCCCAGCGTCGCGCAGCGGTTCCGCGACGGGCGGTGGTCCAGCGACGCCTGGGTCTGGGGCCTGGCACTGATCGTCGGAATCGTCCAGGTCATGGGCGGTCGCGGCGCGAATCTGGCGCAACCGGACTCGCGGGCGCTGGATTGGCTTGCCTACCTCCTCCTGCTGGCCGGTCCGATCGCACTGATCTTCCGCCGGCGCGCACCGATGCTGGTGCTCGGCGTCGCGCTCCTGGTGTGCGTCGTGTACCTGGCCGTCGGCTACGGCTACGGGCCGATCTTCCTGTCGCTGGTGGTCGCCTTCCTCACCGCCGCGACGGTCGGATCCCGTTGGTGGACATACCCGCTCGTGCCGCTGGGTTATCTCGCGCTGGTCTGGCCGGTGCCCGGCTGGTTCGGGCACGACACCAACGGCTGGCAGGTGTTCGGGATCTTCGCCTGGATGGCGCTGCTGGTCGGGCTCGCCGAGGGCATCCGGCAGCGCCGCGCCGTGCTGGACGCGCGCAGGCAGCGCGCCGAAGCCGCGCGCCGCGACGAGGAGGCGCAGCGCGAGCGGCGCGCCAGCGAGGAGCGCCTGGCCATCGCCCGCGAGCTGCACGACGTTCTGGCGCACAGTCTTTCACTGATCAACGTGCAGTCCTCGGTGGCGCTGGAATTGTTCGACCGCAAGCCCGAGCAGGCCGCCTCGGCGCTGACCGCGATCAAGAACGCCAGCAAGGAGGCGCTCGCCGAGGTGCACACCCTGCTGCAGACCATCCGCACCGGCGCTGTCGCCGAACCCGTTGCCGAAGAGGCGGATTCGTCGCTGGACGAGGTCGGCCAGCGGCGCATCGCCAGAGCCGCCGCCCAGGAGCGGCCCGTGGAACCCCGGCCCGCGCCCAGATCGCCCGCGCCGAGCATCGAGGATCTGGACACGCTGCTGCAACGCAGCCGCACGGCCGGCCTGCAGGTGGGCACCCGCATCATCGGCGAACCCCGGCAGCTGCCCAGCGTCATCGACGTGGCCGCGGCCCGCATCGTCCAGGAATCGCTCACCAATGTGGCGCGGCACGCGCCCGGCGCCGACGCCCTGGTCACCGTGCGCTACGCCGCCGAATCCGTCGACATCACCATCGACAACACCCGTCCGATCGGCAATCAGCCCCGCTCCGGGTTCTCCGGCGGCAACGGCATCGTCGGGATGCGCGAGCGCGCGCACGCCCTCGGCGGCGCGCTCACCGCCGGTCCCCGGCCCAGCGGCGGCTTCCGGGTCGCGGCCCGGCTGCCCATCGGTACCGGGGACCGCGCCCAATCCACCACCGCGAGCGGTCCGTCGGCGCAGGATAGGTGAGCCGGGCCGATTCCGGAGACGAGTCGAGCGGCCGGGCGCGGGAGGCATGGTGACGATACGAGTACTGGTCGCCGACGATCAGGCGCTGGTCCGGGGCGGCTTCGTCGCCCTGCTCAGCGCGCAGGACGACATCGAGGTGATCGGCGAGGCGGACAACGGCGAGCAGGCGGTCCGGATGACGCGCACGCTGGCCCCCGACGTGGTCCTGATGGACATCCGGATGCCGATTCTGGACGGCCTGGCCGCCACCCGCATGATCGCCGAGGATCCGCGCCTGGCCGAGGTGCGGGTCGTCGTGCTGACCACCTTCGAACTGGACGAGTACGTGTTCGAGGCCATGCGCGCGGGCGCGACGGGCTTCCTGGTCAAGCACACCGAGCCCGCCGATCTGGTCCGCGCCGTGCGGGTGGTGGCCGCCGGCGAGGCCCTGCTCTCCCCCGGTGTCACCCGCCGCCTGATCGCCGAGTTCTCCGCGCACGCCAAGCAACCCCCGCCGGCCGAATTCTCCGAGCTCACCGAACGCGAGCGGGAGGTGCTGGTCCAGGTCGCCGAGGGCCTGACCAACGCGGAGATCGGCGAACGGCTCTGCATGAGTCCCGCCACCGCGCGCACCCACGTCAGCCGGATCCTGATGAAGCTGGGCGCGCGCGACCGGACCCAGCTCGTCGTCATGGCCTACGAATCCGGTCTGGTGCGGCCGGGCTGGCAGTAGCGCGTACGCCGCGCGGCGTAGCGGAACTGCCGTCGCTGGTCCGATGTCGCGGGCGAGCCCCGCGACCAGGCTCGAAGCATGGACATTTTCGCTAGACCCGAGACCCTGGCCGTGCTGGCCGACCACTACGACGGCGGCTGGCAGCCCTGGCCGTTCTTCTGGATTTTCCCGCTGCTGCTCTGGGGCGGCTTCCTGCTGCTGGTCGTGTTCGGCCGCAGGCGGTTCCGGCGCGACAGCGGCGTGGGCGCGCTGCGCGCCGGCTTCGCCCGCGGCGAGATCACCGAGGCGCAGTACCGGGAGCGGCTGGCCGTGCTCGAGGAGAAGAAGCGATGAAATTCGGGCTCATCGTCGTGCCGCGCTCCGGAGCGGACTGGGTGCGCGCGGTGCGGGCGGCCGAACAGCAGGGTTACCGGACGGTGCTGCTGCCGGACACGCTGTACACGCCCTCCCCGTTCCCGGCGCTTGCGGCGGCCGCCGCGGTGACCAGCACGCTGCGGCTGCGGCCGAACGTGCTGGCGGTACCGCTGCGGCACCCGGACGCGCTGGTGCGGGAAGTGTCGGCGCTGCAACTGCTTTCGGACGGCCGGTTCGAACTCGGACTCGGAGCCGGGCGGCCCGACGCGGCGGCGGAGGCCGAAAAGCTCGGTATGCCTTGGGGTTCGGCCGCCGAGCGGCGCCGGCAGCTGCTCGACGCCGTGGCCGCGGTCCGCGCGCAGGTGGATCCCGCGCCGGACATCGTGGTGGCCGCGAGCGGAGCGCGCATGCTGGCGGCCGCGGCGGCGGTCGCCGACCGCGTCCTGCTGGCCGCGCCACCGCAGGCCACCGTCGCCGAGCTGGCCGAGATGGTGCGCGTCGTGCGCGACAACACCGATCGCGACCTCCGCTTCACCCATCAGCTGGTCGGGATCGGCGACCAGATCCCGCACTGGCTCGGCGCCCACCTCGGGCTGACCGCCGAGAGCCTGCACGGCTCGGCCGGGATGCTGGACCCGGCGAGCGCGGCCGAGGTGCTCACCGAGCGGCGGGAGCGGTACGGGATCGACGAGCTGATCGTCCCGGCCGAACTGGCGCGAGCCTTCGCGCCGGTCGCGGCGCGGTTCGAGTGATCCGACCGAAAAGGCCCGCCCGCACCGGATCCGGTGCGGGCGGGCTTTCGACCGGCGGACCGGTCAGCTGATCATCAGGGCAGCACCTGCGGGATGACATCCGGGGCGACGATGCCCACGATCGCGCCCACCGCGGCGGCGAAGAGCACATTGCCGACCGCGGCCAGCGGCAGGCAGGCGAAGTAGCCGACCACGAACGCGCCCAGCGCGGGCAGGCACACCACCGCGGCGATGCCCAGGCCGACCAGCGCACCGGCCGCGGCGCCGTTGAGCACCGGGTCGGGGTTCTGCGCACCCGGGTTGGTGGCGATGTTCTTCAGCTCGGCGCCGACCTCCGGCGACACCTGCGGGGTGACCACCAGGGTCTTGCCGTCCGCGGAGACCTGCGGCGTCAGCGGAATCGCGTTGCCCGCCACGGTCTTCAGCGTCAGTGGCAATTCGGAGATCTTGGCGCCGGTGCTGGACTCCAGGTTCACCGCGGCCGAATCCGCGGTCAGGCTGAACTTGCCGTTGTCCAGCACGGTGGAGATGGTCTTCAGATCCGGCGCGACCGTCGTCTTGTAGTCGAGCCCCTCGGCGGTGCCCGAGGCCGTGAGGCTCTCGGCCCAGCGCGCCTGCTGCGCGGCGTGATCGGTCGCGGACGCGACGCCCGCGCCGGCGAACGTCACCGCCACGGCCAGCGGCAGCACCCCCGTGAGCACCTTCCGGCCTGCGCGCAGCACTGTATTACGAAGCATTATCGGTTCCCTCCCGAACCCCGATCCCCCATGGAACCCCTTGTCCCCCAGTCGAATCGAAGTGTTGATACTGATATCGACAGGGATATTCTTAGTGCAAGATCACCAATCCGGTACAGCAATGTGACCAGCCACACACCCCGGCGCACGAAAAGGCCCGCCCCCGCTGTGAACAGCGGGGGCGGGCCTTTCGAACCGAGTATTTCCTACTCGCCGGAGGCGGCGGCTTCGCCTTCGCCGGCGGCGGTGAGGACGACCTCCGCGGCCTTCTCGTCGATGGTCGCCTTGGTCAGCTTCGCCCGCGGGGTGAAGGTGAACTTGGCGTTCTCGCCCGAGCCCTCGCCATCCCAGCCTTCGACATCGACGAAGACGGTCTGACCGGGGCCGATCTCGCCGAAGAGGATCTTCTCCGAGAGCTGATCCTCGATCTCGCGCTGGATGGTGCGGCGCAGCGGCCGGGCACCGAGCACGGGATCGAAGCCACGCTTGGCCAGCAGGGACTTGCCCTGCGCGGACAGCTCCAGCGCCATGTCCTTGTTCTTCAGCTGCTTCTCGACGCGGCCGATCATCAGATCCACCATCTGCACGATCTGCTCGCTGGTGAGCTGGTGGAAGACGATGACGTCGTCGATGCGGTTGAGGAACTCGGGGCGGAAGTGCTTCTTCAGCTCGTCGTTGACCTTGAGCTTCATCCGCTCGTAGTTCGAGCCCTCGGCGTTGGACTGGGCGAAGCCCAGGCCGACAGCCTTGGAGATATCCGAGGTGCCCAGGTTGGAGGTGAAGATCAGCACGGTGTTCTTGAAGTCGACCGTGCGACCCTGGCCGTCGGTGAGGCGGCCGTCCTCGAGGACCTGCAACAGGGTGTTGTAGATCTCCTGGTGCGCCTTCTCGATCTCGTCGAACAGCACCACGGAGAACGGCTTGCGGCGCACCTTCTCGGTGAGCTGGCCGCCCTCTTCGTAGCCCACGTAGCCCGGAGGGGCACCGAAGAGCCGCGATGCGGTGAAGCGGTCGTGGAACTCGCCCATGTCGATCTGGATGAGCGCGTCGTCGTCGCCGAACAGGAAGTTCGCCAGCGCCTTGGACAGCTCGGTCTTACCGACACCGGACGGGCCGGCGAAGATGAACGAGCCGGACGGACGCTTCGGATCCTTCAGGCCGGCGCGAGTGCGGCGGATGGCCTTGGAGACGGCCTTGACCGCATCCTCCTGGCCGATGATCCGCTTGTGCAGCTCGTCCTCCATGCGGAGCAGACGGGTGGTCTCCTCCTCGGTGAGCTTGAAGACGGGGATTCCGGTCCAGTTGGCCAGCACCTCGGCGATCTGCTCGTCGTCGACCTCGGCCACGACGTCCAGATCACCGGAGCGCCACTGCTTTTCCCGCTCGGCGCGCTTGGCGACGAGCTGCTTCTCCTTGTCGCGCAGCCGCGCGGCCTTCTCGAAGTCCTGCGCGTCGATCGCGCTTTCCTTCTCCCGGCGGGCGTCGGCGATCTTGTCGTCGAACTCGCGCAGGTCCGGCGGAGCGGTCATCCGGCGGATGCGCATGCGCGCACCGGCCTCGTCGATCAGGTCGATCGCCTTGTCCGGGAGGAACCGGTCGTTGATGTAGCGATCGGCCAGCGTGGCGGCGGCGACGAGGGCGCCATCGGTGATGGAGACCCGGTGGTGCGCCTCGTAGCGGTCGCGCAGGCCCTTGAGGATGTTGATGGTGTGCTCGACGGTCGGCTCGCCGACCTGCACCGGCTGGAAGCGGCGCTCCAGGGCGGCGTCCTTCTCGATGTACTTGCGGTACTCGTCGAGGGTGGTCGCGCCGATGGTCTGCAGCTCACCGCGGGCCAGCTTGGGCTTGAGGATCGAGGCCGCGTCGATGGCGCCCTCGGCCGCACCCGCACCCACGAGGGTGTGCAGCTCGTCGATGAACAGGATGATGTCGCCGCGGGTGTTGATCTCCTTGAGCACCTTCTTCAGGCGCTCCTCGAAATCACCGCGGTAGCGGCTGCCCGCGACCAGGGAACCCAGGTCGAGGGTGTAGAGCTGCTTGTCCTTGAGCGTCTCCGGCACCTCACCGTTGACGATGGCCTGCGCCAGGCCCTCGACGACCGCCGTCTTACCGACACCGGGCTCGCCGATCAGGACGGGGTTGTTCTTGGTGCGGCGGCTCAGCACCTGCATGACGCGCTCGATTTCCTTCGAGCGGCCGATGACCGGGTCGAGCTTGCCCTCCAGCGCGGCCTGGGTCAGGTTGCGCCCGAACTGGTCGAGCACCAGCGAGGTGGACGGGGTGCCCGTCTCGCCACGCGGGCCGGACTCGACCGGCTCCTTGCCCTGGTAGCCGGACAGCAGCTGAATGACCTGCTGGCGCACGCGATTCAGATCCGCGCCCAGCTTCACCAGCACCTGTGCCGCCACGCCCTCACCCTCGCGGATGAGACCGAGCAGGATGTGCTCGGTGCCGATGTAGTTGTGGCCGAGCTGCAGCGCTTCGCGCAGCGACAGCTCGAGCACCTTCTTGGCGCGCGGGGTGAACGGAATGTGCCCGGACGGGGCCTGCTGGCCCTGGCCGATGATCTCTTCCACCTGGCTACGTACACCCTCGAGCGAAATGCCGAGCGATTCCAGCGACTTCGCCGCGACGCCCTCGCCCTCGTGGATCAACCCAAGCAGGATGTGCTCGGTGCCGATGTAGTTGTGGTTGAGCATCCGGGCCTCTTCTTGGGCCAGGACAACGACACGCCTCGCGCGGTCGGTGAACCTCTCGAACATCGCTCCCTCACTCTCCTGCTCAAGCCTTCACTGGCGTCCGACGCTTCAGTGCATTCAACCTGTGGTCGTCAGCCTGCCATGAAGCCCGGGGGTTGCGGCCCCTGCCTCCCACTCTAGTTGGCAGGGGTACACGCCGCCTCCAGTCCACCCTATTGGTGACCAGCGACAGCACGGTCATTCACTCATAACGTGAGCGTTGCGAGTTTCGTTTCCGTCGCGGTTTTGCCGACAGCGAACACGCCCACCGCCCGCGCGAGCTCCCCACGCCGTGGTCAGCGTAGGGAGCGATCGGGCGATCCGGACCGGAACCGGCCGGAAAGTTGTCCGGCCGTTGTTCAGGCCGGGCCGTACTGCCCGCTGTTCTGCTGTGCGCTGAACGGCCGGGTCGGCGGGTTCTGCGGGTACTGCCCGCCCTGCGGCGCCGAGAACTGACCGGGCACCGCCGCGGTGGGCGCGGCCGCCACCTGGTTCCGGCCACTCTGGACGCCGGCCACGTACAGCGCCCCGGCCAGCACCAGGAACGCCAGCGTGTGCAGCACCGCGCGGACGATATTCCAACGCACCCAGGAGGATTCGAAATCCGCCCGGACCTGGGCCAGGTTCTGGATCTGGGCCGGGTCGCCCGCGGCGGCCAGCTGGTCGTTGAGCGGGACGTTCAGGCCCGAGGTGACCGCGAAGGCGACCAGGTTGAGCACCACGGCCACCGCGATCCAGACCAGGGTGGCGCGGTGATCCTTGCCCAGGTGCAGCGCGGCGGCCAGGACACTGAAGCCCAGCGTGCCCATGAAACCGATCATGAACCAGGGATTGATGATCACCACGTTGATCTTCTGCATGACGTCGACGATGGTGCGGTCGTCGGCCCGATTCAGCGCGGGCATCACCGAGATGGCATAGGCGTAGAAAACGCCGCCGATCAGGCCCGACGTCAGCGCGGCCGCCACCAGTGCGGCGATCCGGAGCGCATTCATAGAAATCTCCTACCTAGTGCCCGGACCTGGCCTTTTCATGCGGTCCGGCGATGACACAAGTCAACCGTTTCCGCACCGGACCAGCCATGGTCGAGGCGCTCGGCTACCTACGTCATCGTCCACGCGCGGAGCGTGGCTAGAGATCTCTATCAGAGATGAGGCCGCTCTGCAGGGCCAGTGCCGCCAACCGAACACGTTTTTGATTCTGCGGCAGATTCTCGACCCCGAATTTCGAGAACAGCACCCGCAGGTGGGTCTTGATGGCGTCGACGCTGAGGAAGAGTTCCTCGGCGATCTGCTGGTTGGAGGCGGGCGTCGCGAAGCCGGCGCCGTTCTTGTACGGGCGGCACAGCGCCACCAGCACCGAGCGCTGGGTGTCGGTAAGCGAGCGCAGCGTCGGCATGGTGGTGGTGGCGGTGCGGGTCGGATCGTCGGCGACGGCGCCGTAGTGCCGGAATTCCACCATCGAACTGCCGACGCGGATCTTGTCCCCCGCCATCAGCGTGCGGCGGCCCGCCAGGCGATCACCGTTGACGAAGGTGCCGTTCCGAGAGAGGCCGTCGTCGACGATGGTCCAATGCGCGCCCAGATATTCGACGGCGGCGTGCAGCCGGGACACCTCGGCGTCCCAGGGCATGGACAGATCGGCATGCACGGAACGGCCGATCGTGATGCGCTGCTGTTCGGGCGCGAGGATGAACTCCTGCCACTGGCCCGTGTCGTCCATGAATCGGAGCAATGAGCCTACGAAAGAACCAGTCACTGCGCAGGTACCTCTTCTCTCCATACGATCAGTGACCACCACACAGTACCCATGGTGCCGCCTCCGGGGTACCGGGAGCAAGATCGGGCCGGACGGTCCGTGATCGCCATGCCCTCGGCCTATGAATACAACACTGCCGCCCGGGCGTCGCACGATTTGCCCAGGCGGCAGATGAAGAAAAAACTTCAGCCCTTCGCGGCCTTGTTGTACGCGTCGGTGATGTCGGCCGAGATGCGGCCGCGCGCGGACACCTTGTGGCCATTCCGGCGCGCCCACTCGCGAATTGCGGCGCTTTGTTCACGATCGATGGAAACCCGGCTCTTCGGGCTCGCGGCAGCTCCGGCGGCGGCCTTGACCCGGCGGCGGCCACTCACCCGGCGAGCGCTCGAAACCCACTGCTCCAACTCGTCGCGGAGCTTGGACGCATTCGCCGTCGACAGATCGATCTCGTACGACACTCCGTCGATCGCGAACTCGATGGTCTCGTCCGCGATGGACTCACCGTCGACATCGTCGATCAGGCTAACGGTGACCTTCTTTGCCATGAGATGAACGTCCTCTCGAAATCGTGCGACCTGCATACTAGGCCGATTACCCGAGGCAAGAATACCTCGAATTCGGAAAATTCCAAGACGGGATCCAAAATCTGAAACGCAGTGCTCAGCGGGTGACCGGACGCACAATTGGGAACAGTATCGTTTCGCGGATTCCCAATCCCGTCAGTGCCATCAACAAGCGATCGATTCCCATACCGGTTCCCGTCGTCGGAGGCATACCGTACTCCATCGCGGCAAGGAAGTCTTCGTCGAGCGCCATGGCCTCGTCATCGCCCTGTGCGGCCAGCCTGGCCTGGTCCACGAACCGCTCGCGCTGGATCACCGGGTCCACCAACTCCGAATAGCCGGTTGCCAACTCGAAGCCGCGGACATAGAGATCCCATTTCTCGGTAACTCCAGGTTTGCTGCGGTGCTGTCGCGTCAGCGGTGACGTCTCGACGGGGAAGTCGCGAACGAAAGTCGGCGCATACAGTTTGTCACCGTAGACGTGTTCCCACAGTTCCTCGACAAGTTTGCCGTGACCGTAGCCTTTGCCTTCCGGAATTTCCAAACCGACCTGATCGGCCAGCTTCAGCAATTCCTCGACAGTTGTTTCCGGAGTGACCGAAACGCCGATCGAGTCGGACAGCGACGGGTACATCTCGACGGTTGCCCACTCGCCGCTGAGATCGTATTCGGTGCCGTCGGCCAGCGTCAGGACCTGGGTCCCGAACGCCTCCTGCGCGACTTCCTGGACCAATTCCCGGATCATCCGCGCGGAGGTGTCGTAGGTGCCGTACGCCTCGTAGGTTTCCAGCATGGCGAACTCCGGCGAATGCGTGGAGTCCGCGCCCTCGTTACGGAAGTTCCGGTTGATCTCGAAGACCTTCTCCAGGCCGCCGACCACACAGCGCTTGAGGAACAGCTCCGGCGCGATACGGAGGAACAGATCCATATCCAGAGCATTGGAATGGGTGACGAACGGCCGCGCCGCCGCGCCGCCGTGCAGGGTCTGCAGCATCGGCGTCTCGACCTCGAGGAAACCGCGGCGCTCCAGCGCGGCACGCAGCGCCCGCACCACCGCCACCCTGGTCCGGGCCATTTCCCGGGCCTCCGGACGCACGATCAGGTCGACATAGCGCTGCCGGACCCTGGTCTCCTCGCTCAACTCCTTGTGCGCGACCGGCAGCGGCCGCAGCGACTTGGCCGACATCGACCAGGAATCGGCCATGACGCTCAATTCACCGGTCCGCGAGGAGATGACCTCGCCGTGCACGAACACGAAGTCACCGAGATCCACGTCGGCTTTCCAGGCCGCCAGCGCCGCTTCGCCGACACCGTTCAGGCTGATCATCGCCTGCAGCTTGGTGCCGTCGCCCTCTTGCAGCGTCGCGAAACACAGCTTGCCGGTATTGCGCACGAAAATGACGCGGCCGACGACGCCGACCTGCTCTCCGGTTTCCGCGCCCGGCTCCAGTTCCGGGTACGCGGCCCGGATTTCGGCGAGGGTGTGCGTGCGCGCGACCACCACCGGATAAGCCTCGGTGCCCGCGGCCAGGAGCCGCTCGCGCTTCTCCCGCCGAATCCGCATCTGCTCCGGAACATCGACGTCCGCGACGGGACGACTGGATTGCTCCGCAGGTCCCTTACCTGCGGAGCGACCGGACGAAGGCGGGTTCTCGGCGCTCACGTCCGATAACACTAGCGGGAGCCGTAAAAACGTTTTACGGGTGCCCGGGCAGTTGTGCGAAACGCGCGTTTGCCGGTCCGGTTCCGGCCGGTCCGGGTGGCCGCAATTTACGTGCTGTCGACGAAAACCGTTGCGCTGCCGCCGGATTACAACGAGGCCAGGGACTGGACCTCACGGGCGAAGTGCGGGGCGCGCACGGCGATGCCGAGCAGGCCGGCCGCTTTGAGCGCTTGATAGCCCCCGATGAGATCGGTGGCGCGGTGCAACCCGAGTTCTTGCAGGGCCGCCGCGGCGAGGCTGGAGGTATAGCCCTCCGAGCACACGATGATCCATTCCACGTCGTGGTCGGCCGCCAGCGCCAGGCGGGCGGAACTGGTGGGGTCGAGCCGCCATTCCAGGACATTGCGTTCGATCACCAGGGCGCCGGGCAGCGTGCCCTCCCGATCGCGCTGGGCCTGCGGCCGGATGTCCACCAGAATCGCGCCGTCGGCCAGGGCGCGCGGCATTTCGAACGCATAGCGCCGCCGCAGCTTGGCACGGGCGTTGTCGAGCATCTGATCAATGGTCAAATGACTCATCGGATATCACCTTCGGGCTGGTCGGTGAGGACGGTGTGGGTGCGCCGCAGAGTGCCCTGGCCGGTCACCTCGTAATAGGACATGGCGGTCAGCGGCGGGGAATAGGCGTGCACGGAGAGCGTGGGATCGCCCAGTCCGGCGGGTTGGGGTGCGTGTTCGACGTCGTGCACCCAGCCGATCGGGAAAGCGGCCTGATCGCCCGCGGCCAGGGTGCGCCGGCGCAATTGCGATCCGTCCCAGCGGAATTCGGTGAGCGCGCCGCTCAAAACGGTGAGCGCGCCGAGCGAACCGGCGTGGTCGTGCAATTCGGTGGACTTACCGGGAGTCCAGCTGATCAGCCAGATATCGACCTCGTCGTCGGAGACCAGGCGGGCGGCCCAGCGCTCCTCGGCCGGCCAGACGCCATCGGCGGGTAGCAGATGGTCGTATCTGCCCGCGAGCACCTCGTTGGCGCCCTCGTCGGTCAGACGCAGCAGGTCGGCCGGGCGCAGGCGGGTGGCCAGCGCGGGCGCCGGAGACGTTCTACCGGAGGCAGATGTGGAAAGAACAGAAGAACGCATGAGCGAATCTCCAGGAGTTTGATCGGCCGAGGGACTGGAAGTCAGCCTCGATCGATCGAGGCTGGATCAGCCTCGACAACACTCCTGGGTGCGCACGCGGGAAGACATGGCAGCGACTATATCAGTGCGGCCCGGGCCGCGACAGCGGCCCGGAGAGTGATCCACGCCATCAAATCTTGCGCCGCTGCTGATTGCGCTCGTAGACCAGGCGCAGACCGGTACTGGTCAGGTGCGGCTCGTGATGCTCGATGGTCTCCGATTCCGGCACGATCAGCGGCGCGCTGATGCCGGTGGCGACCACCGCGGCGTCGTCGCCGGCGAACGCGTCGAATTCGTCGCGGATCCGGTCGATCAGACCGTCCACCAAGCCGGCGAATCCGTAGATCGCGCCCGACTGGATGGCCTCGACGGTGTTCTTGCCGACCACCGACCGCGGCCGGGCCAATTCCACCCGGCGCAGCGCGGCGCGCTCGATCAACGCCTCGCTGGAGATTTCCACGCCGGGCGCGATCACCCCGCCCAGGAATTCCCCCTTGGCCGAAACCAGGTCCACCGTCGTCGCGGTGCCGAAATCGACGACAATCGCGGCCGAACCGAATTGATGATGTGCCGCAAGAGTATTCACGATGCGATCGGCGCCGATTTCCTTCGGATTGTCGACCAGCAGCGGAATTCCGGTCCGCACGCCGGGCTCCACCACGATGTTGGGCACGTGGTGCCAGTACCGCTCCAGCATCAGCCGGATCTCGCGCAGCACCGGCGGCACCGTGGACAGCGCGGCCACGCCCAGCACCTGCTCCACCTGATCGCCGACCAGGCCGCGCACCTGCATCGCGAACTCGTCGGCCGTCAGCAGCGGATTGGTGTGCAGCCGCCAGTGCCGCACCAGCTTGGCGTGATTACCCGAGCCCGTGAACAGTCCCAGTTCGACATGGGTGTTGCGGACATCGATGGTCAGCAGCATTGCTCACCTGTCTCGGCAGTAGTCGGTCAGTTGAAACTCAGCGCGCGGGGCGAGACGAGATCCGAGCCCTCCGGAGCGTGCGCGGGATCCGAACCGAGCTCGACCTGGCGGTTGCGATCGTCGACGAACACGACCCGGGGGCTGTACTCGCGCACCTCCTGCTCGTTCATCTGCGCGTAGGCGATCAGGATGACCAGGTCGCCGGGGTGCACGAGATGTGCTGCGGCGCCGTTGATCCCGATGACGCCGGAACCGCGCTCGCCGGCGATCACGTAGGTCTCGAGCCGGGCGCCGTTGGTGATGTCGACGATGGCGACCTGCTCGCCCTCGAGCAGGTCGGCGGCGTCGAGCAGATCCTGATCGACGGTGACCGAGCCGACGTAGTGCAGGTCGGCGTGGGTGACGGTGGCCCGGTGGATCTTGGACTTCATCATGGTGCGCAGCATGGGAATGGCCTTTCAGGACGCCTGGGCAGGCTGGGAATTCGAGTTCGGGTGACCGGCGGCGTTCGAGAGCGCGGCGCCGGTGGGTGAGAGCACGATCGGGACGTTGTCGATCAGCCGGGTGTTGCCGACCTCGGCCGCGACCAGCAGGCGGGCGTTGCCGGTGACCGGGGCCGGGCCGAGGGTGGTGGAGCGCAGCTCCAGGTAGTCGAGTTCGACGCCGGCGGCGGCATCGAGCACCTGGCGCGCGGCCGTCAGCACCCCGTCGGCGCCGAGGCCGCCGGCCAGCTTGCCCGCGAGCAGCGCGGCCGACAGCGCCAGCGCCGATTCCCGTTGCGCCGCATCGAGATAACGGTTGCGCGAGGACATCGCCAGCCCGTCGAACTCGCGCACGGTCGGCACCGGCACGATCGTGGCGTCGAAGTTCAGGTCGCGGACCATCTGCCGGATCAGGGTGAGCTGCTGGTAGTCCTTCTCGCCGAAGAAGGCCTCGGTCGGGCGGACGATCTGCAGCAGCTTGGCGACCACGGTCAGCATGCCCGCGAAATGCGTGGGCCGGCTCGCGCCCTCCAGTTCGGCGCCGATCGGGCCCGGCTGCACCGTGGTGCGCGGGCCGTCGGGGTACATGTCCAGCGCGCTCGGCGCGAACACCACGTCCACGCCCTCGGCGCGCAGGAGTTCGACATCGGCGTCCAGGGTGCGCGGGTACTTGTCCAGATCCTCGTTCGCGCCGAACTGCAGCGGATTGACGAAGACCGACACGATCACCACGCGGTTGCGGCGCTTGGCCTCGCGCACGATCGAGAGGTGCCCCTCGTGCAGTGCACCCATGGTGGGCACCAGGCCCACGGTCCGGCCGACGCCGCGCAGGGCCTTGCTGATCGCGGACACCACGGCGGGATCGTGGTGCACGGTCAGCTCGCCGGGACGGTAGGCGTCACGCAGCTTCGGGTCCATCAGGGGCGTCCTTCCAGCAATTCGATCAGGGCGGGATTGGTCTGCGCGCGTTCGGCGGTGCGCAGCGACAGCGCGCGATAACCCGCCGCCAGCCGCTGGTCGACCGACTCCAGCGCCCGCAGATGCGCGGCGACCGCGTCGGCGTCGCCGCGGGCGACCGGACCGGTGAGCGCGGCCTGACCGCGGCGCAGCGCGTTGTCCAGCGCGGCCGAGGCCAGCGGTGCGAGCAGCCGCTCGGCCAGGCCGTTGGGCTGCTCGTCGACGAGCTGCTGCCCCAGCAGGCCGGGCCCGGCCAGCGCCTGGCGCAGCGCCGCGACCGCGTCCACGATCACGGTGACCAGGTGATTGCTGCCGTGCGCGAGCGCGGCGTGATAGAGGGTGCGGTTCTCCTCGGCGACCCGGACCGGTTCGCCGCCCATCTCGATCACCAGCGACTGGGCGATGGCGTAGCCGATCTCGTCGGCGGCGGTGATGCCGAAGCAGGCGTTGCCGAGCCGGGACACGTCCTCGTCGTGGCCGGTGAAGGTCATCGCGGGGTGGATGGCCAGCGGCAGCGCGCCGTTCGCGGTCAGCGGGGCGAGCACGCCGACGCCGTTGGCGCCGGAGGTGTGCGCGACGATCGTGCCGGGCCGGACCACCCCGGCCGCGGCCATGCCGCGCACCAGGCCCGGCAGCTCCACGTCGGGCACCGCGAGCAGCAGCAGTTCGCTGCGGGCGGCCACGTCCTCGGCGGGCAGGATCTCGCTGTCGGGCAGGCGGGTACGCGCCCGGTGCACGGACGCGTCGGAGATGGCGCAGACGCCGAACACCACGTGCCCGGCGCGTTCCAGGGCGACGCCGAGCGCCGAACCGACGCGTCCCGCCGAGACGATTCCCACCGTCAAACGTGCGGGCGCGGGGTCGAGGTGTTCGGCGGCGCCACCGTCAGAAGTCATGCTTCTAGAGGTCAACGTTGTCCTCTCGAGAAATCGTTCCAGTCCCGCGAGCGGGTACCAGACGTTACGTCACGAGAATAGCTCCCCCGCCTCGCGGCGTCTCCAGCCCGGACCCGAGCGCGCGCTGCCCCGGCGTCGGCGACCGGCGTCCTCGAAACGGCTGTTTCAGCCCGTCCCGGGCGCGTAACCCGGGTTCTGGGGAAAACGGCCACCCGGCTCCGCTGTGGCAGAACTCACGGCGCGCTAGGCGCGGCCGTTCTCCTCGGACTGCAGGTTGGCCATGATCTCGGCGACCGAGAGCTTGCGTGCGCCCGGGCCGGACTCGGCGTCGGCGTCCACGCGGCGGCGGCGGCGCGAAGTCGGCGTGCCGACCCGCGGGCTGGGCGCGGCCGTGGTGGTGGGCCGGGGTCGCGGCGCGGCGGCCGGCTGCGGCTCCGGCGGCGCCAGGCGCCGGGGCGCCGGCTTCGGCTCGGCGGCGGGCTTGGACTCGGTGAAGGCGTCCGCCCAGGTCGCGCTGGAGGGGCCGAGATCGGGATAGCGCCGTTCGTCGGTGATCTCGGCGTCTTCGATGTCGTCGTACTCGCGCGGGACGGCCTGGGTTTCGGCGGTCACCGGCTCGTCGAACGGGCTCGCGAACTGCGGCGCCTCCGGGTGATCCGGGGAGAAGACCGGGGTCACACTGCTGCGCATCTGCTCCCCGGCCGGACCCGGCAGGCCCATCATCCACGGGTCGGCATTCGCGGAGCTATTGTTCGCCGGATTCGCGGGGCCACCGGGCAATTCCTGGATTCTGGTGGCGTCGGCGCGCAGCGCGGGCCGCTCCACGGGTAGCTCCCCGTCGAACAGGCGCTGCAGACTGTGCCGCAGCACGCTGAGTTCGGCTCGGAGAGCGGCCATTTCGGCCGCGTCGGCGCCGATCTCCTCCCGGACCCTGGCCTCGACGCCGAGCTCGTACTCCCGGCGCGCCGTCACCTCGCGTTCCAGCTGTAATTCGTAGACCTTCTGCAGGTCACCCACCTTGGCCTTGTCCACGGCGGCTTCCTTGCGGTAGCGGGTGGCGGCCAAAGCGCCGATCACGGCCGCCCAGAGCGCCGCGACCAAGCCGATTCTGACAAATTGCAAGCTGTTGCTGAAGACCAGGAAAACGCTGGCAACCAGACCGAGCAGAATCAGCGAACCGATGAAAACTTTTCCCGCTTGGTCCCGTCGTTGCCGGGAAGTGCTGGTACGGGAGGGTGAAACCATGCCCGCCAGGGTAGCTCGGATGACGCGGCAGGCACAGGGACAATCGGAACTATTCCGACCGCCCAGCTTGCTATGTGGTTGCGGCGTCGTCCGAGGGGTCGTCGGGCGCGCGACAGCAATACTCGAGCCACAGCGCGGCGGCGACCAGCGCCACACCCGCGAGCAGGCCCACGATGGCGCCCGGCGAATCCGCGGCGGCCGCGCGCAGGGTGCCGCGCTGCGGAAAGACCCAGCACAGGAAGCCGAGCCAGACGCCCGCCGCGATCGAGCCGACGTGCACCGAGGCCTTCGCCAATGCCACAGCACGGGCGGCGGTGATCGGGTGCAGGCGGTCGCGCCCGGCGCCGATCTCGTCGTTGCTGACCTTCGCGCGGATCAGGAACGCCAGCACCGCCTCGATCGCCGCCACCGGCAGCAACGAGGCTCCGGCGAACACCGAGATCGACGGGAAGTTGGCGTAGGCCATCCGGGTGGCTGCCCAGGCGACCACGGCCGCGACCAGGAAGTTGGCGAGTAGATCCAGAATTCTGGTCGGCTTCAGTTGGTGTTGCACGGCTCGTCCCCGCCGGTCGTGGTCAATGGGAAGTCGGTCCGGCGGACGCCCGCGCGCTCGGCCGGGTCCAGGCCGAGCAGCAGTTCGCGCACCGGACGCGCGACGCCGTCGACCTCGAGTTCGGCGGCCGGGTCCACGTCCAGCCACGGCACCAGCACGAACGCCCGATGACGCGCCTGCGGATGCGGCAGCGTCAACTCCGGGTCGGCGCTGCGCACCGGCTGCTCGCCCTCGGCACACCACACCACGTCGACATCGAGAGTGCGAGCACCCCAGCGCACCTCGCGCACCCGATCCGCGGCCTGCTCGAGGCGCTGGCCCGCGCGCAGCCAGTCGAGACAGGCGAAAGCCGGATCGTCTACCAGGACAACGGCATTGAGATAGTCGTCCTGCTCCACGCCGCCCCAGGGCGCGGTCGTGTACACCGGGGACACCGCGCGCACCCGCTCCCCCAACCCGGCCACGACGCTGCGCAGATGCGTCATCCGGTCGCCGAGATTCGAGCCGATCGACAGCACCGCCCGCGTCACGAGGCCACCTCGGCGGCGTCCGGCTCCGCAGCGCCGGGCGTCGCCCCGGGCGCGCTCACCCGGCTGTGCTCGGCCGCCCGGCTCCTGGTGGTGACCACGCGGACATCGGCGAACGCGTGCGGGATCGGCGCGGACGGTTTGTGCAGCACCACTTCGCACCGGGTCACGCGCGGATCGGTCATCACGTCGTCGGCGAGTTCGGTGACCACCGTCTCGATCAGGTTGCGCGGCGTGCCCTGCACGATCCGCACCGCGCGCTCGGCCAGTTCGCCGTAGTGCACGGTGTCGGCGATGTCGTCGGATTTCGCGGCGGCCGCGAAATCCGTCCACAGCGTGAGGTCGACGACGAACTCCTGGCCGTCCCGGCGCTCGAAATCGAAGACCCCGTGGTGCGCGAAAACGCGCAGTCCACGCAGTTCGATGCGGTCGGTGCTCATAGCCTGCTATCCCTCCGGGGCCGTCGCCGTGCCCGATTCACCGCGCTCCGCGCCGTCATGCCGCGCCACCCCGTCCGGGGGGCGCGCGCAGGCCGCCGAGCGCGGATTCCCGCTCCCGCCGGTGCTTGTCCCGGATCCGGGCGGCGGCCCGGGTGCAGGCGTCGGTGACCGCGATGGCGTCCAGCGAAGCGCGCACATCGTGCACACGGACACCCCATGCGCCGTGCTCGGCGGCCAGCGCGGAGAGGGTGGCGGTCGCGATCTCGCGGCCGTGCGGCGGGCGCGGGCCGTCGGCGTCGGCCAGCAGTGCGCCCAGGAAACGTTTGCGGGAGGCCCCGATCAGGATCGGCAGGCCCATGCCGGTCAGCTCCGCGCCGGCCGCCAGCGCGCCCAGCAGCTCCCAGTTGTGCTCGGCGTTCTTGGCGAAGCCGATGCCGGGATCGAGGACCAGGTTCTCGTAGGCGACGCCGCCGGCGACCGCCAGCTCGACCTGCTGGCGCAGTTCCCGCGACACCTCGGCGACCACGTCGTCGTAGTGCTCGGCCGGGCCGGTGTGCTCGTAGTTCGCCTCGGCCCGCCAGTGCATCAGGATCCACGGCACGCCGGCCGCGGCGACCACGCGCACCATGTCGGCGTCGGCGCGGCCACCGGAGACGTCGTTGACCATCGTCACGCCCGCGGTCACGGCGGCCTCGGCAACACTCGCGCGCATGGTGTCCACGCTGGTCGGCACGCCCGCGGCCGCGAGGCCGCGGATCACGGGCACCACGCGCGCGGCCTCGGTCTCGGGGTCCACCCGCGCCGCGCCGGGCCGAGTGGATTCGCCGCCGACGTCGATGATGTCGGCGCCCAGCTCGTACAGCGACATGCCGTGCGCCACGGCGACACCCGGGTCCAGGTAGCGGCCGCCGTCGGAGAACGAATCGCTGGTGACGTTCACGACGCCCATCACCACGCAGGAGCGGCCACCGCGCGGAACCACCAATCCGGCTCCCCGCGTACCGCTTTCGGTCATGAGGAGGGCGCTCACTTCCGGAGAATCAGGTCCAGCGCCTCGGCACGCGAGGCGGCGTTGGACTGCAGCGAGCCGCGCACCGCCGAGGTGGTGGTGCTCGCGCCGGGCTTGCGGATGCCGCGCATGGCCATGCACAGGTGCTCGGCCTCCACCACCACGATGGCGCCGCGCGGATCCAGCTTGCGCATGACGGCGTCGGCGACCTGGCTGGTCAGACGCTCCTGCACCTGCGGGCGCTTGGAGTACAGGTCGACCAGGCGGGCCAGCTTGGACAGGCCCGTCACCCGGCCGTGCGGGCCGGGGATGTAGCCGACGTGCGCGACACCGTGGAAGGAGACCAGGTGGTGCTCGCAGGTGGAGTACATCGGGATGTCGCGGACCAGCACCAGTTCCTGGTGGCCCTCGTCGAAGGTGGTGTTGAGCACCGCGTCCGGCTCGGTGTAGAGCCCGGCGAACATCTCCCGGTAGGCACGCGCCACCCGGGCCGGGGTGTCGAGCAGGCCGGGCCGGTCCGGATTCTCGCCGACCGCGAGCAGCAACTCGCGGATCGCGGCCTCGGCGCGGGGTTGATCGAAGGTGCTCCCGGTTTCCAGGGCGACCAGGTCGCGCGGCGCGCTCACGCCGTTGGCCCCGCTCCCGGGCACCTGATCGGCAGCACCGTTCGCGACGCGTAGCGAGCGGCCGTCACCGTTCTGGTTTGCCGACAATCGAGACACCTCCAAGCTCCGGGCGCCGGCAATCTCTCGGCACCCCACCGTACGAGCGTAAATGGCGCCCGATCCCGCTGATCACAACGGGGCCGGGCACCGCTTTAATCCGCTCAGTGCCGGCTGTTCGGGCCATCCCAATCGCGGTTCTCGTTCTCGCCGCCGGACGGCTCGTCGTAGCCGCCCCGGTCGTAGCCGCGATCCGTGCCCTGACCAGGCTGCTGCGGGTTCCGCCAGGGCTGGAAGGGCTGCCCGGACTGCTGCGACTGCTGCGGCTCCTCGCGCGGCGGCCAGCCCGGGGCGGACCAGCCGGCCGGGGCACCGTAATCCGGACGGGAACCGTGCGTGCCGCTGGCGGGCCGCGGGAAGCCCTGGGTGGGCTGCGGGCGGTACCCCGGATCGGCGGCCGGCGGGTAGTTGTACTGCGGCTGACCCGTGTACCCCTCCGGCGGGTAGCCGTTGGCCGGGGCGGGCTCGCGCTGCGGGACCGCCGGGGCGGGCAGCGACTCGGCGGGCGGCCACGGCTCGCCGCGCTCGGTGGCCAGCTCCTTGGGCGTCTTCACCGGCGGCTTGTCCGACGGCATGCGGTCGCCGAAATCGTTGAAAGCGGTGATGCGCGGACGCTTTTCGACCGAGGCGAGCAAATCCTCCAGCTCGCGCCGGTGCAGCGTCTCCTTTTCCAGCAGCGCGGTGGCCAGCACGTCCAGCACGTCGCGGTACTCGTTGAGGATGGCCCACGCCTCGGTGTGCGCGGCCTCGATCAGGTTGCGCACCTCCTCGTCGATGGCGCCGGCGACCTCGTGCGAGTAATCCGAGGACTGGCCCATGGACCGGCCGAGGAACGGGTCGCCGGCCTCCTGGCCGTAGCGGACCGCGCCCAGGCGCGCGCTCATGCCGTACTCGGTGACCATCGCGCGGGCGATCTTGGTGGCCTGATCGATGTCGGACGAAGCGCCGGTGGTCGGCTCGTGGAACACCAGCTCCTCGGCCGCGCGGCCGCCCATCGCCATGACCAGGCGGGCGATCATCTCCGAGCGGGTCATCAGGCCCTTGTCGTCCTCGGGCACCGTCATGGCGTGGCCGCCGGTGCGGCCGCGGGCCAGGATGGTGACCTTGTAGACGGGCTCGATATCGGGCATCGCCCAGGCCGCCAGGGTGTGGCCGCCCTCGTGGTAGGCGGTGATCTTCTTCTCGTGCTCGCTGATGATGCGGCTCTTGCGGCGCGGGCCGCCGATGACGCGGTCGACCGACTCCTCGAGGTTGGCGCCGGTGATCACCGAGCCGTTCTCGCGGGCGGTGAGCAGGGCGGCCTCGTTGATGACGTTGGCCAGATCGGCGCCGGACATGCCGACGGTGCGCTTGGCCAGACCCTCGAGATCGGCGTCGGGCGAGATCGGCTTGCCCGAGGAGTGCACCCGCAGGATGGCGCGGCGGCCGGCCAGGTCGGGGTTGCTGACCGGGATCTGGCGGTCGAAGCGGCCCGGGCGCAGCAGCGCCGGATCCAGGATGTCGGGGCGGTTGGTCGCCGCGATCAGGATGATGCCGGTGCGGTCGCCGAAGCCGTCCATCTCGACCAGCAGCTGGTTCAGCGTCTGCTCGCGCTCGTCGTGACCGCCGCCGAGGCCGGCGCCGCGCTGGCGGCCGACCGCGTCGATCTCGTCGACGAAGATGATGCAGGGGCTGTTCTGCTTGGCCTGATCGAACAGGTCGCGCACGCGGGAGGCGCCGACGCCGACGAACATCTCGACGAAGTCGGAACCGGAGATGGTGAAGAACGGGACGCCGGCCTCGCCGGCCACGGCGCGCGCCAGCAGTGTCTTACCGGTGCCGGGGGGACCGTAGAGCAGCACGCCCTTCGGGATCTTCGCGCCCAGCGCCTGGTAGCGCACCGGATTCTGCAGGAAGTCCTTGATTTCGTAGAGCTCTTCGACGGCCTCGTCGGCGCCGGCGACGTCCGCGAAGGTCGTCTTGGGCATGTCTTTGGACAGCTGCTTGGCCTTGGACTTGCCGAAGCCCATCATGCCGCCGCGGCCGCCGCCCTGCATGCGCCCCATGACGAAGACGAACAGGCCGAGCAAGATGATCATCGGCAGCACGAACAGCAGGATCTGGGTGAGCCAGCTCTCCTGCTTGACCACGGTGTTGTACTCCGCGCCCGTGTTCTTGACCGCGTCGAAGATCTGATTGGAGGTCTCGCTGCCGCTCGGATACTTCGCGATGATCTTGTTCGAGCCTTTGGTGGCGTCGTTGCCGTTGTTCAGCTCGATCCGCAGCTGCTGCTCGCGGTCATCGATCTGAACGTTCTTGACGTTGCCCTTGTCGTTCAGCTGGGCCAGCGCCACGGAGGTGTCGACGTTCTTCCACCCGCGCGTGTCGTTGCCGAAATAGCTGAACGCATAGACCACGAGCAGGATGCCCGCGATTATGGCCAGGGTGCGAAACACTGTCTTGCGGTTCATAGAGCGTCGGCCGGGCGGCCAGTCCTTTCCGGTGTCTCCGGTTCTGCCTAGCGAAAACGTCGGGCCCGCCGGTGTTCCGGCATGCCCAGCGGCGTAATCCCGTCCTCGCCCGGCCCTCGGATGAGGTTCGGATGCGGACATGCCACGTTACCGCGTACGGTTCTACTCGATACATCGCGCAGTTCGGCAGTTGGTGCAGTTCGTGAGGTAAACGGCCGGAGGACCTCGTCGGTTCCCGATCTCACCGGTCCGGGTTAACTCAAGTGCTCACAATCATGGCATGTTCGGCCTATCGTGGGCGACGACACATCAAGAGCACGAACCTGAGAGGCCGGCCCGGAGAAGGCAGCAGGTGTAACCGTGGAGGGCCCCGATCATGCCGAAACGAACGCAGGGGGTATGGACATAGTCGAGCTACGGACACCCACAGCGATTGTGCGCCACGGTCGCGGACGATTGATCGTCCTGCGGCCCGGTACCGATGGCGAGCGCGTCCTCGACGTTCCGGTCACCGACCTGCTCAAGGTCCGGCTGAATCGCCGCGCGGACGACGCGGTCGTCATCGAGATCTACCTGCGGTACCCCACCCCGGTGCTGACCGGCGTGCCCGCGGACCGCACACCCTTACCCGTCCTGATCGCCGAGCACGACGTGCCGCAGGCCAGCGAGATCGTGGACAAGATCAACGCCCAGATCCTGGCGACCCAGCGCATCGATGTCGCCGCCCCCGATCTGCACCCGCCGGACCCGACCTGGGACAAGAACGGCCCCGTCCGGGCCGACGTGGACCGGGCGGTGCACCGGATGGCGACCAAGCGGGAGGCGAAGTCGGCCGTGGCCGCGCTGCACCGCTTCGTCACGCCCGAGGAATACGTGCTGGAAACAGCGGTGGCCGTGGCCCACCCGCCGGCCGGTTCCGGGCCGGGCCTGCTGGCCGCCACCACCGAGCGGCTGCTGTTCATCGCCATCGGCGGCGGCGCGCGCTACGCGCACGAGCTGCCGATCGCGGCCGTGCTGTGGGCGCACAGCACCGACGGCGCCAAGGCCTCCCCCGGCGAGATCGGCACCACCCGGCACGAGCCCGGCCTGGAGGTGAACGACGGCAAGATGACGCTGCGTTTCACCGGCACCGATCGCGCCGACACCGAGCGAGTCAGCCTGGCCCTGAACTTCGCCGTCCGCCGCGCCGCCACCGACGGCGCCATGGGTCCGGCGGATCCCAGTGTGTCGCAGCTGTATTCGGAATGGGAACTGCTGGTCGAGCGGCATTCGCTGGGCATGGTGGACGACACCCAGTTCCAGCGCTACGGCCGCGGCATCCTGCGCTCCCTGCCGGACGGGCTCTAACCGATCCCACGACGAGAGCGCCGCGCGGTCCACACCGCGCGGCGCTTTCGCTGTGCGGCTCCGGTCAGGCCGGGTCGTTGAGCTGGATGCGCCGCCACGGGCTGGTCGGCCTGGTCCACAGGCGCAGCAGCTCCATCCGGCGGTCGACGCCGCCGTTCTTGAGTTCGGCCAGATCCTCGCAGGCCTGCCAGTAGGTCCAGCCGGTGAGGTAGGCGTCGCCGAATTGGCGCCAGTTCTTGTATTTGCGCTGGGCGATCGGCAGGGCGCGCATCAGGTAGGCCCAGGCCACGTCGGCTTCCAGATATCCGGCGGTGAAGGCCATGCGGGCCACCGCGACCACGCGGGCCAGATCCCAGGCGTGGATGTCGGTGGGCAGCGGCTTGGACAGGTGGTCGGTGAAGCCGATCTTGATGGCCTGGGACCAGATGTCGTAATCGCGCACCAGCGCCTCGGGATTGTCCATTCCCCGGAACGAGCCGACCTGGCGCAGGAACGCACGGTGCCGGTCGGCGCGCTCGCCGAAGCGGTCCCGTTCACTGGCGTTGATCGAGGCCATCACCAGCGGATGCACCAGCGCGTAGAGCGGGCCGTGCATGCCGTCGAGCAACTGTTCCATCGAGGCCTGCGCCTCGGTGCCGTCGGTGATGCCCCAGGCTCCGGTCAGGGTGTCGATGGCCAGTTCGCGGCGGTCGCCGAGCGGATGCTCACGCTCCGGGCCGAGCAGCAGCGCGTCGTGGAAGGCGTCCCACCGCGCCGAGTAGAAGCCGCCGAGCGCGAGGGCGCGCAGTTCGTCGTCCGACACTGCGGCCCCGGACCAGTGGTCTTCTTCCCGCTTGTCGAGCTCCTCGTAGGGGAAGGTTGTCAAGGTAGGTATCCCGCGGGCAGGCATACCGTCGATTCTTCCTGAAGAATCCCGGCGTAGCTCGTGTTACGGCGAATGGGTTCCGCGTGTTTGCCGGGCAGTCCCTGCCGGGGGCCCGCACCGGCCCGAGGATTTACCCCTCCTTTAATTCTCACCCTGCCGTATTCGGGTGTAGCGGACTAATCTGCACGCATGAGCAACATCACCCTCCTGCGTGGCCTGGAACCTGCCGCTACCGAGCAGGAAATCTATGCCGCCGCACTGCAGTACGTGCGCAAGGTCGGTGGCGTGTCCGGCTTGAGCACCACCACCAAGGCGGCCGTCGACAAGGCCGTCGCCGCCATCGCCGCGGCGACCACGCAATTGCTGGCCGACCTACCCGATACCCGGGTGGCGCCGACCACCGAACCGCCGTTACGCCGGGTCGCCGGGGACGCCTCGGCCTGAGTTCAGGGCAGCGCGTCGGCGCCGTAGGCGGCCACACAGGCCAGCGCGGTCGCCAGCGCGAGACTGCGCTGCTCGATCGGTTGCCCCAGCAGCTCCTCGATCCGCTGGATTCGGTAGCGGACCGTATTCTTGTGCACACCAAGCAGTTTCGCCGTAGCCTCCGGGCTGCGGTGGGACCGCAGATAGGCGTGCAGTGTTTCGCGCAGCCGCGCGGCGTTACCGTCGCGGGCGGCCAGCGCGCGCAGTTCCCGGGCGATCATGGCCCGCATGGCCGCGTCGTCCACGCCGGCCAGGTAGGCGATCTCCACGTCCCGATAGGCATGCGCCCGCGGTGCGCCCGGCCCCGCGCGCTCGGCGACATTGCGCGCCGCGACCGCTTCCCGGTGACTGGCCCGAAAGCCCGCGACATGCGTGGCGGGCACCCCGAAGGCGACCCGGACGGGCGGCTCGACCAGCTCGATCAGGTGTGAGAGTTCCCCGGGCATACCGAATTTCGCGGCTCGGCCCGCGTCGTCCAGGCCCGCCCAGGCCCACATGCCGCTGGCGCCGGAGGGCACCGTGAGCACCCCCGTGGCGCCGAGCGCGTCGGCCACCCGGGCGGCGGCCCGCTCCAGCAGCCCGATCGCCTCGCCCTCGCCGGGCAGCTCGCCGCCGGGTTCGTCGGTCCAGAGCACGAAGGCGAGATGCTGTCCGGCCAGGCGGTAACCCAGCCGGATCGAGGTCTGCTCGGCGTCCACCGCGCCGCCGCTGCCATCGATATCGGCCAGCAGCGCGTGCACGGTCTCGGTGCGCCGGTTCAGGGCGGCGCGCAGCGCGCTCTCCCGCTCGGCCATATAGGTGTCGGTCAGCAATTCCACCGAGGTGCTGACCCATTTCGTGGACCGTTCGAATACCCGCAGCAGCACCGCGCGTTCGATGTCGTAGGGCGCCGCGCGCTGATCGATGGCGTCGGTGATGTATTCGAGCACGGCCTCGTGGCCGACGTGATAGATCCGCAGCAGTAGGCGCAGCTCGAAACCACGCCGGGCGATGGTGCGCGCGAAGGCGTGCGCCTCCTCCGGAATGGTGAATTCGACGGTGTCGCTGGTCAATCCGGGCAGGACTGCGCGAATGTGCGCGCGGGTGCTGGCGGTGAGGTCGCGGCGCATGTCGCGATCGGTGAGCTCGGGGACACGCGCGATGACCGCGGCGTTGAGCCGTTCGGCCACCTGCTCCAGCGATCCGGTGCGCATCGTCTCGTAGACGTACTCGGTCAGCCAGTTCCGGACTTCCTCGCCGTCGGGGCTGGGCATGGTCACCGCCGTCTCTTTGTGCTTCGGATACAAACCGAGGCGGATCCGTTGACAAATCGAGCCAAGAACGCCCGGATCAATTGTGTCACGATCATAGAACAGTGAGTTGAAGCACAGTGTTCAGCGGTACCAGCACGACGCAGTGGGAGAACAGGTGACCAATACCGAATCAGCGGCCTCCGCGAAAAAGGCCCCGGCCCGTCGAGCGGCCGGCCCGAAGGCCGAGGCCCCGGCTCGCATCGAGGTGCGCAATCCGGGCACCGGCGCGGTGGTCGGCTCGGTGCCGAACCAGTCCGCCGACGAGGTCGCGGCCACGATCCGCGAGCTGCGGCTGTACCAGCCCGAGTGGGAGGCCATCGGGCCGGAGGGCCGCAAGGAATGGCTGCTGAAACTGCAGGACTGGCTGATCGACAACACCGAGCAGCTGGCCGACGTGCTGCAATCGGAAACCTCCAAGCCGCGCGCCGACGCCCTGATCGATCCGGCCTTCGGCTGTGACCTGATCGGCTACTACGCGCGCCGCGCCGCCGGGTTCCTCACCGACGATCACCCCTCGCCGCACAGCCCGCTGGCCCGGGTCAAGAAGCTGACCGTCACCTACAAGCCGTACCCGGTGGTCGGCGTGATCACGCCGTGGAACTTCCCGCTGGCCATGCCGATCATGGACGTGATCCCGGCGCTGGCCGCCGGCGCCGCGGTCGTGCTCAAGCCGTCCGAGGTGACGCCGCTCTCGGCGCTCGAATTGGCCCGGGGCTGGGCCGAAATCGGCGCTCCGCCGGTGCTCGCCGTGGTCACCGGCGCGGGGGCGACCGGCGCCGCGGTGGTCGCGCACGCCGACTACATCCAGTTCACCGGTTCGACCGCGACCGGCAAGAAGATCGCCGCCGCCTGCGTCGAGCGGCTGGTCCCCTACTCGCTGGAGCTGGGTGGCAAGGATCCGGCGATCGTGCTGGCCGACGCCGATCTCGATCGGGCCGCGCACGGCATCGCCTTCGGCGGCATGTTCAACGCGGGCCAGGTCTGCATCTCGGTGGAGCGGGTCTACGTGGAGGCCGCGGTCTACGACGAGTTCGTCGCCAAGCTCACCGCGAACGTGCGCGCGCTGCGGCAGGGCATCGACGGCCGCGAGATCGCCCACGACATCGGCGCACTGGCCAACGAGAACCAGGTGAGCATCGTGCAGCGGCACGTCGACGAGGCCGTCGCCGCCGGCGCGAAGGTGCTGACCGGCGGCAAGCGCACCGGGCAGGGCACCTTCTTCGAGCCGACCGTGCTGGTGGACGTGGACCACACCATGTCCTGCATCAGCGAGGAGACCTTCGGCCCGACGCTGCCGGTGGTCAAGGTGGCCGACGAGGCGGAAGCGGTTCGGCTGGCCAACGATTCGATCTACGGCCTGTCCGCCTCGGTGTGGACCGGCGACAAGGAGCGCGGCGAGCGCGTCGCCCGCCAGCTGACCGCGGGCGCGGTCAATATCAACGACGTCTTCTCCAACCTGTTCAGTTACGCGCTGCCGATGGGCGGCTGGGGGCAGTCCGGCGTCGGGGCGCGCTGGGGCGGCGCGAACGGCGTCCGCAAGTACTGCCGCACCCAGGCCATCACCAAGCCGATCCTGCCGACCCAGCAGAAGGAACTGTTCTGGTACCCGGCCAAGCCGGCGAATCTGCTCTTCGCGCTCGGCGCGATGCGGGCCGCGGGTGCGCGCGGCCTGCGCCGGATCGACATTCCCGCACTGCTGAAACTCAAGGGGTAATTCATGGACGCCACGAAAATTCGCGGCAAGGTCGTCGTCATCACCGGCGGCGCGCGCGGCATCGGCCTGGCGACGGCCACCGCGCTGCAGGCGCTGGGCGCGAAGATCGCGATCGGCGATATCGATGAGACCACGGTGAAGGAGTCGGGCGCGGCCCGCGATTTCGACCTGTACGCCAAGCTCGACGTCACCGACGCCGCGTCGTTCGAGGCGTTCCTGGACGAGGTGGAGCGCACCGTCGGCCCGATCGACGTATTGATCAACAACGCGGGCATCATGCCGACGGGCAAGCTGGCCGACGAGCCGGATCAGGTCACCCGCCGGATTCTCGACATCAATGTCTACGGCGTGATCCTGGGGTCGAAGCTGGCGCTGGGCCGGATGCTGCCGCGCCGGTCGGGGCACGTCATCAATATCGCCTCCCTCGCCGGGGAGACCCACATCCCGGGTCTGGCTACATACAACGCGAGTAAGCACGCGGTGCTCGGTTTCACCGACACGCTGCGCGAGGAGTACCGGGAATCCGGCGTGCGCTTCTCCTCGGTGCTGCCGACGCTGACCAAGACCGAGCTCGGCGCCGGTGTGACCGCGCCGAAGCTGTTGCGGCCGGCCGAGCCGGAGGAAATCGCCGACGCCATCGCCGAATTGATCGCCGCCCCGAAGTCGAAGGTGCGGGTGACGGCGGTGGCCGGGATCATCTCGCAGGTGGTCGGCCTGCTGCCGGAGGCCGTCGGCGACGGCATCGCGCGGGCGCTCGGGGCGAGCCACGCGTTCCTCGACGATGTCGACGCCGAGCAGCGCAAGGCCTACGAGGACCGGGCGCGCAACGTCTGAGCTGTCCATTTTCGGATCGGGCGGTGGCTCAACTGAGCCACCGCCCAAACCATTTGTGACCAATCTCACAATGTACCAAGCATCATGATCACCGAGCGGTCAGCGCGGGTTTTCCGGGCGGTCACTGCCGGTTCGCGGACGATCACGGCCGGTCAGCCCGCTAGGCTATTGTCGCTGGTCAAACGTCCAGCAGGCGATTCACCCACCTCCGCGTTTCCGAATGCCAGGCATTCGCGGAGGCGAGGGTGCATGCGCTCAGGTAAGCGAATATGCTGTCCCTAACAAACCTGTCGTTTGTTTCGGTACCCGTATCCGAACTTTCTGGCCTGATAAGGCTGGAAATTCAGGACTGATTCTGATAGCAAGGGGCTATGGACCCGCATTTGCGCGACCTGCGGTATTTCGTCGCCGTCGCTGAGGAACTGCATTTCACCAACGCGGCACAACGCCTGCACATCGCACAGCCCACCCTTTCGCGTCAGATCCGTCAGCTGGAACGCCAGCTCGACGTGGTCCTGTTCGATCGCAACCAGCGCAGCGTCGCGCTGACCGTCGCGGGTAAGGAACTGCTCGAAGGCGCCCGCAAGATCCTCGAGCTCTGGGAAGTCACCAACGTCTCCCTGCAGGAAGCGGGTGAGGTGCTGCGCGTCGGCATCCAGTCCGCGCTCGGCCGCGGACTCCTCAACGACCTGGAAAGCGCCAGCGGCCACCGCCTGGCCCTGCACGCGGCGTCCTGGACCGACCCCTCCAGCGGACTGTCCGGCCGGCAAGCCGACCTCGCGCTGGTGTGGCTGCCGCTCCCCGACCCGAACCGCTACCGCTGGCAGGTGCTGCGCACCGAGCAGCGCTGGGTGCTGCTGCCGGAGAACCACGCGCTCGCCGAGCAGGAGAGCATCGCCTTCGCCGACCTGCTGGACGAGCCGTTCGTCGCGCTGCCGTCGGAAGCCGGTGCGGTGCGCGACTTCTGGCTCGGCAACGACGCCCGCAACGGCCGCCAGGCCAAGATCGGCGCCGAAGCCGCCACCACCGAGGACAAGCTGGAGGCGGTCGGCCTCGGACTCGGCGTCTGCCTGCTCGCCGAGAACAACGTGCCGATGTACCGCTGGCCCGGCCTGACGGCCCGGCCGGTCAGCGGCCTCGCGCCGTGCGAGCTCGCGGTCGCCTGGCGCGCCGACGACGCCCGCCCGACCATTCTGGAATTCGCCGGACGGGCTGTCGCGGGCGGGTTTTCCGCGCAGGCCGGCGAGTAATCCGGCCTGTCGCTCAGTGGATGGTCCTGGCCCAGGGGCGTAGTTCCTCCAGCTGGGCCGACAAGCGCAGCAGCGTGGCCTCGCTTCCGGGCGGGCCCGCCAGCTGCGCGGCCACCGGGGTGTTCGAGCGCGGGTGCGTGCCCATCGGAAGCGTGGCGGCCGGCCAGCCGACCAGATTCCAGATCGGCACGAAGGCCGCCGAGAAGTACATCCCGGTGAGCACATTGGTGAGCCAGCCGCGTGCGCTCCAGGCCCTGGCCTTCGGGGGCGCCGCGGTCAGCGTCGGCGTGATCACGACGTCGTAGCGCTCGAAGAATTCCAGCAGCCGCGCCTCGATTCGATCGATCTGCGCGGGCCGCACCAACCGCAGCCGCGCCACCAGCCCGCCCAGCGCCAGGTGCCGGCGCGTCCGCGCCTGCAGCCGTTCGGGATAGGTGAGCCGCGCGGCCGCGGGCAACGCCGCGATCAGCCAGCGCAGCAGCACCGCCGGCAGCGCGTTGCCGTAGGGCAGGGTGGTGAGCTCGACGCGGTGCCCCGCCGCGGCGGCCACCGCGGCGGCCGTGCGGGCCGCGGTGTCCCAGCGCCGATCCACCCGCAGCAGACTCCACGGCGGCGTCACGACCAGCGCGATGCGTAGTCGCTGCGGCGGCTCCACCTCGGCCAGGTTCGGACGGGCCGCCAGCGCAGCGAGCATGAGCGCCGCGTCCCCGACAGTCGTTGCCAGGACGCCGTTCTCGGCCATTCCGCACCAGTCGTCGGAAGTCGGGACGATGTGGCGGCCGGGCTTGAAACCGTAGACGCCGCAGCAGGCGGCGGCGACCCGCACCGAACCCAGCCCGTCGGCGCCGAGGGCCACCGGCACCAGCCCGGCGGCCACCGCGGCCGCCGCGCCACCGGAGGCGCCGCCCGCGGTGCGCTTGGCATTCCAGGGATTACGGGTGATGTGGCCGGCACCATCGGTGGTGGCCCACAACCCCAGTTCCGAGACGGAGGTGAGACCGACAACGACCGCGCCGGCCGCGCGTAGTCGTCGCACCACCTCGTCGTCGGCGCGCGCCGAACACGGCTCCACGGCGGCCGAACCCGCCAGCGTCGTCTCGCCCGCCACCGTGATCACGTGATCCACCGCGACCGGCACGCCCGCCATCGGCAATTCCTCCAGATCCGAACGCTGCTCCAGATCCGCGGCCTCGCTCTTGGCCTGCTCCGTGCGGATGACGCTGAAGGCGTTGGTCTTCCGGTTCTGCTCGCTGATCCGCCACAGTGCGGTGTCGACCACCTCGGTCGGGGCCACCCTGGCCTCGTGCACACCCGCGGCGATGGCCCCGGCGGGACCGCGGTTTTCGGCGATTACCTCTTCGGAACCGACGTTGTCGTCGACCGTGTCGTCCACAATCGTCGTACGCTCGTTGTACATGTGTTGAATCGCCCCCATCGCTCGTAGTCGAAATCGGGTGATTGCTATAGAGCCGCAAGTTATCATTCCGAATACTGCTCGGGGGATGATGGCGTCGGGTGTGGCGGAGATTTTTCTCCACCACACCCCTCCGACCGACAGAGCGGACACTGTCAGCATCCGCCGAGCCACTAGGTCATGGGAATGAGTGCCGAGTCCGACAGAAATTCCAGTCCCGACACCGGTTCCGAACAGTTCGGCGCCGCGGTCACCGCGCACAACGGCTCCGGCCGGAGCCCGGGCGGGCCGGACTTCGGTGCGGTGGAAGCGTTCTCCGCGGCGTGGGAAGCGACCGCCCGGGCCGTCGCGGCCGGCCAATCCAGCCCCGAATTGCCGCAGATCGCGGCCTTCCTGCCCGACGCGCGAACACTGCGCCGGGAAGCCTTGATCGAACTCATTCGCGTTGATCTCCGGCATCGCTGGCTGCGCCGCGCGGGTGTCACCGATCCCGCGCGCCGGCCTAAACGACTCACCGAATACTGCGGTGAATTCCCGGAACTCGAGCCGCGCGAGCTGCCCGCCGGTTTGGTGTACGAAGAATTCGTGGTGCGCCGCCACAGCGGCGAGCGGGTGGACCCGCGCGATTGTCTGCGCGAATATCCCGACCAGGCCGTGGAGTTGCGCGAACTGCTCAATTCCGATGACGTGGACCAGAGCACCCGGCGCTCTGCTCCGGAAGACGAGCCGAGTCAGGCGACCCGCGCCGCGCCGCTCGAGGAGACCGGCGCCTACGACGCCACCGCCACCGCGGCCGTGGACGGCACCGCCGCCGCGGCACCGGATTTCAGCGCCACCGCGTTCGACACCTCGACCGGGGTGCTGCGCTCGGAGATCGAACCCCTCGAACGCATCGAAATCGGCCAGCAGATCGACGATTTCGACCTGCTCACCGGACTCGGCAGCGGTGCCTTCGCCCGCGTGTTCCTGGCCCGGCAGCGTTCCATGCAGCGCCTGGTGGCGGTGAAGATCTCCGCCGACCACGGCACCGAACCGCAGACGCTGGCCCAGCTCGACCATGACTACATCGTGCGCGTCTTCGACCAGCGATTGCTGGATTCCGGAAGCGACGGCGCGGCGCGGCGACTGCGGTTGCTGTACATGCAATTCCTGCCGGGCGGCACCCTGCTGGGCGTGCTGCGCTGGGTGCGTGCCACCCCGCCCGCCGAGCGCAGCGGCCGGCTGCTGCTGGACGCGGTGGACGCCGCCATGGAGGAGAAAGGCGAGATCCGCCCGACGGATTCGAGCGTGCGCGCCGAGATCGCCGCGCTCACCTGGCCGGAAACCGTCGCCTGGCTCGGCCGCCGGCTGGCCGAGGCGCTGCACTACGCCTCCGAGCACGGCGTGCTGCACCGCGACGTGAAACCGGCCAACGTGCTGCTCACCGCCGAGGCGGTGCCGAAACTGGCCGACTTCAACATCAGTTTCAGCCGGAACGTGGAGGGCACCAGCCCCGTCGCGTATTTCGGCGGCTCGCTGGCGTACATGTCGCCCGAGCAACTCGAGGCCTGTCACCCCGGTAAGGGCCGCTCCGCCGCCGACCTGGACACCCGCGCCGACATCTACTCCCTGGGCGTCGTGCTGTGGGAACTGCTCACCGGCGCCAAACCGTTCGACGACATCACCGCCGGCGCCGACGCCCACGGTGACGACACCACCCTGGACGCCATGCTGGAGCGCCGCGGCGCGGGCGTGGAAGCCGCCGCCCTGCAACGCATCCCACCCGACAGCCCCGCCGCCCTCTGCCGCGTCCTGCTGACCTGCCTGGAGCCGGAACGGGACAAGCGGTGGTCCAGCGGAGAGGTGCTGGCCAAGCAGTTCGACCTGTGCCTGGATCCGCGGGCCCGGGAGTTGGTCGATCCGAAGCCGGGGAGTTGGAGGTTGCGATTACGGCCGTGGATCATGCCGGTGATGCTCATCTCCCTGGGGCTCCCCAATGTGCTCGCGTCGCTGTACAACATCCAGCACAACCAGACCTTGATCGTGGCGCGGATGACCGAGGAGGCCCAGCGCACGTTCCTGATCGTCACCGGCGCTGTGAATTCGATCTTCTTTCCGCTGGGTTTCCTGTTCGTGGTGTACCTGTCGCGGTTGCTCCTCACCGTGCCGCGCGGACTACGACACGGCAAGCAATACGACGCGAAAACCTTGCAGCAGGCACGAGCCGACGCCCTGCTACTCGGGGAACGGGCGGTGGCCATTCCCTTCTCGCTCTGGGTGATCTCCGGCATCACCTTCCCGGTCGCACTGCAACTGGCGACCGGCGAGATCACCGCGAAATCCGTGGTGCACTTCCTCGCATCGATCCTGGTCTGCGGCGCCATCGCCGCGTCGTATCCGTTCTTCCTGGCGACGTTCTACATCGTCCGCTGCGTGTACCCGGTGTTCCTGCGGCACGGGGAGATCAGCGCCGAAGACGCCGTCCGGCTGCGCGGGCTGGACCGGCGCTGCAGCCGCTACCTGGCGATCGCGGCCTCGGTGCCGCTGCTCGCGGTCGCCGGGGTGACTTTCCTGCCGCCGGCCGACATCCCGCTGGTGATCGTGGCGGTCCGGGTGCTGTGCGCGGGCGCCATCGTCGCGTTTGTCGGCTCCTACTTGCTTTTCCGGGCCTTGGAAGCGGATCTGCAGGCGCTGGAACGGGTGGTGGCGCCGAGTCTCGTCGAGGATGCCGCGCCGGTGAGAATCGTGGGCCCGGAACCGCTGCGGCCGCTGCCCGTCGAGCCGGCGGAAGCGGCGACCACGGTGGCGGAGCCGCCCCGGTGACCGTGCGTCTGGGCGAAAGCGTCGCACGGTTCACCACCGACTGGCGGCGCACGCTGTCCGAGGACCGGATCGACCCGCCACGGCTGGCCGCCTACGTGCCCGACGAATCGGCGGCACGCCTGGGTGTGCTCGCGGCGCTCGTGCGTATCGATCTCCGTCACCGCTGGGAGCGGCCCGGGCTCGGCAAGCGCATCGCCGAGTACAGCCGGGAGTTCCCCGAGGTCGGGCAGAGTCCCGAGGTCGTGGATCTGCTGCGCGAGGAGTTCGTGGCCCGGCGCCGCGTCGGGCCGCTGCTACTGGAGGACTTTCTCGCCGAATACCCGGACATGGCGGATCCGATTCGCGCGCATCTGGCCGCCACCGGAGCCGAGGGGCTCGAAGCGAATGCGCTCCGGACCGACCGGGCGCTGGCGCAGGTGTCGCCCGGCGAGCGGATCGATGACTTCGATCTGTTGACCGAACTCGGCTCCGGCGACCACGATCCCGCGGCGAACCGGGTCTTCCTGGCGCGCCAGCGCTCCATGCAACGCCAGGTCGCGGTGCGGCTGTCGCTGGGCGGGGTCGATGAGCCGCACGCGATGGCGCGCCTCGATCATCCCCACATCGTGCGCGTTTTCGATCAGCGGATGGTGCTGTTCGCGGACGGCGCCGAGTTCGGCCGCCTGGTGTACATGCAGTACCTTCCGGGCGGCAACGGCGCGGAACTACTGCGGCAACGCCGGGCGGCCGGCGCGTCCGCCGACGGCCGGACGCTCCTGCGGGCGGTGGACGCCGCGATGGACGCCAAAGGTGATATCCCGCCGACGGATTCGCGGGTGCGCGCCGAGATCGCGGGGATGACCTGGCCGGAAGCGGTGACGTGGATAGGGCGGGGCCTTGCCGACGCCCTCGATTACGCCGAACGCCGCGACGTGCGGCACCACGCACTCGAGCCTCGCAACGTCCTCTTCACAGCCGAGGGCATACCGAAACTGGCGGACTTCGCTCCGGCGAGCGCTGCAGCCGGCGAGCCGTATGCGACCGGCGCCGCGTACCTTTCGCCCGAGAGTCTCGCGTCGGCGCTCGATCCCGAGGCGCCCGCGCCGGATCGGCGCAGTGAGGTCTACTCCCTGGGCATTCTGCTGTGGGAAATGCTGACCGGGACAACGCCTTTCGAAGACTCCGACGAGGGTGATCGCCCCGGCGCCGCGCCGGCGAGCCGCAGGGCGGGCGTACCGCGTGTGGCGCTGGAGCGCCTGCCGCCGGAATGCCCCGGTGCGCTCCGGCGGGTACTGCTGACCTGTCTGGAACCGGACCCCGAACGGCGCTGGAGCAGTGCGGCGGTACTGGCCCAGCAACTGGAACTGTGTTTGGACCGGCACGCTCGCGAACTGGTCGACCCGCCGCCGCACAGCTGGCGGCGACGGCTGCGGCGCTGGCGCATTCTGGTGATCGCCCTGGCCATCGCGGTGCCGAACGCGCTCGCCTCGGTCTACAACATCGAGCACAATCGCAAGCTGATCACCGACCGGATGACCCAGGAAGCCCGTGATCACATCGATCTCGTGACCGCGGTCGCCAACATCGCCGACTTCACCCTCGGCACCCTGCTGCTGTTCTATTTCGGACGCTATCTGGTCCTGGTGCCGCACGGACTGCGCCGCGGGGTGCGTTACTCACCGGAGCGATTGCACCGTACGCGCGTCGATTCGATCCGGCTCGGTGATCGTGCGGTCGTGATCATCTTTTCGATGTGGCTGTTCTCCGGTCTCACCTTCCCGGTGGGAATGGCCGGGATCGACGTCGACATCTCCGGATACGACTACGTGCACTATTTCGTGTCGCACGCGATCTGCGGCGCGATCGCCCTGGTGTATCCGTTCCTGCTGATGAACTTCTACCTGATCCGGTGTATCTATCCGATCTTCCTGAGTCACGGGGAGACCAGCGCGCGGGACGCGGTGCTGCTGCGCCGGCTGCGGCGTCGATGCGGCGCCTGGCTGATCGGCGCCGCGGCCATCCCGTTGCTCTCGGTCGCCACGGCGACCCTGCTGGTCCCCGCAGATCTCGCCGAAATCATTGTGGTGCTGAGGTTCCTGGCGATTGGCAGCGTCGTCGCCTTCCTCGGCGTCTATGTTCTGTTCATGGCACTGGAGAAGGACCTGCGGGCACTGGAGCGGGTGCTGGCGCCGGAGGCTGTCGCGTGAACCCGCCGTTCGGGCGGCCGGTGAGTCTGTCGCATGTGCACGATCCGGCGACCACGCCGCTGTTTCCCGGCGATCCGGAATTCCGGATCGATATCGCGGCCACGATCGCGAACGACGGTTACTACCTGCGGCAGGTGCATCAGGGGGAACATACGGGGACGCACTGGGGTGCGCCGATTCATTTCCGGGCGGACGGGCTGGCGGCCGATCAGCTCGACCTGGCCGATCTGATGTTGCCCGCGGTCAAGATCGATGTGCGCGAGCGGTGCCGGGGGAATCGCGATTACGCGATCGGGGTGGACGATGTGAAGCAGTGGGAGTCGCGGCACGGCCGGATTCCGGGTGGCTCGGCGATCATCGCCTGGACCGGCTGGGACGCGCTGTGGGGCACGCCGGAGTTCATCGGCGAGGGCGAATCCGCTTATCATCAGCCGGGTTTCGCGGTGCAGACGGCGGAGTGGCTGTTGCGGACCGGGCGGTTGGGGCGGCGCGGCGCGCTCGGGATCGATACGTTCGGGCCGGATCTGGGCACCGACGACACCTACGCGGTGTCGAAACTGCTGTATCAGGACCATCGCATCAGCCTGGAATGCCTGGCCAACCTGGCCGAGCTGCCCGCCACCGGGGCTTGGGTCCTGGTGGGCGGCCCGCTCTATCGGGGTGGATCGGGCTCGCCCGCAACCATTTTCGCTTTTCTGCCCTGAGCTAGAGCGGCGCGGGCGGTTCCGGCGCGGGGCGCCGCGCCGGCGCGGCGTTGATCAGCAGCGCCACCATGACCAGCAGGATTCCGGCGATCTCGGCCGTCTCCGGGCGCTGGGTGAGCAGCACGGCACCGACGATCGCCGCCGTCGCGGGCAGCAGTGCGAGCAGCAGGGCGAAGCGGGCCCGGCCCACCCGCGCGAGCACCACCTGATCGAGCGCGTACGGTACGGCGCTGGACAGCACGCCCACGCCGAGACCGAACAGCCAGGTGCGCGGATCGGCGAAAACCGTTGCGTCGATGGTCAGTTGCGGAATCAGCACGAACGGGGCCAGGACGACCGCGGCCGCGGCCATGCCGACGGCCAGCGAATCCAGCCCCTCCCCCGCGTCCGCGACCCGCTTGCCGAGCAGGATGTAGCCCGCCCACGCGGCCGCGGCGGCCAGCGCGAACCCGACCCCGACCGGCGCCACATCGATGCGCACCCCCGCCAGCAGGAACACCCCGGCGGCCACCAGCAGCACCGCGAGCACGTCCCGCGTGCGGCGCGAGCCGAGCGTCGCCACCGCCACGGGGCCGAGGAATTCGATCGCCACCGCCGTCCCCAGCGGAATCCGCGCGATGGCCTCGTAGAACACCACATTCATCAACACGGTGACCACACCGAAGCCCGCCGCGATCAGCAACGTTCGCCGCGTCCACCGATTGCGCCACGGCCGCCGCCAAGCCAGCAGCACCGCCGCGGCCGCGGTCGCGCGCAACCACGCCACCGTCGCGGGCTCGGTGGTGTCGAACAGGAAGACCCCGAGCGCGGCGCCCACGTACTGCGACACAGCGCCCACCACGAAGATCAGCGGCACCGTCCAGCCGGGAATCCGGAGCTGGTCGGAACGCCGGACAGACATCGTGGAGGACATCCGCCCACTATCCCGCCCGGCGCGCAGGCTCGCACATCCGGCGACGACGAATTCCGGCACGACACGGGCCGGAATGTCGGATCCGCGCAATGGTCCGGCGGGCACGGGCGGCGGCGGCGGAGCGGACCGACGCTGACGGAAGCGCGGCCGCACCTACGCGGCCGCCACGACACCGGAGGTTCAGCCATGAAGCTCGGACTCGTTTCGACGATCTCGGTCGCCCTCGCCGCCGTCGTCCTCGGTAGCGGCACCGTACACGCGCAAGCACCCACCCTGTCGGGCACGTTCGGCGCGATCTCCGCGGTGGCCGGGCCGACCCCGGACGCGACCGGGGTCGCCACGGACTTGAACGGCGGCACCTTCGCCGCTGATCCGCGGGGCGGCTGGATCGACGTGCTGGATCAGCAAGGGGCGGTGGTCGATTCGTTCCCGCTGCGGTACCAGGTCGACGGTCGGGTCTTCGACCTGACGCCGGCCATCGAGCAGGACGGCAGCCGGCTCACTCTGACGCCGGTCGGCCTGCCCATCGACGAGCAGAAGCGCGGCGAACTGCCGGTGCACTTCGTGGACTACGCCCAGGATCTGTCCCGGCATCAGTACAACGCCGCGGTCGGCGCGCTCATCGGCGCGGCGGTCGGCGGGTTGATCGGCTTCTTCATCCTGCCGCTGTTCGGGGAGATCCCGGGTGCGCTGCTGGGTGCGCTGATCGGCGCGGGCATCGGGTGGGTCTCGCCCTGAGCGACGACGGAATGGCCGGGCGGACGCTCTGCGTTCGCCCGGCTCCGTCTGGCAGTCTTCGGCGCGCCGGCTTCGTATACTGCCCAGCGATGCCTTCCGACCGCTACGACGAGGTGGATCGCCAGCTGGCGCACGCGCTCCAGATCGACGGGCGTGTGCCGTTCAGCTTGGTAGCGGACGTGCTCGGCGTCTCGGACAAGACCATCGCACGGCGCTATTCACGCTTGCGGACCCTGGGGGCGATCCGCGTCATCGCCGACTGCTCGATCTTCACCACCGGGCAATCAGCCTGGATGCTACGGATTCGCTGTAGCCCGGCGTCCGCCGAATCGGTGGCCACGGCGCTGGCTCGGCGCGCGGACAGCTCCTATATCGCCCTCACCTCGGGCGGCGCCGATCTGGTCGGCGTGGCACAAAATTTCGAGGACGCCGACACCGCGGATCTGCTCGGCCGGATCCGCGCCACCGCCGGCGTCGAAGCCGTGACCGCACAGCGGCTCCTGCACGGATTCGCCTCGGAGCCGATCACCTTCATGGCCAAGCACGGGCCGCTGACCGCCGCGCAGGTCGCGGCCCTGCGCGCCGAACCGGACACCACAGCCGACGGAACGACACTCGGTACCGAAGGCGTCGCGCCGGTCGTCCTGACCGCCGACGACCAGTGCCTACTCGATGCGCTGGCCGTCGACGCGCGACGCGACGCCGACTCGCTGGCCGCGGACACCGGCTGGTCGGCCAGCACGGTGCGCCGCCGTATCGCACGCTTGCGCGCCGACCGCGTGCTCCGGTTCGGGCTCGAACTGGATTGGCGCATGTTCGGCTTGAACACCCGTGCGGCCCTGTGGCTTTCGGTCTCACCGACGCGGCTCGAGGCGGCCGGCGCCGAGCTGGCCGCGCACCCCGAGATCACCGGGGCCTCCGCCACCACCGGGCCCACCAACCTCTACGCCTCGGCCCTGGTCGCCGATGAGCAGGCGCTCTATCGCTATCTGACCGGGGCGCTCGCGGCCGTCTCCGGCCTCACCCAGATCGAGAGCGCGCCGCTGCTCCGCGTCGTGAAGCTGAGCCGAGGCGCGCCGGGCTACTCGCCGCCGTAGACGCGCGGGTGCAGGGTGCCGATGTAGGGCAGGTCGCGGTAGCGCTCGGCGTAATCGAGGCCGTAGCCGACGACGAATTCGTTGGGGATGTCGAAACCGACGTTGGCGACCTCGACCGGGGTCTTGAGGGCGTCGGGCTTGCGCAGCAGGGTGACCACTTCGAGTGAGGCCGGGTTGCGGGTCTTCAGGTTGCGCATCAGCCAGGACAGGGTGAGGCCGGAATCGATGATGTCCTCGACGATCAGGACGTTGCGGCCGGCGATGTCCTTGTCCAGGTCTTTCATGATGCGGACCACGCCCGAGGAGGAGGTGGAGGAACCGTAGGAGGACACCGCCATGAATTCCAGCTGCGTCGGGATCGGTAGCGCCTTGGCCAGATCGGTCATGAAGAAGATCGCGCCCTTGAGCACGCCGACCAGCAGCAGATCGCCCTCGGCGGCATCCGGCGGATAGCGCTTGGCGATGATCTCCGCCAGCTCCTGGGTCTTCTCGGCGATTTGCTCCTCGGTGATCAGCACCGACGCGATGTCATCCCCGTACACGTAAGTGGTTCCCTTCCGTGAATGTTCGATACCCAGTCACTGCTCAGACATCGGTGATCGCCTGCGCATGGTCAGCCTGCCATGTTCCCGCCCGGCAACCAACCTCGTGTCCGGGCTACCGCCGCCCACGGCCACCCCGCCCTGCCCGCGCCAGTCCGTGACCAGCGCGTCCACCGCGCGTAAATGCTTGTCGGTCAGGGCTTTCGCACCGCCGTCCAGCAGCCACGCGCGGATCGCGCGGCGGCGCAGCGCGGCGGGCGCAGTGGCGAGGATCTCGGTGGCGAGGCTGTCCTCATCGGTCGAGGTCACAGGCTCGGAGCCGGGGCCGCGCGCGGCGCTCAGCAACTCCGCGGCTAGCGCGTCGAGCACGGCGCCGTCCTCGCGCAACTGCTCGGCCGTGCGGGCCAGCGCGGCCGCGACGCCGCCGCCGAGCACGTCCTCGAGCAAGGGCAGCGCCTCCGCGCGCAGCCGCACCCGGGTGAACTCGGGTGCGGCATTGTGCGGATCCTCGTGCGGGGTGAGATTGGCGTCGGCACAGCACTGCCGCGTCGTCGCGCGGCGCAGGCCGAGCAGCGGGCGGCCCCAGGGGTCGGCGAACGGCGCCATGCCCTGGATCGAGCGCCCACCCGAGCCGCGCGCCAGGCCGAGCAGCACCGTCTCGGCCTGATCGTCGAGGGTGTGGCCGAGCAGCACCGGCAGCCCGCCGCGAGCCGCGTCCAGCGCCGCGTAGCGCGCCTGCCGGGCGGCCGCCTCCAGCCCGCCCCGGGCGCCGACCTCGACCTCGAGCACGCGCGCCGAGCGGCAGCCCAGGCGCAGCGCGGTGGCCGCCGCGTCGGCGGCGACCCGCGCGGAACCCGCTTGCAGCCGGTGATCGACGACGAGCGCGTGCACCGCGTCCGCCTCGAGCACCGCGGCGGCGGTCAGCGCGAGCGAATCCGCGCCGCCGGACAGCGCCACCGCGACCGCCCGCCCCGGCGCGTAAGCCCGCAGCCAGGAGCGCACGGCCCGCCGGAGCTCCAGTACCGCGGCGGTTTCCGGCAATCGGCGGATAGCCGCTAACCCAGGACCCGGGTGATCCACAGATCCGGATCCTCGATTTCGGCTGGGCGGGGCAAGGTCTCGGCGTCGGTCCAGACGGTGTTGAACCGCTCCACTCCGACCCGGCCGACGACGTGGTCGACGAACGCCTTGCCGCGCACGTACTGCGCCACCTTGGCGTCGACGCCGAGCAACGCGCGCAGCAGCCGCTGCACCGGATTGCTGGGCCGGGTGCGGCGCCGGTCGAAGGCGGCCCGGATCTGGCCGACCGTCGGCACCACCGCGGGGCCGACGGCGTCCATCACGTGATCGGCGTGGCCCTCGAGCAGCGTGCCGAGCATGAGCAGCCGGTCCAGCGCCTCGCGCTGCTCCGGCGGCTGGGTGGCGCGCAGCAGCCCGACCACGCCGCGGGTGGCCGGATCGTCGGTGCCGGAGCGGCGGCGCTCGCGCAGCTCCTCGACCAGCCGGCCGAGCATCTCGGCCATCGGCTCGTCGCCGACCTGGCCGAGGATCTCGACGTTGTGGCGCATGTAATCGGCCAGCCAGGGGGCCGAGGAGAACTGCACGCGGTGCGTCACCTCGTGCAGGCACACCCAGAGCCGGAAGTCGGCGGGCGAAACACCCAGCGCGCGTTCGACTCCCATGATGTTGGGGGCGACCAGCAGCAGCGTGCCGTCGGGGCCGGTGAACGGATCGTATTGGCCGAGAATCGCGGTCGAGAGGAAGGCGAGCATGGCGCCGGCCTGCACGCCCGCGGGCTTGCCGCCGAGCAGGCCGCGATCCTGGTCGGCGCCCTCCGGGCCGGTGAGGGCGGACATCGATTCGGCGGCGGCGGCGATCCAGCCGGGCCGGTCCACGACGCGGGCGGCGGGCACCGGGCGGTCGTCGAGCAGGCGACTGACCTCGCGCACCGGGCCCTCGGCGCGCACCGACGCGGCGGCGAGCTCACGCACCACCTGCTCGGCCGAACCGCGCGAGGTGCGCGGGCCCGCGGGCACCAGCGCGGCGCCGGTGCGGGCGGCCAGCTTCCAATCGATCGCACCGGACAACGGGGAGCGTCGCCGCTTGTCCTCCGACGAACTCGGGCCGGCAGTATCGATCGCTTTATCGGCGCCTTCGGCCGAGCCTGTCTCGAACATGGTCAACCACCCGTCACGAGCATCCACAGTTGCGCAGTGTGCCGGCGATCGCGTCCAGGGCGGGCCTGCTCACCTCGGGCGGGCGATCGTTCGACATCAATGCGAAGGTCAGCACCCGGCCGTCACGGTCGAGCACATAACCGACCAACGTGCTCGCCACCGACAGAGTTCCGGTCTTGGCCCGCACCCACCCCGCGGCCGCGTGATTCTGGCTGACGTAGCGCGGGGCCAGCGACCCCGTCGCGCCGGCGATCGGCAGGTCGTCCAGCATCGGGGCCAAAGTGGCGGCGAGCTGGCTGTTTTCGGGCACGGCCTTGGTGCCCGTCGGCTTGACCAGCTGGTCGCCGGTGGGGCGGGCCGCGGTGGCCAGGATCTTGTCCAGCAGGCGCGGGGACACCCGGTCGTCGGTGGACAGCCCGCTCGCGTCGTGCAGGACCGTGCCGGTCAGGTCGAAGCCCGCCTTGGTCAGGGTGGCGCTCAGCCCGGCGACCGCGCCGGCGAAGGAGGCTTCCCGGCCGGTGGCCTTGGCGATCTCGCGCCCGACGGTCTCGGCGAGCACGTTGTCCGAGTGCAGCATCAGCTGGTGCAGCCGCTCCTTGAGCGGCGCGGACTTCACGCTCGCCACCTCGGGCGCGGTCGGTGCGGCGACGCCGAGACGGACCTTCGCCGGGTCCAGCCCGAGGCCGGCGGCCAGCGCCTGCCCGGCGGCCAGCGCCGGCGTCGGGGTGCGCGGCGAGTACTCGACCAGCGGATCCAGCCGGCCGCCGTCGATCATCACCGATTCGATCGGCGCGATGGAACCGCCCGGGATATCGCTGTTCTCCCAGCCCTGCGCCATGGTCGGCCCGGCGTAGGCGGACACGTCCACGACGATCGTGTCGGCCTTGCGGCCGGATTTGCGGATCTGTTCGACCAGGTCGGACAGGCGCGGCGCGTCCGGGTAGTAGCCCTTGCCGTCGGGTTGCGCGGTCAGCGTCGGATCGCCGCCGCCGACCAGGACCAGCTCGTTGGGAGCCGTCCCCGTGACCACCTTGGTGGTCACCCGGGAATCGGCGGGCAGCGCCAGCAGCGCGGCCGCCGAGAGCAGGATCTTCGCGGTGGAGGACGGGATCATCGCCTGGTCCGCGCCCTGGCTCCACAGCGTGTTTCCGCTGTCCGCGTCGCTGACGACGCCGGAGAAGGCGCCCAGGTCGGGATTGCCGACGACCGGCGCGAGCGCCGCCGCCAGCCCGGCCGGGGTGGGCGCGGGCGCGTTCGGCGGCGCGGGCAGCACCTGGGGCGCGGGCTTCACCGGCGCCGGCGGTTCCGCGATGGTCAGGCCACCGTGCCGGAACTCCGGCGTCCACGGCCGCAGAACGTAGAGGCCCGACCCGACCGCCGCGAGTAGCACGCCGAGCACGAGCACGATCGGGATCCACGTTTTGCGCCGTCGAGTGGGCGCGATCGGGCCATTGCTGTAGTTGCCACTTACCACGTGCCGCCGTCTCCCTGGCTTCGCCGAAGCGCACTCCCCGTGCACCTGTCCTGCAACCCCACCGCCCACACTATCCTCGTACCGCTGGCGTTCCCCCGAACACCTGGCGAGTCGGCAGTCGTGCCGCTCGAGACAACCACGTGCATGCGAGGTCAGGCCCGGAGGCGGCAGCATCGTGTAACCATGTAGGGCCCCCGAGCATGCACAATCAGACACCGCAGCAAGAAGGAGATGGCGTGGAATTCGACGTCACCATCGAGATCCCCAAGGGTTCCCGCAACAAGTACGAGGTCGATCACGAGACCGGACGCGTCCGGCTCGACCGCTACCTCTACACCTCGATGGTCTACCCGGCCGACTACGGCTTCATCGAGAACACCCTCGGTGAGGACGGCGATCCGCTGGACGCGCTGGTCCTGCTGCCCGCCTCGGTGTTCCCGGGCGTGATCGTCGAGGCCCGCCCCGTCGCCATGTACAAGATGGAGGACGAGGCCGGCGGCGACGCCAAGGTGCTGTGCGTGCCCGCGGGCGACCACCGCTGGGATCACATCCAGGATCTGGCCGATGTCCCCGCCGACGCGCTGGCCGACATCAAGCATTTCTTCGAGCGTTACAAGGATCTGGAGCCCGGCAAGTTCGTCAAGGGCTCGGAGTGGGTCGGTCGCGCCGAGGCCGAGGCCGAGGTGGAGGCTTCCTTCAAGCGCCTGCAGGAGAACGGCGGGCACTGAGGAACGAGAAGCGGGAAGTCCTTGGGACTTCCCGCTTTTCTGGTTCCGGGGCCCGCCTACCCCGCAACCGACTGCGGCACACCGTGTTCCACGGCCAGGAACGACAGCCAGCTCGGGTGCCGCGGATCGAGCACGATCGACTGATCCTTGATCTTGCGCGACACCGCCGGGGTCAGGAAGTGCCGCGGCCAGCTGGTCCGGGTGATCGCCACCCGCAGCCGGTGCCCGGCGCGCAGCACCGCCTCGGTCGCGTTGATGTCGATGTCGAGTTCGTGCGGCACACCGGGTTCCACCGCCAGCACCGACGCCGCCGTCAGCGGATGCTCGGCCGCGATCAGCTCGCCGTCGACGTGCAGGCTGATCTCCTCGTCCAGCGCCCGCCGGCTCGACAGCAGCGCACCCCGGGTGAGGACGGCCGCCGCGCCGCTCGGCGCGACGTCGCAGACGGTGACCGCCCAGAACGCGTCGGCGCCGGTCGCGACGACCCGCAGGTGCAGGTTCAGCGCGCCGGAGAGCAGCGTGTCGGCGCCCAGCGGAGCGCTGGTGAACACCACGGCGGGCACCTGCGCGGCCCGGTCGTCGGAGGTCCAGCTGGCGCCGAGCAGGGTGGTCAGGCCCATCAGCATCAGCGAGCCGCTCTGCGAGGGCAGCGGCAGCCGGTGCCTGGGCAGCGCCAAAGCCGTTGTCGCCGTGTCGATCACGTCGCCGAGCGTGCCGTCGGCGGCGGCGTGCGCGGCGGTGCCGGTGGCTTCGGCCGACAGATACCAGCGGTGCACCCGGGCCCCGGGATGCGGGAACTCACGCCGCGACACCCAGCCGCCGGTGCCGAGCTGACGCACGGTCACCGGGCCGTACTCGTCGATCCCGTTGTCGATGCCTCTGATCCAGCGATCGAAGAACGCGCACTGCAGCTGATCCAGGCGCTGCGGGTTGCCCGGCGCGCCGAAACCGGAGCCCGGGTTGAGGTGGAAGCCGTCGTCCACCAGCACCTGTTTGCGCCCGCCGTCGAGCGCGAGCCGGCCGAACAGGCGGGTGGGCGAGCGATCGAAGACGTCGTGCCAGCCGCCGTGGATCCAGGTGGCGGCGGTGATGTCCTCGATGCGGGCGCGCCGGGATTCGGCGTCGGGCTGGATGAAGTGCTCCGGGTGCTGGTCGTCGAGCAGCACGCCGAGCACCGAGCCGAGTTTGGTGACGGGGCTGGTGATCCGGTCGTAGAGGTAGCGCGGCGCGGCCCCGGTCTTGATCAGCCCCGGCGCGGACGGCAGCCATTTCAGGCCGTTGACCGCGAGCAGCCAGAATGGCGTGAACACCGACTGCACGCCGCCGGTCAGCGTCAGGTCCTTGTTCGGGTCCTCCGAACCCACCAGGGCGAACACGGCTTTCAGGCCCGGCGGGCGCTTCCCAGCCGCCTGCAGCGCCGAGATGGCCAGGTAGGAGATGCCGGTCATGCCGAGATCGCCGTCGCACCAGGGTTGTTCGCGCACCCAGGCCAGCACCTCGAGCGCGTCGCGCTGCTCGCGGTCGGACATGATCTGCATCCGGCCGGTGGAGGTGCCGGTGCCGCGCACGTCCACGTTGACGTGCACATAGCCGCGCGAGATCAGGGTCCGGCTGGCGCGCACCGTGTCCAGGGTGCCGCCGCTGAGCGCGCGCACCAGTTCCCGGCCGCCGGCCCGCCCGCCGACCGACGGCGGCACCAGCCGATCGACCAGCGGCGCGGCCATGCCCACCAGATCGATCAGCGGGTCGGCCCTGGTCAGCAAGGTCTTGTTGTAGGGGGTCAGGGTGATGATCGCGGGCAGCGGTTCGATGACCGGCGCACCGCGCCGGTGCGCGGGGCGGGTGATGTCCGCGGACAGGATCGTCCCGTCCGACATCCGGATGGCCACACCACGATCGACGTGGACGCGGCGGTAGCGCCGCGGCCCGATCGGGAACCGCGCGTTCGGCGGCAGGCCGGTCCGCTCGTGCGGCAGCGGTGACGGAGATCTTCCAGACGGCGCCATTGCCCACTCCCTACCCGGTCGAGCCCCACTGCCCGAAGCCGTCCCAGACAGAATACCGAGCCGGGGGCGACCTGGGAATCCTCGACACGGTAGTGCCGGCGCTACCGTGACCACTCCCCCGCCCGCGACCCGGAATCCGGTCGCGCACGCCATGGGCGCGGCGGGCCCGGATTCCTAGGCTCGAGCTGGACCGAGGCGAGTTCTCGCCCGGCCCGGAACGGGAGGAACGCATGACCGGCAATCGGTGGAGCACACACAAGCAACGCACGGCCGCGGTCCTGGTCGCCGTCGCCGGCGTCCTGGCCGGGTGCGCCACGACCACCGCCGCCCCGGCGAACCCGATGGCGCGCTTCGAACAGCAAGAGCTGCACTGGAAATCGTGCGACGATCCGCGCCTGGATCCGGCGGGCGCGCGCTGCGCGGACGTCACGGTGCCGCTGAACTACGCGGATCCCGCGGGCCGCACCCTCACCGTCGCGATCTCCCGGATTCCGGCGGCCGATCCCGGCCAGCGGCGCGGAATCATGATGTCGAACTCCGGCGGACCGGGCGGACCGGGACTCGACTACATGATCGACATCGGCAAAGCGCTGACGCCGCAGGGCCGGGCCGCCTACGACCTGATCGGCATGGACCCGCGCGGCGTCGGCCGGTCCACGCCACTGAACTGCGGGTGGCAGCGCGGCTTCGGCCTGGAGTCGGCGGGCGTCGACGCCGGCTCGTTCGCGGAATCCGTTGCCAGACAATCCGAATTGGCCGCGCGGTGCGCCGCCGTCTACGGGGCGGACCTGCCGCAGTACAGCACCCGCAACACCGCGCGCGACATGGACCTGATCCGCGGTCTGCTCGGCGCCGACCGGATCAGCTACTACGGCGCCTCCTACGGCACCTACCTGGGCGCGGTTTTCCTGCAGATGTTCCCGGAACGGGCGGACCGGTTCGTGCTGGACAGCGCGGTCGACCCGCTCCGCTACGGACCGGCCGAAATGCTGCGGCCGATGGGCCCGGCCAACGAGGCGGCGCTGGATCTGTGGGCCGACTGGACGGCGGCCCGCGACGGCGAATTCCGCCTGGGCGCAACGCGGGAGCAGGTCCGGGCCACGCTGCTGGGCCTGATCGAGCGAGCGGGCCGGGACCCGATCCCGGTCGGCAAGTACCGGGTCGACGACCACACGCTGCCGCTGGTCCCCTATGTCGCGCTCGACGATCCCCGCAACTACGCGCTGCTCGCCACCCAGATCCGGCAACTCGCCGACGCCGCCGACGGCAAGCCGGTGGAACCCGGCCCCGAGCTCGACGTGATCTTCGCCCTGACGCTCGACGCCCGGCCACACGACAACTCGGCGCAGATGACGATCATGTGCGCGGACGTCGACGTGCCCCGGGATCCGAACTGGTACTGGCGCAATATCGAAGCCGCGCGCCCGAGCCAGCCGGTGTTCGGCGCGTTCGCCAACAACATCTCGCCGTGCGCCTTCTGGGCCCCGCCGGCCGAGCCGGCCACGGTCGTCGGCAACGCGGCGCCCGCACTGATCGTGCAGTCCACCGGCGACACCCGCACCACCTACGGCGCCGCGCAGGCGATGCGCGAGGCGCTCACCGGCTCCCGGATGGTCACCTTGCAGGACGTGCCGATCCACGCCATCTTCGAGCGCTATCCGAGCGTCTGCGTCGCCGGCGCGATCAACGACTACTTCGACGACGGCGCACTGCCCGCGGCGGACTACACCTGCCGCGCCGACTGAAGTCCCCGGACGCCGGAACCCTCAGCGGGTTCCGGCGTTCAGGTAGGCCAGCACCGCCAGCACCCGCCGATGGCCGACCTCGTCGGCGGCCAGGCCCAGCTTGGCGAAGATGCTCCGAATGTGTTTGAGCACGGCGCCTTCGGTCACCACGAGCCGGCCGGCGATCGTGGCGTTGTCGAGGCCCTCGGCCATCAACCCCAGCACCTCACGTTCCCGGCCGGTCAGCTCGGCCAGCGGATCGTCGGCCCGGCGCCGCACCAGCAGCTGCGCGATCACCTCCGGGTCCATGGCCGTCCCACCGGCCGCCACCCGGCGCAGCGAATCCAGGAACCGATCGACCTTGCCGACGCGTTCCTTGAGCAGATAGCCGACGCCGCCCGCCCCGTCACCCAGTAACTCGGCGGCGTAACTGTCCTCCACGTAGGAGGAGAGCACCAGCACCGGCAGCCCGGGATGAATACCGCGGGCGCGCACGGCGGCGCGCAGCCCGTCGTCGGTGAAGGTGGGCGGGAGCCGGACATCGACCACGACGGCGTCGGGCCGGTCGGCGGTCACCGCGGCCAGGAAATCCGCGGCGTTGTCCACAGCCGCGACCACCTCGATGCCGGCCGTGCTCAGCAACAGGACCAGCCCCTCGCGCAGCAGGGCGTCGTCCTCGGCGATCATGACCCGCACGGCAACTCCACCCGCAACACAGTAGGCCCACCCGCGGGACTGGTGAGCGTCATCCGGCCGTCCAGCGCCTCGGCCCGGCGGCGGATGCCCGCCAGCCCGCCGTCCGCGGTCTCGTGCGCGCCGCCCACGCCGTCGTCGGTGATCTCGACGCGCAGCAGTTCCGGCGCGCCGCCCAGGGTGATCGAAATGCCCTGTGCGGCACTGTGCTTGGTCGCGTTGGTGAGCGCCTCGGTGATGACGAAGTAGGCGGCGGCCTCCACGGCGGCGGGCCGGCGGCCGACACCGGTCAGATCCAGCACGCACGGTATCGGGCTGCGCGCCGCGAGCGCCGAGATCGCGCTGACCAGACCGCGATCGGCGAGCACCGGCGGGTAGACGCTGCGCACCACGTCGCGCAGTTCGGCCAGGGCCGCGGTAGCGGTGTCCTGCGCTGTGCGGACCAGCGCGTCGGCGGCGGCCGGATCCTGGGCGCGCAGCTGGTCGGCCAGGCCCAGCTGCATGATCACCGCCGCGATCCGGGCCTGCGCGCCGTCGTGCAGATCCCGTTCGATGCGGCGCAGTTCGGCGCCGTGCGCGTCCAGCGCGGCGGCACGGGTCGCGGTCAGCTCGGCGACCCGGTCGGCCAGCACCGCGCCTTCGGCGGGGCCGAGCAGGGCCCGGGTGAGCAACGCCTGGCCGCGGGCGAACACCGGGATCTGCAGCACCACCGCGGCCAGCGGCAGCGCCACCAGCGCGGACAGCAGCGCCGTCGGCCAGGAGACGACGTCGATGCCGTAGTTGCTGGCGGGCTCGCCCTCGGGCAGCAGTCGCCAATACGCGGGCAGCAGCGCCTGATTGAGCATGCTCAGCGGCAGGAAGACCGCCAGGATGCCCAGCACCGAGCCGGTCAGCGCGTGCAGCAGCAGCCAGCCGAGGTCACGCCGGTTGGCCGGATCGGCGAACACGGTCCGCAACTGCTGCCCGAGGTCGCCGGTGAGCGGGCGGTAGGCCGGCTCGATCGAAACACCGAGTAGCCGCCCGGCCCGGCGGCGTTCGAAGGCGACGAACGGGCGCAGCAACCGGACCGTCTCCGGTATCGCGGGCACACCGACTCCGATCAGGCTCAGCCCGGCCACGAACAGCAGCCCGACGACGGCGAACATCGCGAGCAGGCCGGTGGCAGCGCCCACCACGAGGAAACCGACCGCGGCGGGTAGCTGCCGCAGCCGGTCTCGGAGGTAGTCGCGCATTCCTACGGTGTAGCACCATTCCGGTCGGCGGTCCCGGTCGGCGGTTGCGCCACCTCGCCGCCCGCGAGCAGCAGCCCGGTCCGATCGACCACCGCCGCTTCGGTCTCCAGCACCGAGGGCGACTCGTCCGGCTTGCTCGCGCCCGCGGCCTGGATGCCGCCCGCGGTCCGCAGCGGCACCTCCTTCCAGAACAGCACCAGCACCAGCGCGACCAGCGCCAGACCGGTCGCCGCGAGGAACACCGAGGACATCGAGTCGGCGAAGCCGACCTGGAACGGCCGGGCCAGCTCCGGGCTCAGCCGCTGGATGATCGAGCTGTCCTTCAGCACGTCGGCCGCCGCCGAGGTGTCCTGCGCGGCCAGCCCTCGGGCCAGCGCGACGTCGGCCGGGTTGTCGCTGCTCAATCCGGCCACGACGGCCTGCTGGAACGCCGGATCCGCGGCCGCGGCGCGCATCTGGTCGCTGATGTTCGGGGTCAGCTGCGCGAACAGGATGGACAGGAACACCGCGACGCCGAGCGTGCCGCCGATCTGCCGGAAGAAGGTCGCCGACGCGGTGGACACGCCCATGTCCTTGGGCGGCAGCGCGTTCTGCAGCGCCAGGGTCAGCGGCTGCATCAGGTTGCCGAGGCCGAAACCGGTGCAGGCCATGAAGATCATGGCGAGCCACAGCGGGCTGTCGGCGTCCAGGAAGTGCAGTAGAAACAGGCCCAGCGTCAGCATGCCGGCGCCGATGATCGGGAAGACGCGGTAGCGCCCGGTGCGCGAGATCAGCTGACCCGACACCACCGAACCGGTCATCAGGCCCAGCACCATCGGCAGCATCTGCATACCGGCCAGCGTCGGGCTCGCGCCCTTGACCACCTGCAGGTACTGCGGCAGCAGCGAGATGCCGCCGAACATGGCCGAGCCGACCACGAACGAGATGACCACGCCGAGCGCGAACGTCCGGTTGGCGAAGATCCGCAGCGGGATCAGCGCCGTGTCCTTCAGCCCCTTCTCCACCACGATGAAGCCGAGGATGCCGAGCACGCCGATGACGTAGCAGGCGAGGGCGGCCGGGCTGCGCCAACCCCATTCGCGCCCTTGCTCGGCCACGATCAGCAGCGGCACCAGGCCGACGGCCAGCACCACCACGCCCCACCAGTCGACCCGGTCGGTCGAGTGCGGCTTGCGGGGCAGCTTCAGCACGCGCGAGACCACGGCCAGCGCGACCAGGCCCAGCGGCACGTTCACCAGGAACACCCAGCGCCAGCCGGCCACGCCCAGCAGCGTCTCCTGCCCGGCGAGCACGCCGCCCAGCACGGGGCCGATCACGCTGGAGGTGCCGAAAACGGCGAGGAAGTAGCCCTGGTAGCGGGCGCGTTCGCGCGGGCTGACGATGTCGCCGAGGATGGCCAGCGCCAGCGACATCAGGCCGCCCGCGCCCAGGCCCTGGAAGGCGCGGAACGCTGCCAGCTGATACATCGATTGGGCCAGCGTGCACAGCAGCGAGCCGAGCACGAACAGCACGATCGCGGCCATGAAGAACGGCTTGCGGCCGAACATGTCCGACAACTTGCCGTAGAGCGGCGTCGCCAGGGTGGCGGTGATCAGGTAGGCGGTGGTGGCCCACGCCTGCATCGAATAGCCGTCGAGATCGTCGGCGATGGTGCGGATGGCGGTGGAGACGATGGTCTGGTCGAGCGCGGCCAGCAGCATCCCGAGCATCAGGCCGCTCATGATCGTCAGGATCTGTCTGTGGCTGAAGCCCGACTGCGTCGCCGCGGGCGCTGTGGTGGTGCTCAAGAAACCTGCTCCGTTTCCCTGTCTTTCGCGTGCGCGGCGATCGCGGCGGTGACCATGCTGGGCCGGACCCGATCGAAGTCGTCGACGAACTGCCGTAGCAGCTCGGCGAACAGCTGCCGGTTCTCCGGCGTCCACTCGGCCATCACCCGGGTCAGGTTGGCGCGGCGGCGCTGCCGGATCTCCTCGGCGACCTCGCGGCCGTGGTCGGTGACCTCGAGTACCGAGGCTCGTCCGTCGGCCGGGTCGGCGGTGCGCCGCACCAGCCGGCGTTCCACCAGGTGCGCGACCTGGCGGCTGATCGTCGAGGCGTCGGAATACAGCACCTCGGCCAGAGCGCCCGAGCGCATCGGCCCGTCGCACAGCAACCGGAACAGAATCGCGAACGCGGCGGGATCGACGCCGCCCGTGGTGCGGATCTGGACCGCCGCGCGTTCGCGGAGACGCTGCAGCCGGGTGAGCTGCAGCGCGATCGCGTCGACTACGTGCTCGTCAGCGTCCACCGAATCACCTTTACTTGCATCAATCAATTAGTTGTTCGATACAAGTAGTACGCAGCACGAAAAGAAAGGGCAAACAGATACTCGGGCTTTACCGCCCCTTGAACTGGGGATCCCGCTTCTGGAACACGGCCTGGATGGCCTCGGTCAGATCCTCCGACGGCAGGAAGGCCGCGTTCCAGGCCGACACGTAGCGCAGGCCCTCGGCCACCGCGGACTTGTCGCGCTGATCCAGCACGTCCTTCACACCCTGCACCACCAGCGGCGGATTCGCCGCGATCTCGCGGGCGGTCGCGCGCGCGGCCTCCAGCGCGGCCTGCTGGTCCGCGAAGACGTCGTTGACCAGACCGATCTTCTCGGCGCGGGCGGCATCGATGTCCTTGCCGGTGTAGGCGAGCTCACGCAGGTGCCCTTCGCCGATGATGCCGGGCAGGCGCTGCAGCGAGCCGACGTCGGCGACGATGGCGACCTTCGCCTCGCGCAGGCTGAACTTGGCCTCGGCGCTCGCGTAGCGGATGTCCACGGCGGCAATGAGATCCAGGCCGCCGCCGATGCACCAGCCCGAGACCGCCGCGATCACCGGCTTGCCGCACTCGGCGACCGCGGTCACCGAGGCCTGCAAGCGGCGGATTTCCTTGAGGAAATCGGTACGCGGGGCCGCCAGGGCCTGCTCCCCCAGCAGCGGGCCGAAGGTGCCGGACATGGCCGGCAGGTCCAGGCCGTAGGAGAAATGCTTGCCCGAGCCGGTGAGCACGATGGCGCGCACCTCGGGATCGGCGTCGAGTTCGGCGAAGATGAGCGGGAGTTCGCGCCAGAAATCCGGGCCCATGGCGTTGCCCTTGCCGGGACCGGTCAGCGTCACCTGCGCGACGTGGTCCTCGGTCTCGACGGTGAATGCCTTCCAGTCAGTCATTTGTACAGCGTAACGTGCAGCCCTTGCGCTGATCGAGCGGTGTAAAACCTACGCAAAATCGCTGCCGAACGGCTGGCCGGAGCCGACGCGCACGGGGATCATTCGAGGAATCAGCAAACCTGCAGATCGGGTTCGGAGGTCGTCATGCTGATGCATCAGGGAATCGGGCTGGATCGCTTCAACACCCTGACCCGCGGTCGCGCCGTGCACGCGCTGTACGAGTGCTGCGCCAACGTCACCTGGGCCGCGCGCCTGGCCGAGGCCCGCCCGTTCGAGGACCGGGACACGCTGCTGGCCATGGCCGACAAAGAGGTGCTCGCGCTGTCCGCCTCCGACCTGGACCGTGCACTCGATGCCGTCGTGCACGAGACGCCGGCCGCCCGGACAGTGGACGAGCTGGCCCGGATCACCCGGGACCGGCTCGACGAGATGCTCGGGCCCGCCGAGGGCTACCCGGAGTACCGCACCTAGTTCTGTTCGGCGTGCACCGAATCACTCCCGCGGCGGAAAACACTGGTCAGCACCGCACGCGAGGCGACGCGACCGGATACGCCCCGGAGCAACCGGACAACCTGGGCGTAGGTTCGACGTGTGACCGAAGCACCACCGCCCGAAACCGGCATCGCTGTCCCGGATGACCTGAGCGGGATCACCGCCGAGCTGTACCGCGCGTCCATGCGCCACTATCCGGCCGGCGTCACCGTGGTCACGCTCGCCTCCCCCACCGGCCCGGTCGGGTTCACCGCCACCTCGTTCGCGTCGTTGTCGCTGGAACCGCCGCTGATCTCGTTCAACATCGCGCACACCTCCTCCAGCATCGAGGCATTGCGCGCCGCCGATTCGGTGGTCGTACATTTCCTGGGCGAGCACCAGCAGCACCTGGCGCAGCGCTTCTCCCGCAGCGCCGACCAGCGCTTCGCCGATCACTCGCTGTGGACCACCTTGCAGAGCGGCGAGCCGGTGCTGCACGGGACGCCGATCTGGCTGCGCGCCACGGTGCACCAGCTGATCGAGATCGGCGATCACACCTTCGTGGTCGGCCTGGTCACCCGCGTGCACGACGAGACCGGCGAAAAGCCCGCCGCCGCACCGCTTCTCTACTACAACGGCCGCTATCACCGGCCGACCGAACTGGATCACTGACCCCTCCGATCGTTCCGTTCGCACCCGAGCTTCAGCCCGGGCTCGCGCACCCTGCCCGGCGGCAACCCGAACATCTACGACGTGCGGAAAGGCGACGGCGCGTGGGGGCCCTACATCGAATTCGCCGGCGCCCGGTGCGAGGTCGGTTTCCACGGCAGCTTCGGCTGCAAGTCCAAGGGCCGCTCCTGGAACGAGTACAGCGGCATCGTCTCGGCCTGACCCCAGCAAGGAAAGCCCCGCACCTCCACGAGGGAGCTACGGGGCTTTCCTGTGGCGTTACCTCTGGGCCGGGCGCCGTTGACCGCCCCAGGAGAAACGTTTTCAGACCGCCGCGGCGGCCTGCTGGTTCGCGGCGTCCAGCACGGACTGGAGTTCGGCGTTGAAGCGCTCGGCGGCCTCGATATTGCCGAGATGCCCGGTGGGCCAGACGTGGTAGCCGACCAGGCTGCCCGTCTCGCGCAGCGCGGCGACGATGCGCCGGTTCATCCGCTCGGGCAGCAGGCGATCCGCCGAGCCCGCGATGACCGTGGTCGGCACGGTCAGGTACTTCGCGGAGTCGCCCAGATCGATCTCGGCGAGCGCGGCGGCGTAGAGACCGCGGATTAGCGGCCGGCAGGCGCGCACGATGGCGAGCCCGAAATCGACCTCGTCGGCGGTGGCCCGGCTGGTCAGCACGCGAGCCTTGAAGATCGCGCGCACCAGCGGCATTCCGGTGAGCGGGACCGGCGCGGAGAGCACCGTCTTGCCGACGATGATCGGCATGCGCACCCCCGCGCCGAGCACGCTGATCGCGCGGCCGCCGACCACGAGCGGCTTGTTCAGCAGCGGCAGCAGATCCATCTCCTCGCGCAGATCCGCGGCGGCGGTGTTCAGCAGCACGACGGCGGCGGCCCGGCGGGTGACCTGCTCCGGGTAACGCGCGGCCCAGGCCTGCAGGGTGAACCCGCCCATGCTGTGCCCGACCAGGACGGCGCGGCGGCCGCGCGGCAGCGTCGCGTCCAGGACGGTGGCCAAGTCGTCGGCGAGGGTGTCGGCGCCGGGCGTGCGGCGGCCGAACTGGCTCTCGCCGTGCCCGCGCTGGTCGTAGCAGATCACGCGGTAGCGGTCGGCGAAGGCGTTGATCTGCGGATTCCAGTACTCGATGCTGCAACTCCAGCCGTGCACCAGCACCAGCACCTCGCCGTCGGCGGGGCCGTAGGCGTGCACGCGCAACCGGACGCCGTCGACGGTGGTGACCGGGATGACCTCGGCGGGGACCGCGGGCTTGTTGAAGGCGGCGGTTTCGAAGGTGCGGTTCCGCAGTGCGGCGCGGTAAGCGGCATTCAGCGGTTCGGCGGCACGCACCCCCGCCAGCGTCTTCATCGACGTGACCAGCATTCGAGCACTCCTTTGTGTCTGCCGCCACAGTACAGTGCAAGCTGCGTGCTAGCTAGTGCAAGCACCCGATGACGGAAATCCTGGCTCAACCGGTGGAGTACCCGGAAATCGGTCCGGTCAACACTGTCCTCCGCCTGCGAAATCGCCGGTGGGCCAACATTGTCGGCGGGTGGTGGCAGGATCGCGGCATGGCAACCCAGCAGATCGGCCTGGCTGCTCCGATTCCCGTGCTGCGCATCTTCGACGTGCCCAAGGCCTACGAGTTCTACCGCGACTACCTCGGCTTCACCGTGGATTGGGAGCACCGCTTCGGCACGAACTTCCCGCTCTACGCCCAGGTCTCACGCTCGGCCGCCGAGCTGCACCTGAGCGAGCACCACGGCGACGGCACCCCCGGCTCGGTGGTTTGGATCGCCGTCGACGATATCCACGCCTTCCATGCCGAACTCGCGCCCAAGGACTATCGCTACGCCAAACCCGGCGCCCCGGCGGACGGCCCAGGCGGCCCCGGCTTCGACCTGGGCGATCCGTTCGGCAACGTGCTGCGCTTCGCGCAACCCGGCTAGCCGGATCGCGTGGCGGGCCCGGCCGGCACGCGGCTACCGTGGTTGATTGTGGACAGCACGCACCTCCCCTCCGGACCAACCGCTTTCCGGGCGAAGCATTCGGGCTGGCGCGCCCTGGGCGCGCCGCTGCTCACCGCGGCCGCGGGCATCGGAGCCGTTGCGCTGCTGCACTTCCGGGATCCGCACGTCGAGGGGTCCTACGGTTTCTGCCCCCTCTACGCGCTGTCCGGGATCTACTGCCCCGGCTGCGGCGGAATGCGCGCGGTCCACAATCTCACCGACGGCCGGATCATCGATTCGCTGCACAGCAACCTGATCGCGATCCCGCTGCTGGCCACCTTCGCGTTCTTCGTCGGCCTGTGGACGGTGCGCGCCTGGCAGGGCCGGCGGATGACGGTGCCGCAGGTCAACCGGCCGCTGCTGGTCGTTCTGCTGATCGTGATCGTCATCTACTCGGTGCTGCGCAACACGCCCTGGGGTACCTGGCTCGCGCCGGTCTGATTCCCGGCTCCGCGATGGGGCACGCTGTAGTCATGAGCGAATCATTGAAGCAACGCGTCCGCGCCAAACTGGTCCGCCAACTCGACGAGGACGGCACGCCCGCGCCCGACACCGCCGACACCCGCCAGGTCTCGGTGTCCACCGATCTCGAGGCGCTCGACCGCGTCGCCGACGACGATCCGCTGGTCGAAGAGCTCGCCGCCCGCTACCTCGTGTCCTGACGCCGCGGCGGCGGCAGCGCGGGCAACTGTTCCCGCCGCAGCCAGCCGTCCCACAGCGCCCGTAGCGGCGCCGGGGTGTAGTGGGCGGCCAGATCGGTGAATTCCTCGGTGCCGACCGAGGCGTGCCGGTACCGGGTCGTCCAATCCCGCAGCAGGTCGAAGAACGCGGCGTCGCCCAGTTCCAGCCGCAGGGCGTGCAGGGTCAGCGCACCGCGCTTGTAGACCCGGTCGTCGAACATCCACCGCGGCCCCGGATCGCCGACGACGATGTCCTGGGGCTGCCGCGCCAGATTGTGCCGGGCCGCGCGGGCCTGCTGATCCGCGGTCGGCCCGCCGGCGGCCTCCGACCAGATCCACTCGGCGTAGCAGGCGAAGCCCTCGTGCAGCCAGATGTCGCGCCACTGCCGGATGGTGAGGCTGTTGCCGAACCACTGATGCGCCAGCTCGTGCGCCACCAGGCGCTCCGCGCCGCGGCGGCCGTCGCAGTGGTTCGCGCCGAAGATCGACAGCCCCTGCGCCTCGATCGGAATCTCCAGTTCGTCACCGGTGACGACCACGGTGTAGGACTCGAAGGGATACGGGCCGAACCGCTCGGTGAACAGCGCCATCATCTCGGGCTGGCGCGCGAAATCGTGCTCGAAGTCGGCGCGCAGGCGCGCGGGCAGCACGGCGTGCATGGGCACGGCGCTGCTCACCGAGCCGACCCGGTACTTCTGATAGGGCCCGATCTGGATGGTGGCCAGGTAGCTGGCCATCGGTTCGGTCTGCTCGTAGACCCAGGTGGTCTGGCTGGCCTTGGTCTGCTTGCGCAGCAGTTTGCCGTTGGCCAGGGCATAGAACGGACTGTCGGTGGTGATCGAGATCCGGTAGCTGGCTTTGGAACTCGGGTGATCGTCGCAGGGGAACCAAGAGGCCGCGCCGTTGGGCTGACTGGCCACCAGCGCACCCTCGGTCAGCTCCTCCCAGCCGACCTCGCCCCACAGCCCGCGCACCGGCTTCGGCACGCCCGCGTACTGCACCACCAGCACCAGCGCACCGCCCGCCGGAATCCGCTGGGCCGGGGTGATCACCAGCTTGCCGTTGCGGTGTGTGTACCGCGCGGCCTTGCTCCCGTTCACGAAAACCTTGGCAACCGTGAGGGATTGGGACAGATCCAGGGCGAACAGGTCGCGGGCCTCGGTGCTGACGGCGGTGATCTCGGCGCGCCCTGCCAGCCGGTTGCTGGCGACCTTGTAGACCAGGTCCAGCTCGTAGCGCGAGACGCGATAACCCCGATTGCCGTTCTGCGGCAGGTACTCGTCGATGGGCGGCTCGTAGAACTTGCCCCGCATCAACGCCCCGTACTCGCGTCGCCGGACCACGGCGCGATCGGATTGCCCCACCATCGGGTCGAGGGCGGGACCGCGTCACCGCGCATGACCAGCGACGCGGGGCCGATGGTGGCGCCCGCGCCGATGACCGAGGCGGGCAGCGCGACACAGTGCGGGCCGAGCGTGGCGCCGGGCGCCAGGGTGACGGTGTCCATGGCCATGATGCGGTCGTGGAACAGATGGGTCTGCACCACACAGCCGCGTTCCACGGTCGCGCCGTCGCCGAGTGTCACCAGGTCTGCCTCCGGTAGCCAGTAGGACTCGCACCATACCCCGCGGCCGATCCGGGCGCCGAGTCCGCGCAACCACAGGTTGAGTACGGGTGTACCCGTTGCCGCGCGGGCGAACCAGGGCGCGGCCACGGTCTCCACGAAGGTGTCGGCGACCTCGTTGCGCCATACGAACGAGCTCCACAGCGGATGCTCCTCGGCCCGGATCCGGCCCACCAGCAACCATTTCGCGAGCACCGCGGCCGCGCCCGCGACCGCGCCGGCGACCAGCAGCACCACGCCGCTGAGCAGGGCCGCCAGCTCGTGGCCGAAGGTCTGGGCCAGCCAGGCCAGCGCGAAGATCACTCCGAGCCCGATCGCGAAGGTCACGAAAACCGGTATCAGCCTGCATGTTTCGACGATGCCGCGGGCCACGCGCAGGCGCGCGGGCGGATCGAAGGTGCGCTCGGTGTCGCCCGATTCCGAGGCGCGGCGCAACCGCACCGGCGGGCTGCCCAGCCACGAGGAACCGGCCTTGGCCTTGCTCGGCGCGGCCGAAAGCACCGCCACCAGGCCGTTCTTCGGCACCCGGCGGCCGGGCGCGGTCATCCCGGAGTTGCCGAGGAAGGCCCGCTTGCCCACCTTGGCCTCGCCGATGCGCAGCCACCCGCCGCCGAGTTCGTAGCTGGCGATCATGGTGTCGTCGGCCAGGAACGCGCCGTCGGCGACGGTAGTGAACTTCGGCAGCAACAGCACCGTCGAGGCTTCGACGTGCTTGCCGACCTTGGCGCCGAGCAGCCGCAGCCAGATCGGCGTCAGCAGGCTGGCGTAGAGCGGGAACAGGAAGGTGCGCGCCGCGTCCAGCAGGCGCTCGGTGGACCACGCCTGCCAGCCGATCCGGCTGCGCACCGGGTGGTAGCCCTCGCGTAGCCCGATGCTGAACAGCCGCACCGCGACGATGGTGACCGCCGCGTAGAGCCCGAGGCTGAGCAGCATCGCGACCGGCAGGATCGCGAACGCGCGCACCAGACCCGCGCCGAGGGTGCGCGTATCGCGGATCCACCACGCGATGAACGCCCCGCCCGCGCCGATGCCCAGGATCGGGACCGCCGCCAGCACCATCGAGGTGAGGCCGAAGATCGGCACCCAGTGCGTGGCGCGCGCCGGGGTCTCCTCCGGCCAGCGATGCTGTGCCTTGCCGACCTTCGCCGCGGGCGACCCGCCCCACTCCTGCTCGGCCTTGACCTTCCCGGCCACCGCCGACCCCGGCGCGATCTCCGCGTTCTTCCCGATCCTGGTGCCCGGCAGCAGGATCGAGCGCGCGCCCACGACCGCGCCCGGGCCGATGGTGATCGGGCCCAGGTGGACCAGATCGCCGTCGATCCAGTAGCCGGACAGGTCGACCTCGGGTTCGATGCTGCACCCGTCGCCGAGTTCGAGCATGCCGGTGACCGGCGGCAGGGTGTGCAGGTCGACGCCCTGGCCGATCTTCGCGCCCAGCGCCCGGGCGAACGGCACCATCCACGGTGCGCCCGAGAGGTTTTCCGCGCCGCTGGCCTCGGACAGCCGGACCGCCGTCCACAGCCGCAGATGCACCCGGCCGCCGCGCGGGTAGCTACCCGGCTCGACGCCGCGCAGCAGCAGCCGGGATCCGGCGACGCACAGCGCCATGCGGCCGGGCGGGGAGATGAACAGCAGGAACGCCACCAGCGCCCACCACCAGGACAGGTGCGGCAGCCACGGCAGCGCGCCGTAGCGGGCCGCGATATTGCCCACGATCGCCAGCCAGGTAAGCCATTGCAGGCCGGTCAGCGTCGTCAGTGGCACGGTGGCCAGGACCTGGAACAGTTGCGCGCGCAGCGGGGTGGGGCGCACGACCCGTTCGTCCACCGCCTCGGCGGGCGCGCTGCCGTCCAGGAACTCGGCCAGCGCCCCGAGCCGCGGGTGGTCGTAGAGGTCTGCGACCGCGACCCGCGGATACCGTTCCCGCAGCGCGGCCACCAGCTGCGCGGCCGCTAGCGAGCCGCCGCCGAGGTCGAAGAAGTCGGTGTCCGGGCCGGTGGCCTCCGCGCCGAGAATCGCGTCCCACAGTCCGGCGACCCACTGCGCGGTCGGCGACAGACCGGCCTCGGCGTCGCTGTCGGGCTGCTTGGGCAGCGGCCAGGGCAGGGCGTCGCGATCCACCTTGCCCGAGGTGCGGGTGGGCAGTTCGGCGACCACCGCCAGCCGGGGCACCAGCGGCGCCGGCAGCTGCTCGGCCAGGATCGCCCGGGCCGCGGCCGCGTCGAAACCGGCGTCGGGGCCGGTCAGATAGCCGACCAGGATCTTGTTGCCCGCCTTGGTACTCCGGATGGCGGCGGCCGCGCCGGTGACCCCGGGTAGGTGCTGCAGCGCGTTGTCGATCTCGCCGAGTTCGATCCGGCGGCCGCCGAGTTTGATCTGATCGTCGGCCCGGCCGAGGAACACCAGGCCCGCGCGGTCGTTGCGCACCAGATCACCGCTGCGGTAGGCCCGGTCCCAGCCGAGGGCGGGCAGCGGCGCGTACTTCTCCGCGTCCTTGGCCGGGTCCAGGTAGCGGGCCAGGCCGACGCCGCCGATGACGAGCTCGCCGGATTCGCCCTCCGGCACCGGATTTCCGTCCGCGTCGACGACGGTGAGATCCCAGCCGTCCAGCGGGAGCCCGATCCGCACCGGCCACTGCCCGTTCAGCAGGGCCGCGCAGGCCACGACGGTGGCCTCGGTCGGGCCGTAGGTGTTCCACACCTCGCGCACGATCTCGGAATCGGTGTTGCCCGCGAGCTTTTCGGCCAGTTCCGGCGGCACCGCCTCGCCGCCGAAGATGAGCAGCCGGACCGAATCCAGTGCCTCGGCGGGCCAGGTGGCCGCGAGCGTCGGCACGGTGGAAACGATGCTGATCTCCCGGCGCACCAGCCACGGCCCCAGATCCGCGCCGGTCCGCACCAGGGCGCGCGGCGCCGGCACCAGGCAGGCGCCGTGCCGCCAGGCCAGCCACATCTCCTCGCAGGACGCGTCGAAGGCGACCGACAGCCCGGCCAGCACCCGGTCACCGGGCCCGATCGGCGCGTCCTGCAAGAACAGCCGCGCCTCGGCGTCGACGAACGCGGCGGCATTGCGATGGGTGACCGCGACGCCCTTCGGCGTGCCGGTGGAACCCGAGGTGAAGATGATCCAGGCGTCGTCCTGCGGACTCGGCGGTGCGACGGATTCGGCTGCCGCCGTGCCGGTTCCGGCCTGGGTGCGCTCGATACCGGACGCGGTGACGATCGCGCTGACCCGCGCCTCCCCGAACACCAGCCGGGCCCGTTCGTCCGGATCGTCGGCGTCGACCGGCACGTAGGCCGCGCCCGCGTGCAACACCGCGAGGATGGTCACGTAGAGCGCACTGCTCCCGGAGGGCATGCGCACGCCGACCCGATCCCCGGCCCGCACGCCCGCCGCGGCGAGCCGGCCGACCACCATGTCGACCTCGTTGAGCAGTTCCAGGTAGCCGAGCACCGTCTCGCCGTCGTCGAGGGCCGGGGCGTCCGGATAGGTGTCGGCGGTGGCGGCCAGCACGTCCACCAGCGTGCGGGCCGGCGGGGCAAGAGTGCCGCGCAGCAACGGATTCGGTAGCACGTCCTCGCCCGCTACCTCATCGACCTCCGGCTGGAGCATGCGTCCTGCCCACCTCTCATAGACCTACCTAGCGCAGACGGCATCTTGCACGACCAGGGTTACCAGTGGGCAAACACATCGGGTGCCCAACGGTCCACCGTACCTCCGGATACGGTCGGCGGCCGTTGACCGAACCGCGCGGTCGGTGCCGGTCGGCGTACGTTTTTCGAGAGGTGAGCGACGCGGCAGCTACCCGCGGCCGATCAGACCGCCGAGGCGGCGGTGCCGATCCCGAGCGCCGCCAGGACGCCCGCCGAAACCTGCTCCAGCCGCTCACGCACCGCGGGCCGCCGCAGCATCGCCACGGCCCGGGAGGCGAGCAGTGCGACCAGCACCATTTCCACCGCGGCGATGGCGGATTCGATGGCGCCGAGCGCGAGGGTGTTGACGAAGGTGACCTCGGACAGGAACTGCGGCAGCACGGCCAGATAGAACAGCCCGACCTTCGGGTTGAACAGGCACGAGATCACCCCGGCGGCAAATGCCGAGCGAACCGAGGCCGGTGCGGCCGGCCTCCCCTGCGCCGCGGTCGGCTCCGCGTCCGCCGCCGCGGCTTCCCGCCGCTGCTTGCGCAGGTCGATCAGGGCCCGAATACCCAAGTACAGCAGGTACATTCCGCCGATCACCTTGAGGGCGCGGTAGGCCGTGGCGGACTGTTCCAGCAGCGCGGCCACGCCCGCCGCGACCACCAGCGCCCAGACGATCCCGCCCAGCGCCGAACCCAGGGCGGCGGCGATACCCGGGCGGGCATCGGCGAGCGAGTAACGCAGGACCAGGAAGGTGTCCGGGCCCGGGGTGAGCGACAGCAGGATGCACAGGCCCACGAAGCTGAGCAGCAGGGAGATCGTCACCCCTCCATGGGACCGCATCCCGCCATCAATTGCAACCTTATTCTTTTTTCTGCATATCCATGCAGCGACGCGGTGGCGAAACAGGGTGGTTGACAGCGCGCCGCCGCGTCTGCCACTCTCGGTTCAGGTCATGAGTACCAGCGCTAAGCCCCGGCTAGCTGGTCGGCAACCCTCCTCCGCGGCGGGGTGCTCCGGGTGACGACCCGGCCGTTCGCCAAACCTGGCGCGGCAAGCGCGGACTCGACAGATCTCTCGATTGCGGGTCCCCGAACCGACGGGATTTACGTGACGACTGCTGTGGCCACCCAGACCTGCGCCCCGCTCGCCCGGGTCTCCGGCGACGATCTGCAGGTACCGCTCGTCCAAGGCGGCACCACCACCTACGCCAACTTCGACTACGCGGCCAGCGCCCCGGCATTGGCCCAGGTCACCGACCGGGTGCAGGCGCTGCTGCCGTTCTACGCCAGCGTGCACCGCGGCGCGGGGTACGCCTCGCGCATCTCCACCGAGTGCTACGAGGCCGCACGCGGTTCGGTGTCCCGGTTCCTCGACGCGGCCGACGACCAAGTCGTGGTGTTCACCCGCAACACCACCGACTCGCTGAACCTGCTCGCCTCCTGCGTCCCCGGCGACACCGTGGTGCTCGACATCGAGCACCACGCCAACTTCCTGCCCTGGACCAGGCACGGCCGTCGCGTCGTGCGCGCCGCCGGCACCCTCGAGGAGACCATCCGGCTGCTGGTCGCCGAGCTGTGCAGCAAGCCCGCCGCGCTGCTCGCCGTCACCGGCGCCTCCAACGTCACCGGCGAGGTGCTCCCGCTGGAGCGGCTCGCCCAGATCGCGCACCAGTGCGGCGCCCGCATCCTCGTCGACGCCGCCCAGCTCGCGCCGCACCGCCGAATCAGCCTGCGCGACACCGGCATCGACTACCTGGCGTTCTCCGGCCACAAGCTCTACGCGCCGTTCGGCGCGGGCGTGCTGGTCGGCCGCCGGGATTGGCTCGATCAGGCGGAGCCCTACCTGGCCGGCGGCGGCGCGGTCCGCGAAGTCGGCACCACCGGCGCGCAGTGGGCGGCCGCGCCGCAGCGGCACGAGGCCGGCTCCCCCAATGTCCTCGGCGCGGCGGCGCTCGCCGCGGCGTGTGACGCCCTGTGTCAGATCGACCCCGGCACCTTGATCGACCACGAACGCACCCTCGCCACCCGGCTGTGTGACGGGCTCGACGCGATCCCCGGCGTCACCCGGCTGCGGCTGTGGACCGACAGCCCCGACATCGTCGGCATCGTCGCCTTCACCCTGGACGGCTTCGCCCCCGGCGAGGTTGCCGCCTACCTCTCCGCCGAACACGGCATCGGCGTGCGCGACGGCCGCTTCTGCGCGCACCCGCTGCTCGCCCGCCTCGGTCTCGACGGCGCGCTGCGCGCCAGCGTCGGCCTCGGCACCTCGGCCGCCGACGTCGATCGGCTCGTCCGGGCCCTCGCCGACCTCGTCACGAACGGCCCGGCCTGGCAGTACGCGAAGACCGACGGCCTGTGGAATCCGGCTCCCGAGACCCGCCCCTTCGCCGCCGACGCGAACGTCGGCGCGGCGCCCTGCACGATCTGAAACGCGAACCCGTCGCCGCCCGGCGCCGCGCGAACGGCCCGGGTCTACGCTGTGCGGCGATGGGTACGCCGCAGACGAGACACAGCTATGCGGGGCAGTCGGTCCCGGAGCGCCGGGCCGAGCGCCGGGCGCTGTTCATCGAGGCGGCCCTGACCGTGTTCGCGACCAAGTCGTACGCGAAAAGCTCGGTGACCGAGATCTGTTCGACGGCCGGGCTGTCGCGCCGGCAGTTCTACGAGGAGTACTCGAGTCGGGAAGAACTGCTCGTCGCCGCCTACGACGCCGCCCAGCGCGCCGCGCGGGACGCCGTCACCGCGGCGCTGGCCGAGACCACCGGGGGCACGGCCCGGGAACTGGTCACCGTGGGTTTGACCGCCTACCTCCAGGCGATGGTCAGCGACCTGCGCCGGGCCAAGGTCGCCTACGTGGAGATCGTCGGCGTCAGCGACCAGGTGGAACAGCACCGCCTCGAGGTCCGCGACGAATGGGCGCGCACCATCGAGGCCATCGCCGCCACCGTGCCCGATGTCCGCGCCCCGGAGTGCGGCTGGCCCACGGCGATGGCGGGCTTCATCGGCGCGCTCAACGGCGCGGCCCACCACTGGTGCATGGACGAGCGGCGGCCGCCGGTGCGCGCGCTCGTCGACATGCTCGCGACTCTGCTGTTCGCCCTGCTGATACCCGTTACCGACGGGTAATTGCGATCCCGGTCACGTCTGTGCCATAGTGACGCACACCATTGAGACGCTAGTGTCTCAATGCGGAACGAGAATGTGGGTCGACGATGACCAGGTGGAAATCACACACGCTGCGACGCACCGCGGCGTTGGTCGTGGGTGTGTTCGCGGTACTCGCCGGAACCAGCACGGCCGTGGCCGAACCCGAACCGGCCGCACCCGCGCAGCCCGCCATCCAGGGCGCGCCGACCATCCCGCTGCCGCCGGAGTTCGACACCGGCTTCTACAACCCGCCCGCCGACGTGGTCGCGAACACCGCCCCCGGCGGACTGATCGCGATCCGGCAGATCAACGTGGCCAACCTCGGGATCATCCCGCTCAACGTGGACGCCTGGCTGGTCTCCTACCGCTCGAACAACACCGCCGATCAGCCCATCGCGGCCGTCGCCACCCTGCTCAAGCCGCGCGGCGTCGCCCCGGAACCGCGCAAACTGCTGTCGGTGCAGATCGCCGAGGACTCCCTGGCCAACTACTGCGCGCCGTCCTACGCCGTGCAGCTGGGCTCCGTCGCCACCTTCGCCGGGCAGGTCGTCGCGCCCGCGGAGTTCGTCTTCGCGCAGGCGGCGCTGCAACAGGGCTGGGCCGTGGTGCTGCCCGACCACCAGGGCCCGAACTCCGCCTACGCCGCCGGGCCACTGGCCGGGCGGATCACCCTCGACGGCATTCGCGCCGCCACCACCTTCGAACCGCTGGGCGTCGGCCCGACCGCGCCGGTCGGCCTGTACGGCTACTCCGGCGGCGCCCTGGCCACCCAGCACGCCGCCGAACTGAAGCAGAGTTACGCCCCGGAACTGAACGTCGTCGCCTCGGCCACCGGCGGCAACGGTCCCGACCTGGGCGCCGCGCTGGAGATGGCGAGCAACCAGGCCACCGCCGCGCTGGTCCTGGCCGCGGTGATCGGATTGACCCGCGAATACCCGTATTTCGCCGAGTACATCGATCGCAATATCGACCCGCTCGGCCGCGCGCTGATGATCGCCAAGGGCCCGCTGTGTGTGCAGTACCAGTCCATGCTGCTGCCCTTCGTGAATCTGAAAGGGCTGCTGTGGAGTTCGGCCGGTGATCCGATGCAGGCGCCGGCGGTCCAGCGCGTCATCGAGGAGACCCGGCTCGGCAAGACGGTGCCGGACATGCCGATGTTCGTCTGGCATTCGCGCTGGGACGAGATCCTGCCGCTCGGCGCGGCCAACACCATGGTCGACGCCTACTGCGCCGACCCCCGCGCCCAGGTGCAGTACACCCGCGACTGGGCCAGCGAGCACATCGTCGCCGAGGTCAGCGGCGGACCCGCCGCCCTGCTCTGGCTGCGCGACCGGCTCAACGGCGTTCCGGCGCAACCGGGTTGCAGCACCAGCGATGTCACCTCGATGGCCGCGGCGCCCGGCGTCCTGCCCTACGCCGGCTCGGTGCTCGGCGAAACCGTGATGTCGTTCTTCGGCAAGCCGATCGGCGCCTGATCGGACCGACGAAGGCGGGGCAGGCAAGCGCCTGCCCCGCCTTCGTCGTTTCCGCCTGGCTGGTCGGCCCCGGAACGCGAGCCGACGGCTGGGACCCCCTTCTTCCCAGCCGTCCGCGATGGCGACCGCATGACCCACGACGCTGTAGGTCGATGCGACGCAAATCCATGAAACAAGGGGTGCGGGCCGCCCAGCAAGATCAACCACTACCCCAGCCGTGGGGTACCTCCGGGGCAACTACCCTGGCTCGGGGACACGAACCTAGGAAGTGATCGGGTGTACGGCGAGATCTACGGAGACGGTGAACCACTCGCCCCGCCGACGCTGGGTGAATACGTGCGAATGCGGCGCAGGGCAGCGGGTTTGACGCAGGAGGGCCTGGCGAAGCTCGCCCACACGCACAAGGGCTACATCGCGAAGATCGAACAGGGCGACCGCGCCGCCGCCGGTGAAACGGTGGTGACCGGCCTCGGCAGCGCGCTCGACCTGGGCGTGCACGAAATGCTGCACCTGCGACTCCTGGCGGGCCACCCGCAGCCCGGACGCCCGATGACCACCGATGACGTGGCCGTGCTGCTGTCGGCCCTGGACCCGCACCCGGCCGCGATCGTGCGGGCCTGGCGGGTCACGGCGTCCAACGCGGCCTTTCGCGACGCCTGGCCCGGCTTGGCGACAGCGCCGAGCATGCTGAACTGGATGTACGAGGACGCCCGCGCCGATCTCGTCACCCCGGATTGGGAAACCGAGGCGGTGATTCTGACCGGCCTGTTCCGCCACTCCGCCGCCCTGCCCGAGCACAAGGACGCGGTCGAAGCGATCCTGGAATCGTTGCGCGCCAACGCCCTTTTCCATCGGCACTGGACCGGCGAGCAGGTCTACGCGTGGCGACCGGACCCTCGCCAGCGCGTCTTCGATCCGCGCACCGAGACCACGCGAACGCTGGTCATGCAGTTCTATCCGCTGCTGGTGCCGCCGGACGTGCTGGCGGCACTCGTCGTCGGTTTGCCGGATCGCGCGCCGGACGACGGCGTCCGGTTCCACGACCCCGCCGGATCAGGCGGGTAGTTCGTCCAGGAACTTGCGGATCAGCGGATCGGTCAGCTCGGGATGGGTGTAGGTGCACATGTGCGTGACACCGTCGGCGACGATCGTCTCCAACTGGGTCGGCCCGCCCAACTGCTGTTGCAGCGTGGACATCACGTCGTTGGTCAGCACCTGATCGCCGATGCCGCGCATGAGCAGCGCCGGCACGGTGATCCCGGGGACCAGGTCCTCGATGCTCTTGCGATCGATCAGGCACCGCACCGCCAGCCGCCACCGCGTCCGGTCACCGGCGACCCACTCGCGCAGCCACGGCTCCCGGTGCCGCTCCCGGTCGCCGCCGATCTGCGCCGCCGCGATCGGCGGGCACAGCGACTCCAGCGGAACCGTCCCCTCCACCCACTGCCCCATCAGGATGTTCTCGAATCCGGCCCGCTGCGCCGGACCATAGGCGGCGGCCGTCGTCCCGATCAGAATCAGGCCGCGCACCCGCGATTTCCGTTGCAGCGCCATATTCATCGCCACCCAGCCACCCTGCAGAATTCCCCCGGCGACCACCGTCTGCACGCCCAGGTGATCGAGCACCGCCCAGTGATCCTGCGCCAGCCGCGCGCTGTTGAACGGAATGCCCGGGTCCCTCGTCTGCCCGTGCCCGCGCGCGTCGACGGTGACGACGCGATAGTCCGGCGCCAGCGACTCCACCTGCGGCGCCCACATCCCGGAGTGCGTGAACACCCCGTGCATCAGCAACACCGCCGGCCGGTCCCCACCGGTGTCCTCGTAGTAGATCTCCGCGCCATCATCGGTGGTCACAAACGGCATTACGCCCCTCCGCGGTCCAGTCTGGGCAGCGATCGCGACCCCCGCCGACCATAACAGGAACGCGTTACAGTTTCCGTTCTAGCAAGGCCGGTCCGATCGGCGCAGCCAGTCGCGCGCGAGTTCACGGTCCGCGAGAGTGAGCGGGTGCCCGCCGGGCAGGACCCGATGCGTCACATTCGCCCCGGCCAGCCGGAGCCGTTCGGCCAGCCGCGCCCCGTGACCAGGCGCTCGGCGGTCATCGTCCACGGCGTCGGCGATCAGGACCGGTATGCCGTCCACGCGGCCCGGCGGATCCGTGGCGAACGGCGACAGCGGCCGGAACAGGATCGCGCCGGCCAATAGACCGGGACGACTCAGCAGCAACGCCGCCGCCATGATCGCGCCATTGGAGAAGCCGATCGCGAGCGGGCGTTCGAGACCGTATCCGGCACAGGCGTTTTCGATGAAATCGGCCAGCACGGGCACCCGGGCCGAAAGATCCGCCTCGTCCACCCGGCGATCCGGCAACCGGCGGAAGAACCCGTAACCGCCCGGCATGGCGACCGCACCGCGCAGGCCGAGCAGCGGGGAACCCGGCGCCACGTCCTCGGCCAGCGGCAGCAGATCGGATTCCGAACCGTCGGAGCCATGCAGCAGAACCAGCGGCGCTCGGTCGGCGGCGGTGCCGCCGCGGAAAAGGTGAGCGTGGGCCGGCTGCCGCATGGCATCCCTCCGTCATGAATCGCGGGTTCAGGCGTCGAGGGCGGCGCTGATCTTCCCGGCCATGGCCACGACCGCCGGACCGGCCGCCTTCTTCCCCTGCGTCGCGGCCTCGACCGCCACCAGCACGGTGCCGCGGAAATTCTCGGCCTCACCCGGGTACTGCGCCAGCACACCCATCGCGGCGCTCAGCGCCGGAAGCACCTGATCGGCCAGCTCGGCCACAGTCTTCCCCGGCAGCCGAATATCCCTCGACTTCGCCGACAGCACATGCCCGACCAGACCGGTCGCCGAGGTCAGCGCGATCGACCCCTGGGTCATTCCCTTGTGCGGTGCACCGGCCGCGGCCAGCAGCGACACCGCACCGTAAGCGGCGGTCCGCACAACGCTCTTGTCCTGGTCGGTGAGGGTAACGGTGATCGACATGATGTTCTCCTTGGTGGTGTCCAGGGCCTCGTGGCCCCGGTCGTTTTCTTCGATGCACCTACTTTCACCGCACCGGCTGACGCCGAGCTGACACCCGGCTGACACCACCCCTGACAACCCCACACAAAGCAAAAAAGGTGAGGATCGCGAACGATCCTCACCTTTTCTTGGGAGCCGCCTGGGGGAATCGAACCCCCGACCTTTTCATTACGAGTGATCCACGAACCGTCCGGTCCGTCCGGCTGGTATCTGTACGTCCAGTTCAGAGGCATTTTCCGTATCGTCGCGTATCCAGGCGTCCAGCTCGTATCGTCCTGTCTTGGCAAGTTCTCGGCAAGATGGCAACCGACGAAATCCATATCGCTACCTGCGGATTCGGTCAGCACGATCACACCCCTTCACGCCGGACACCGACCACCGTATCGACATCCACCAGCCGGGGATTTCGATCTGCTCGGCCCCCAGGTGGGCCAGAGGTTTGGCGAACCCTCGACATTCGCATCCGAACTGTGTTCCATATGAGGACTAAGGCCATCGTGCGCTGCGGGAGAGCCGAGGCGCTTGTCTGTTCCGGTCCTGAGCCCCTGGGAGGAAGCTCGACATGGAGATCGACATCAGCTGCCCGAACTGCGGGCGATCCGACTGGGTCCAAAGCGTTCCCGCGGTCCGGGCTTCGGGCGTTCAGACGGTGACCGGTGTGGACTACTTCACCGGCGTCGCCGTCGCGCCGTCGGGGCTCGTTCCCGCGTTCGGCACCGCCACCGTGGAGCGCACCGCCGTGTCGAATCTCGCGCGTTCCCTTCCCTTAGCACCGTATATTCCGGCCTCGGGGAAGCTCATCGCATTGGGGACGTTTCTGGCGATCCCTGGTGTGGTGGCGGTTGTTACGGCCACCGCGATGCTGGTGAACCCACCCGACTCCAATGTTCTATCGACCCTGCTCGCTGGATTGCTCATGATCGCGCTTATGTCTTGGCCGGCAGCCCTAGCGTTCACCCCGGTCGTCATTCGGGTGCGACGCAAGCGGCGTGTTGCGCGCGGGCGCCGTGCGGCCTCTGCGGTGTGGCAGGCAGGGCAGTACTGCCACGGCTGCGGTCAGTGCTTCTGGCCGTTCTCGCCAGCACCGCATATTCCTGTGCGCCAATCCATGCCGCCCCGACAGTTCACGTGGCTGGTGTGGAGTGTCGGCGGCTACGCCAACCTGATGACCTGGTGACCGTGACCGGATGGGTTCAGCGCGTCTGATCCGATCCGTCGTCCGCTAGCCGCGCGACGGGCGGCTCGTTGCCGGTGCTCGACGCTTCGGGTTGCGCTTCCGTGTTGGTCTCACTCGATCCCTGGCTGGTCCTATTCAGCTTGTCTCTGGTCCTTGCGGGCCGGGTGGATTCAGCATCGACTGCGGCGATGAGCTGGCGTGTCTGCTTGACCGTGATTTCCAGTAGCTCCGCGGTCTCTTCGTCGCTGTGTCCGTGCGCCCGGATAGCCGCCGCCGCTGCCGCTTGCTGCTGGTGGTGCTCGGCGATAGCAGTCTGCGCCCGGGCTTTGGCGTCCAGAATCTGCTGTTGCAGGTCGGCGATTTCGCTGTCACAACTCTGCTCGATCCGGATGATCGCCTGCCAGGCCACGATGAATTCCTTCACTGCCGCCCCTACGAGGCGTTCGCGATCGCGTTGTGCCGCACGCCGATCGCGAAGCCGATCCCGTGATCGTTGCAGCCTCTCGACCACCTCGGGCGGACGAGAACCGCCGCCACGCCTCGGTTTATCTGTGCTGTCCATGCCGCTTCCTTACCGGCAGACCCGCACGTCGATCCCACGCCCGAGGATACCGGGCCTCTCCATGTCCACTCGAATCCGGAGCCGCACCATGTCCTACGAGCCCATCAACGACCGCCCCTTCGCGATCCGCGGAGTTCGCGCCGCCACCGGCGATCCGCGATTCGGGCCACCTATAGACCTCAGCGATCTGACTGCCTTCCACCTGACCGATCCGCCGCCACGGTGTCCGGTCTCTCGGTCGCGTCTCGACCAAGGACGCGCAGGATCCTCGCTCCTCATTGCCGCGCCAAGCGGTGCTCGCCGCGGAAAGGCTGGAGTTGGACGAGGAATACGCCGTCTATTTCTGGGACGTCGAGTCGAGAAAGCATCAACGCCGGGCCTGCCTCTGCCGAACCGGATTCCGTGGAGGTCACCATCGTCGTGGTGTCGGCCAGAGCTGGAGGATCTGCGGACCGCCGAGAACGTCCAGCGGGCCGCCTTGCGTGCGGCGGTGGCGGCCCTGGCCCGGAGCCCGGCGAGAGCAGGCGATATCGCTGAGGCGACGGGGCGTCGGTCAACAGATAAAGGCGCTGCTCACAGAGATTTCAGCGCCGTGAACCGCCACAAATTGGTGGACGCCCCGTCGACGCGGCGTGAGCCGCCTGGAGCTTGTGCCCTGGCTGAAGCCGGTCCTCCGCTCGCAGCCACCGTCGATGGCCCAGCGTCCACGCCTCTCAGATATCCATCCCTAACCAGGCAGGAGCTCCCATGATGCCCGACGAGCCCATGCAGGACCGGCCGTTCACGCCACAGCCAGGCGATGTCCTGATGGTGTTCCGCCTCGAACCCGGTAGTACCGCCTCGCCTCTCGCCGCCCAGGACGCGATCCTGGCTGCGTTGCGCCAGACCGGTGTGCTGTCGAGCTCCGCCACAGACAACAACTCCGACACCAGAGAGATCGCCGAATTCACCGATCGGGCGCGACTGCGTGTCCCTGTCGTGGCTCGGCTTGGCCGAAGCGGGTGGGCCTGATGGCTTCCTCGACCAGCGACAACCCGGCCGAAGGTGTTGAGCAGCACGTTCTGTGTGGATGTGGTTGCAAGCGCCTCACCCGCGGCGAGTTCTGTCGAGGCCACGACCTGCGAGCGCTGCGAAACCTCGTCAGCGCCATGTTCGCAGGCTCGCCGCTGCGGCTGATCGCCTACGTCCACGCCATGGCCGCCGAGCACGGAATCCCCCATCCCGTCACCGGCGAACTCCAGCCCTGGCCGCGCCGGCTGATCGACACCCTCCCCGACCTCGACCTCTGAGCCACCGCGCCCACTCACCGTTCACCGTAGAAAGGCGACTCATGCCTGTCAGAACGTCCGTACCGGTACCGGAATCGGTGCGAAAGATCCTGGCCGGAGCACAAATCCGAGGCAACCACCTTGTGCTTCCCGACCAGCTCACCCCCGGCGACTACCGCCAGGTCAACAAGGTCCTCGAGACCATGGGCGGAAAATGGAACCGCCGCGAGCGAGCCCACATCTTCCCCGATGACCCTGCCGCGACCATCGCCGCGGCGGTGGCAGACGGTCAGATCCCCAACGCGAACAGCAAGATCGTGGACGCGTACTTCGCAACGCCGGCCCCACTGGCCACCCAACTGGTCACCGACGAACACTCCGGCATCGCCACACTCCACGCTGGTGCTCATGTCCTCGAACCTTCGGCAGGTGATGGCGTGTTCGTGCGCGCGATCCTGGAAGCGAATCCTGACGTGCATGTGACTGCGGTCGAACCCGATCCCGAACGTGCCGCCGCGATCGGCACCGATCCGCGGGTGACGGTCGTGGTCTCCACCTTCGAACAGTTCGCCTCGACCGCACCCCGCCAGTTCGCGGCTGTGGTGATGAACCCGCCGTTCGCGTTGCCCGGCCAGCCGACCGTGTGGATCGATCACCTGCACATCGCATGGCGCCTGTTAGGCGAGGGCGGGCGACTGCTGGCGATCGCACCGGGCGGCTACACCTTCCGCAGCGATCGCCGCCACCAAGCGGTACGTGCTCTCATCACCGGCCACGGCGGCCACACCGACCTGCCCTCCGGCACGTTCAGCTCGGCCGGAACACAGGTCAACACCGTGATCCTGCACGCCCGTCGCCCACTGGACAGCGAAGGCAAGTCCGCCGAGGCGTGATGTCTGTTTCCGCCTGGAAGGGTCGTTTCGATGGACGAACATGCGGATGGATTATTCGCTCTCCCAGCGCTTTTCGACGATGAATCGGTGCCGGTGTGCTGGTCTTTCGGATTCGGGGTCGAGAGCACCGCGGCGATCGTGCGCACTGTGTTCGACCCCAGTTTCCGGCCTCCGGAACTGCGCCCGGATCTGTCGAATTTGATCGTCATGTCCGCCCAGACCGGCGACGAATGGGTCAGTACCTGTGACCTCGTCACCGCACACATTTTGCCGCTGTTCGCCGAGCACAGGGTGCGATTTGTCGAGGTCGCCCGCGCCGGCCGGGCGCAGGCCGACGGGATCGTCGTCTTGCAGGATACCCGTGAGCCGGTGCGACTGCACCCGGATCCGGAGGAATACGGCTTCTACGCCCTGAGCGCCGAACACCGCGTCAACGGGATCCTTCCCACGCTGGGCGGAAATCGTGTCTGCTCCGCCAAAGCTAAAGGGATCCCCCTCGATAGCTGGCGCGCACAGCATTTGGGTCCGCGACCATATTTGCACGCGGTCGGGTTCAACGCCGAGGAGACCTCCCGGGTAGTCCGGGATTCCTCGATCACCATGGGCGGTCAACGCACAGCGATCTATCCCCTGGTCACGGCCGGCTGGTCGCGAGCGCACTGTCAGGGCTACCTGTACGGGTTGTTCGGTTTGTGGTGGCCAAAATCGTTGTGCCGTCAGTGTTGTTTCGTGTCGGTGCCGAGCTGGCCCGAGCAGCTCGCCCGCTTCCACGCCAACCCTGCCGAGGCGTTCAAGCATGTGGTCGACGAGTACGTCACCCTCGCGCTCAACCCAAAATCGGGTCTGTTCGGGCCCGGGAAATCGTTGACCGATCGACTACGCCGTGGTGGCGCCGATCAGGTACTGGCCTTGGTCGACGCCGAGCTGGAGCGCTGTGAGTGGGCGGTGTATCGGGTGCGGCGCTGCTACAGCCGACCCGCCACCGCTTGGCGCGCGGTGGAGACCGTGCACCGCGGCCACCGCGCGGAGACGGCGCTCTACCTCCAGCTGCTCGCCGAGCACCTTCGCCTGCCCCTGCACCACGACGGCACACATACCCGCGTGTGGCTGACCGAGGCGTCCACGACCTACCCGCGCCTGGAGGCGTTCTTCACCGCCGCGCCCGCGGTGGTGAGCGACAAACGCAGGCCCGGGTTCGACACCCGCTGGCACGGCCACGCCGATCACCGCCTGCACGCCCTCGAGGACTCCGCCTGCGAGTTCCAGTTCTGCGCCCAACGCGCCGCCTGACCGCCCGGCCTCACCTGTGAAGGCGTCGCCTCTGCGGAAGGTCGCGATGACGCACACCTCCTCTGACCCGACCTTGAAAGGCAGCGATGTCCACCGAAAATCGTATCGACGAGGCGACGGTCACCGTGCTGTCCGCCCGCTCCTACAACAAGATCGCCCAAGTCTTGGCTGCCGGCCCCAACGGTATTCTCTTGCCTCCGCCGGGCTCGAGCGGGACAGTCACCGCGATGCTCGCCGCCCGCGCCGAGCTGCACCGTGGCCCGATGACAACGGTGAGCAGGACGTTGCGGCAAGCGATGCTGGCCTGGCTGGGCGGGACGGCGTTGGTCACCATCTCCCGTGATCCCGGCGGCGGGGACGACTACCTGCTCGAAGCCGCAGTGGCGCAGCTGTACTCGGCCCTGTCGGGCGCGGTCACCGCACACGACATGCAGACCCGTTACTGAGCGGTGATCAGCGTGACGAGCACGACCCGGGTGGCCGTGCGGGCGGTGACCTCCGGGGTCGTCGGGCTCAACAGCGCCCACACCGAGGCATGGAAGATCGTGCCGATTCCCACCGACTGTCTCGGCGACTTCGATGCCGAGGCGCACGAGATCATCGGAATCCAGGGGATCGGATTCGTGGGGGCGGTCATCGTCGTCGACGATGGTGTGGCGGGTTTCGCGGCCGGTTGCTCGACCTGGTCGGGCTATTGGGACGACGACCTCGACCTGCCCAGCGAGCGCGATCACGCCGCCCTCGAGCATCGGGACTGCGAGCACACGCTCTTCGGCACGACCCCGACCGAAGGCTGGACCCGCGAGACCGATCCCGGAGTCTTGAGAGGTCTCGGCGCGGTCGCGGCCTGGTCCTTGCGGACTGGGCCGTGCGCTCCCGGCGAGTACTGCGGGCTGGTCGCCCAGAATGCGGGAGTACCCACTGGTTTCGTCTTCAGTGTCTACGCCGACGAGCTGGGGCCGCTGTGCGAGCGGCTACCCGCCGCTTCGCGGTCCGCGGCGATGACCGCAGCCGTCGTGCTGCTCGTCGGCGCCATCTCCCAGAGGTAGCCCTCGGGTCGTCGCGGCCGTGCCCTTACACCTCTCCGCGCTGCGGATCGAACCTGCTCGACACCCGCAGCGCCTGGCCTATCAGGAGATTATTTGTGCCTCACCCACCTGAATGCGATGGCGACATCTACTACTGCCGCTGTGGGTTCGGTCCCACCGGGATCGAGGATCTCGCACCCCACACCCGTAAAGCCCACCACGCATGTTACGACCCGCCACGCCCGTTCGTGATCATCAACATCCTCGCGGTCACCATGGCCCGCGAGGTCTACAAGGAGTTCGCGGGCCTGACGGCTTCCGGATGCCTGGTCATCGACCGTGACGACGAACTGACCGCGCTCACGCCCTGCTGCGCGGCGTTCGTGACCTACTGCGACACAAGCCTGTGCTGCAAAAGCTGTTACGGCGAAGCCGATAACGAGCATCTGCTGCCCGCCCAGGTCGCGGTGCCGGCCCCGCTGATCAACACCGTTATCCCTGGACGCCCTCGACGACGCAAGAAGAATAAGAAGAAGGGTTCGTGAGCGTGGACAACTTGACCACCAGATACCGTGCCGAGATCGCGCTGCTGTCGCGCTACGCCATCAACACCGCCGAGATCGGCTCCACCGGCGGCGCCTGCAAGGCGATCTGGGCCCAGTTGCCCAACGGCCTCAGAGTCGCGGCCTCCAACGGCGAGATGGAACGCGAGGACTACCAGTACTGGAACCTCGGAATCTTCCACGACCACGGCGGCCAACTCGCCTACATCACCGCCGACACCCTCGACGAGCAAATCGCCATCGCCGCCGCCCTCACACCGGCGCAAGTCGAAGCCCTGCTCAACGGCACCACTGCCATCGAAGCTCTACCCAGCAATCTCATCGTGCTCTGAGCCTCGATCCAGCCACTCAGGCGGCCACAATCCACCGCGGCAACCCGCCCAGCAATTTCTTCGACCCCTCACGGTCGACTACCCCACCCCAGCTCGACGCCGCTCCCTGGATCAGACCCCGGGTGCGGCGTCGCCGTCGTTTCTCGGAAGGTGTTCAGCGATGGCTCGTGCTCTGCGCATCGCCAGCCGCGGTGAGTTGATCACTGCGATCCCCCCGTTGCTCGGATTCGTCCCGCATCGCTCACTAGTGGCCGTCGTGCTGCGCAAAGCCGAACCTCCTGGCCCCAGCCCGATCATCGCCTCGGTCGCGCGTTTCGATCTGGACCCACCAGCCGGCGGCCCCGCGACGGCCGAACCGATCGCGGCTGTCCTGGCACGGATGTGCGCCGCTGAACAGGCCGCAGCCGTCTTGGCCGTCGCCGTCGATGACCGCGCGGTCGAGCCGCCCTCGACTCCAAACGAATTCAACGCACGAGCAGCCGAGCTGATCGGCGAACTCGACAAACGTTTGGCTCCCCATGAAGTGCTACTCGCCGGTGCCTGGGCGGTCTCGACGATCGAAGCCGGCGTGCACTGGTGGCCCCTGCTGGATCGACCCGGCGAGGGTGTCCTCCCCGATCCGGGCGAGTCGGTCATCGCGTTCGCCCATGTGCTCGACGGCCGCCCGATCCACGCCTCGCGCACCAACCTGTCTGCCATCTTGGCACCCGACCCGAGTTTGGCCGCCCAGGTGGCAGCCTGTCTGGCCGAGACCACCGAGCGCGCCCGGCAGCGGTGCGAGCGGGCTGTGCGCCACGGCGAACTCGACGCCTACCACCGCACGTTGCTCGAACAGGTGCTGTGGCAAGTCGCCCACACCGCGGCCGGTGAGGTGGCGCCACCGGCGGCGATCGCGGAACTGGTTGCGGCGCTGCGGGTGCCGATAGTGCGTGGTGCGCTCTTCGCGCTGGCCTACACCGAGCACGCCGCAGCCGCGGAACAACTGTGGGTCCGCACAGTGCAGGGGCTGCCCGGCCCGGAACGTGCTGATGCGGCGACGCTGCTGGGTTTCGGGGCGTATGTGCGCGGCGCCGGCACCTTCGCCGGGATGGCCTTGGACGCCGCGCTGGCCGCCGATCCACGGCAGAACATGGCCTCGATGCTGGAATTCGCGCTGCGATCGGGAATGCGGACCGGCGCACTACGCCGGATAGGCAGCGCCGGGCACGCGATGGCCGCCGACCTCGGTATCGATCTCGGCCTACTGCGGTCGTGAGCGACCCAGGATTCACCTCCACGCCGACCATCGCCTCGCCCAGGTCGGCTTCCTGAGTTCATCCCCAACGGTCCACAGCGCCCCTGTCGAGGGCGCAACCCAGCCCAATCCCACCTGACCACAACCTCATCCGCATCGACGCCGCATTCCGACTTCTGTCCCAGGTGCGGCGTCTTCGCATTCCCGGAAGGTGTTCTGTCATGCCGTATCTGGCGGTCATTCCCCCGTGCACGCGGTGTCGTCGTCGGCACAACGCGGGCTGGGATCGACATCGGGTCGACGACACGCCAGAGGCCACGGTGTGTACCGGATGTCTGGCGATGCTCGCCCTGTGCGGCCGATGCGACAGCAGGTTGCTCGACCCGCCTGAGCTGGCCGACGACTACTTGTTGTGCCGCAGGTGTAGCGCGGATTGGACACCGTGCGTGTCGTGCTCTCGGTTGACCGGAACCTCTGTGCGTACCGCGGCCGGGGACCGGGTGTGTAATGGTTGCGCCGCAGCGTTTTTCGACAGCTGCGCGCGCTGCCGCCGCTTCAGTGCCACCACCCGCTATGTCTCCGGCGGATACCGTGTCTGCCCGGCCTGCGAATCCCACTACAGCCCGTGCCGCGTGTGTGCGACGCTCGTCCCCGTCGGTGAGGACTGTGATCCGTGCGAGAACCCCGGCCGGGTCTGGTCCTACTCCTACAAGCCCGATCCCCGGTTCCACGGCGAGGGACCGCTGCATTTGGGCCTGGAACTCGAGGTCATCGTCCCGGATTGGCGCTACTCCGCGTGCGTGACCGAAGCCACCGAGGCCCTCGGCAGCCTCGGCTATCTCAAGCAGGACTCTTCGATCCAGCCGTGCGGTTTCGAGATCGTCACCCACCCGATGAGCTGGCAGCACGCGATCGACCATTTCCCGTGGCCGCTGCTCGACCAGCTCGCTGGACTGGGCTGCCGCACCGATGAGAGCGTGGGCCTGCACGTGCACGCCAGCCGCGCGGGATTCGACAACCCGGCGCATGTGTATCGGTGGTTGAAGCTGCTGTACCGCAACGAATCCCAGCTCACCACCCTGGCCCGGCGGCGCACCCATTACGCGGCGTTCGACCCCTTCGCCCGCGCCCGCGCCCGTCACACCGCCAAAGGCCCTCAGCACGCGCTCGGGCTGGACCGCTATCAGGCGATCAACCCCTACCCGCGCGCCACCTTGGAGCTGCGGGTGTTCGCGTCCTCGCTGTCGGCCCAAAGCGTGCAGGCCGCGCTGGCGTTCACCGCGGCCTCGATCGACTACACCCGTTCGCTGCGTTCGGCCGACATCCGCGAAGGCGCGTGGGAGTGGCACCGATTCACCGCCTGGGTCACCCGGCACCCGGACTACCAGCCCTTGACCGCCGAGCTCGAGGACCTGCGATGTGCTTGCTGACCTACCTGCCTGCCGGGATCGCCCCCGACCTCACCGCCCTGGTCCGCGGGGCGGTGAGCAATCCGCACGGGCACGGCTACGCCGTCGTCGCCGGCGACCGGGTCCTGGTCGGCCACGGCCTGGACGCGGAGCGGGTGATCGCCGAGTTCGAAGCAGTGCGCGCCCGTTTCCCCGACGGGCCCGCGCTGTTCCATTCTCGCTACGCCACCAAAGGCGCGATCGACCTCGGCAACTGTCACCCCTTCCACCTCGGCGGTGACGGACGAACCGTGCTGGCGCACAACGGAACACTGCCCAAACGAGTCCACCCACGCGCCTACGACCAGCGCTCGGACACCCGCATCGCCGCCGAGGACTACCTCCCGAGTAGGCCGTTCGGGTCCATCGACACCCGCCGCGGTGCTCGCGGGCTGACCTCCTGGCTGGGGTCGAGCAAGCTGGTGATCCTTACCGTCGAGCCCGCCTACCGCCACCGCGGCTACATCTTCAACGAGCAGGCCGGAATCTGGCACGAGGGGATCTGGTACTCCAACACCGGCTACCGCCCGCAGGCGCAACCCGCCCGCTGGGAGCGCCTGATCTGCGGGGGTTGTTTCCACTTCGCCCGTGACCGTATCGGCCGCTACTGCCCGCTCTGCGGCTGGTGCTTCCACTGCGAAATCCGTTTTCTCGAATGCAGCTGCTGGACAGCGCGATTCAGCGACACCGACCGCAGCGCCCACCCGCTCACGCTGGGCAAAGCCTCACCAGCACAGCCTTGGCCGCGCTCAAGCGCGACCAGCCGCTGACTGCAGTCCTCCCCGCGAACCCCGCACAGGTCTCACCCGACCGGTGCGGGGTTCTTCGTCTTTCACGAAAGGCCGTGACCCCATGCCCTTGCTCACAGTGGTCGACGAGCAATGCGAGAACTGCTCCGATCCCACACCCGAGGCCGAACTCACCGCCACCGCCGAGGGCCAGCAGGTATGCGAGCAATGCCTGTCGCGCTTGTCGGAATGCTCGGACTGTCACCTGCACACCCGCGAGATCACCGCCATCCTCGACGGTCCCGACGTGTGCGAAGACTGCGCCTTCAACTACGACACCTGCGATGACTGCCAGACCCGCACCAGCGAAAGCTTCCCCGTCGATGACGAGGAACGGGTTTGCGAAACCTGCCTCGACCAGGACTATCGCGACTGCCTGGAATGCTCGACCATGATCCGCTGGGACCGGCGCTATTGCTTGACCTGCGAATCGATCTACTGCCACGACGCGGTCCGCGACTCCCACTACACCCCCACCCCGATCTTCCACGGCACCGGACCGCTCTACCTCGGCCTCGAGCTCGAATTACGCACGCCGAGCGACGCTTTCGGCGCCGCGGCCGAGTCCTCGGTCAGTCACCTGGGTGGCCTCGGCTACCTCAAGGAAGACGGGTCGATCACCAGCGGATGCGGCTTCGAGCTGGTCACCCACCCGATGTCGTATGAGTACGCACGCGCCCATTTCCCGTGGCGGCTGCTGCCGCGATTGCAGCAACTCGGTGCCTACACCGACGACGAGGTCGGGATCCACGTCCACGTCTCCCGCGACGGCTTCACCTCTCCAGCGCACGTATACCGGTGGTTGAAATTCATCTACCGCAACGAAAACGGCGTCACGACCCTAGCGCGCCGCATTTCCACCCGCTGGGCCCAGTTCTCCCCGACCACCCGCAAACAGATCGGCGGCATCGCCAAAGGCGAGGACTACTACAGCCACCGGTACCAGGCCGTCAACACCAACCCGACGCACACCTTCGAACTGCGGGTCTTCGCCAGCTCGCTGGAACCCCAGCAAGTGCAGGCCGCCCTGGCTTTCGCCGACGCCTCGGTCGAATACACCCGCACTCTGACCGCCGCCCGGATCACCCGCCAGGGCGGCTGGCAATGGGACGCCTTCGTCACGTGGCTGGCCACCCGCCCCGACTACGCGCCGCTGCTGCCCGAACTCACCGATCTGGAGGCCCTCGAATGTGCTTGCTGAGTTTCCTCAAACCGGGCATCACCCCCGACCTCGACGCGTTGGCCATCGGGGCCGAGGCCAACCCGCACGGGCACGGCTACGCCATCCTGACCGACGAGACCATCCTGGTCGGGCGCGGCATGGACGCCGCCACGGTGCTCAAGGAGTTCGCGCAGGTGCGTCGCGCCCACCCGGGCGGGCCAGCGCTGTTCCACTCCCGCTTCGCCACCCACGGGATCCGCGATATCGACAACTGCCACCCCTTCGCCCTGGGCGGTGACCCGCGAACAGTGCTGGCCCACAACGGGATGCTGCCGGCCAACGTCACTCCGGCCGCGGGTGACTGGCGTTCGGACACCCGTGTCGCCGCCGAGGACTTCCTGCCCACGCTGCCGTTCGGGTCGCTGGATTCCTGGCAGGGGCGCGAACAGCTCGAAAAGTGGCTCGGCGGGGACAAACTCATCATCTTGACCCGCGACCCCGCCTACAAGCATCCCGCCTACATCTTCAACGAACGCCACGGACACTGGGACGCCGAGGGCCGCTGGTACTCCAACCACAGCTACCTGACCCCGCGCTACTACAGCTACCCACCCAGGCACGGTGACGACGACGAAGGCGGCTACTGCGGCGAATGCGGCTACCCGATCGATCACGAGGGCACCCACTGCTCCTGGTGTGCCTTCTGCTGGGCCTGCGAACTCGACGCCCCCAGCTGCGAATGCCCGGCTCCAGAGGGTGAAAGCCGCTACGCCGACCTACTCGACCTCGAAACCACCTGAACCCCGCCATGCCGCCCACGGCCACCAAGGCGTCTGTGCTGGCGCCTACTTCCCTGCGATCGGAGCACCTGCCGATGACCGTGTTCTCCCGACTCGATTTTCGCCGAGCGCTGGCCAGCGATCCGGTCGACACCGCCCTGCCCACCCGGCTGCACCAACTGCGCACGACCGGGCACCCGGTCACCCTCACCGCACGCGGCGGCCACACTCTCACCGGCGTGCGCATCGACGCGGTACGCCGACACCACGCCGTCCTCGCCGCCGGCGGTGGGACCGTGCTGATGCCGCTGGCGTTCATCGAAACCGCCACTCCCCAACCGGGTCGGCGTCTGGGGTGGTGGTGAACCCGATGCGCGCCGAAGTGGTCCGCTACCTCACCGCCGTGGGACTCGACCCGGCCTACCAGGGGTATCTGCCCGAGCACGAGCGGCCGCGCGGCCCGATCCTGATCGTCGGTCACCACGCCGCCTTCGCCCGCAACCCGCGACCCGGCACCGCCCTCGCCGGTTTTCCGGGCACCACCGAGCTGACCGAAACCCGTTATCCGGCCATGGGTTTGGTGCGTGTCGAGCAAGCCATCGAGCGCCGGGTCGTGGCGCCCGACGGCACGAGCAGCGTGCGGTGGGAAGAGGCCGTGTTCCCTGGCCTGCCCACCGGGATCCTGTGGCAGCTGCTCCCCGCCGAACGCGACCCCGCCACCGGACGCTGGGTGATCGCGGCCGGGACGTGGGCCGCGGGAGCGCGCCGCGGCCTGCTGCCGGCGGCTGTGCGCGCACTGGTACCCGGGGCACCCGAGGTGGTGGCCCTCTACGACCACAACCCCCACACCGGACGCGGGTGGCCGAGCTGATCACCAGCAGTGCCGATCTCGCCCGATGGATCGCCGCGCAACTGCCCGGCCCCGATGATCCCGACACCCCGTGGTGCACCGACCCCGATCCCGCGCCGGACGCTCCCACCGCGCTCGTCCGGATCAGCGTCGCCGTCACCGACGCCCACCGGCCCACACCCGGTTCACCCTCACCCGAGGACAGGGGTGAAGCCGATCGCAGTGCCGAACAACGACAGTGAGGTATCCATGACCGATCCCGCCAACAACCCCGCGCCCAAAGCCGGGATTCCGGCACGGCTGCACGCCAGCCCGCTCTCGGCGGGCATGGTCGTGCCGTTCGTGACCCTCGCCCACACCGACCGCACCCGCCCGATCTGGGGCAAGCTCGATCCCGACCGCGTGCAGAAAGCCTTCAAAGACAGGCTGTGCCAGATCTGCGGGGACCCGCTCGGCGATCCGTTCGTGGTGTACATCCGCCCCTATGATTTCCGCACCGGTGTGGCTGTCGAGGCGGGGCTGCATCCCGAATGCGGGCAGTATTCGACGGCGGTCTGCCCCATGCTGGCCGGTGCCATGGACCGCCACAACCCCAACCCGCTCACCGAATTTCGCCGCTGTGACGATCCGGCGTGCACCTGCGCGCTGTGGCGAGCGGCAGAGCGCGACGCGGGCGACCCCGTGCGAGAGGGCACACCCGCCGAAGCCTGGTACGAAGCCTCGATCAGCCTGGCCGACTACAAGATCGTCACCAATCCCAGCGACCAGCACGACGCCCCCGCGGTCGGGATCAGCTTGCGCCCACCGACCAGGATCGGGCGACTCCGCAAGATCCGCGACGCCGCCCCTGCCCCCGATAGCGAACGCCACATCGACCCGCTCGCCATGACGATGGCCGTACGCGAGTTCTTCGGGCTCGGCGAGCACCACTGAGCTTCCTCTGACCGACAACCCCACCGTGGGAGACCACCACGCAACACCTGATGTCGTTCGTGATTGCCTTCACCTTCGCCCTTGGGATCGGGGTGCTGGTAGAGCGATTCGTGCGGATAGTGCGGCCACGTCTGGCGAATCGTTCCCGGCAGCGATTCGAATTGCTGGTCGCGATGATCACGGCGGGCACCGCAACGATGGTGTTGTACCTCGCTACCGCGCTGCCCGACTGCCAACACCGCTCGCTCGAGCCGGTGGCGGCAGCACGCCGCTAGATGCCTCTGACACTTCCTCTTCAGAAGGAGATACCTACGTGGACAACGAATTCGATCGCCAACCCGCCGCGGGTGACGAGGCGTGCCTGTTCTGTCGCCCGGACGACCCCACCCAGAATCGGGTGCTCGCCCGGCGCGGTTCGATGTATGCCCGCTGGGACAACTTCCCCGCCGCGCGTGGGCATGTCGAGATCGTGTCGCTGCGCCACGTCGAGTCCTATTTCGAGCTCACCGCCGACGAAGCCGCCGATGTGCACTACCTGGCCTGCCAGGTCAAAGCGCGACTCGACGCCGAGTTGCGGCCCGAGGGTTACACGATCGGGATCAACGACGGGCCCGCGGCCGGACAGAGCATCGCGCACGTGCACCTGCATCTGATTCCGCACTGGCACGGCGACGTCGCCGACCCGCGCGGCGGCATCCGCCAGATCCAGCCCGGCTGCGACCCCGACGCCTGGGCCGAACCCCAGTCAGCGCCGTGAGGACGCGGTGCCTGCGGACTAACACCGGTTTCCTTTCGAACTGACCGCCCGTCGTCGCTACGTCCTGGATGTCGAGGCGTGACCGCGCCGGCATCGATGTCGTATTCGCGCCGTCGACGACGGGAAACGCTGCGGCGCAGTTAAACTCGCGTCGGGGTCATCACGCACCGCCTCGGATTTTTCATCCGCAGTGTGCCGGGGCGTGATCGATGCCGCCCGCGCCGCTCCCAACCCCCTCCCCGGGATCGGCGTCGCGGCGCGGGGCGGGTACTCGCAACCCCTGCTCGGGTCCCGCCCTCCCCGAGGGCTGCCTGCCGGGTGAGGTACGTGGACCGCCCCCACTCGGCTGCCTTCTCAGAACAACTGATCCGGTGGCGGCCTCTGACGGCCTCTTCGCGCCTTGCGGTCGAGCACTGCCGCGATCTCGTCTTCGACCTGCTGGAGTTGGCGCTCCAGCATCACCCGATCTCGCCCGCGAGCACCGGCGAGGTCGGCGAGCAGCTCGTCACGGTCTTCCCGTAGTTCGGCGAGCTTGCTGTCGGTGATCTCGGCCCGTAACCGGTCGAGGTCCTCATCGGCCATCACCCGAACCTACCGCCGCGCTCGTGGCTGTCCACGCCGCGGCCCTGGCGCTGTGCTCGCACCGCTTCAGAACAGGAGTTCCCCTATGCCCGCTGCTGTGCCCAGCCCGGATCCGGTGGCCGTGATCACCGCCTTGCCAGAGACCCTCGGCTTCATCCCGCACCGGTCACTGGTGTTCGCCGTCATCGCCGCCGACGCGGCCAGTGGTGCACCGGGATTGGCCGGTGCGGCGCGCTTCGATATCGATATCGCCATCCACGGCCGTCTGGCCGGGCGCGAGATCGCGGTGACTCTCGAGCGGCTGTCCACGCGAGCACACGTGGCCGGGGTCGTCGCGGTGATTGTCGATGACCGGGTCTCGGCCACCTACGGCCGCGCCCGCGACCAACGTCGCCAGCGCCGCATGCTCGATCGGCTCCGCCGCGAGATGGCCGCAACCCCGGTCGCCGTGCTGGGCTGGTGGGCGGTCACCGAGATCACCGAAGGCGCACCGTACCGCGACCTCGACGACCCGCGTCGCCACGGACGGCTGCCCGCTCGCACTGCCGCCCGGCCGTCCTCGTCTGAAAACTCTCTCGAACCGGACCCCGCGCTGCACCGGCGAGTGCTGGCGGCGATGCCCGGCGCGATCGCCGCTGATCGTAGGCTGCGCGCCGGGACGGTCGAACCGAGTGGACGGATGCTCACCGCGCTGGTGCTGCGGGTGTTCGAACTGCTGCGCCGCTCCGCAGAGCACGAGCTCTCGCCGGATCAGCTGGCCGAACTCGCGGTCGGGCTGAGCTATCGGCAGGTGTCGGCGGTGATGCTGGCGCTGCCGCTGTATCCGTGCGCGCGGACCGCCGAGCGGATGTGGATGCTGCTGACCCGCACCCTGCCCGATCCGTATCGGACCGAACCCGCGGTCCTGCTGGGGTTTTCGCTCTACGCCCGCTCCGGATCCACTGCACTTGCCCGCCGGGCACTCGGCATCGCGATGACTACCGAGCCCGCCCATCGCCTGGCCCGCTCGATCTCCCGTGCTCTCGAGTCCCCGACACCGCAGCCACTCGTGCGCGGTGTCCTCTCCGACGGCATCGCCGCCGCGATCCGGCTCGGCATCGATCTCACCGCTCAAGCCAGCTTCCCGGAGGTGGAACCGTGACCAGCATCGACCGAACGCGCGCCCTGTGGGCGCTGCTGTCTCGCCGGGCCTCGAGTGACCCGGCCTCCTTTCTGTCGCTGATCCGGCGGCTGGGCGCTACCGACACCACCACGATCGTGCACAACTTCGTCGACGAACACGTCGGACAGCACCGGGCAGCTGCGTGGGAATGCGCTGTCCGTGATCTCGAACAAATCGAGCGTTTGGGTGGCCGGTTCGTGATTCCCGGCGACCCCGAATGGCCGGCCGACTTGCTGGCCGCCATGTCCGGGGTCGACGCCACTCCGGAGTCGATGAGGCCGGCGGGGCTGTGGGTGCGCGGGCGGGCGTTGAACGAGGTACTGCGACCGGCACTGGCCGTGGTCGGTGCCCGCGCGAGCAGCCCTTACGGCGAACAGGTCACCGCCGAGGTCGTGGCCGCCGCGACCAGCCGCGGGTGGACGATCCTGTCCGGTGGCGCCTACGGCGTCGACGTCGCCGCCCACCGCGCCGCCCTGGCCGCCGACGCGCCGACGGTGATCGTCGCCGCGCACGGGTTGGATCGCGCCTACCCGAATGAGCATCGTCAGATTTTCGAACAGGTGGCACAGACCGGGGCGCTGATCTCGGAGTATCCGCCGGGCGTCAGGCCCGTCAAGGCGAACTTCCTCGCCCGAAACAGGTTGATCGCCGCGCTCTCTGATGCGCTGGTGGTGGTCGAGGCCGGGTTGAGATCGGGCAGCACTGCCGCCGCCGCCCGCGCGTACCGCTTCGGGCGGCCGGTGTTCGCGGTGCCGGGACCGATCACCTCGACTACCTCACGCGGCTGTCACGAACTCATCGCGACCGGCCGCGCCCGATGCGTGGTCGGCACCGAGCAGCTCCTCGCAGAGCTGTCCTCCTCGGTCTCCGAACCCGCCTAGCAGTCAGACGAACTCCACGACAGCGCGACTACGCGCCAGCAGCTCCGACGCGCTCGACCACAGCCACATCACCTCGGCTGCGGTCGATTCCATCGCAGCCCCTTCGCAGAGAGGAACTTTCGCATGCCCCAAACCCGCCCGGTCCACACCATCGACCGCACCGAGTACGAGCGGCTCCAGCACAGCGGTCACGCCGGTTCGGTCGAGGTCGTTCAAGTCCCCGCGGTGCTCGAGCACTGGCGCGAGGCCAACCCGGATTGGTCCGGTGAGCACTGGGCCTTCACCGCCGACGAGCACGGCGTCTTGTTCCTTCACCCGCTCAACGTGACCCGTCGCCGCTCTTCCTGATACTCCGATCACCGTCACCGCGAGGCCGATGATCGCGTCGACACCCAAGACCGCCAGCTGCGGTCGCTCACCGCAATCGAGTTCGAGCTCAAACGTATGCCGGTGCTCATCAACCCCGCAGTACCGCTAACCCGGCGGGCACCCATCGTGCGTTTCCAACCGTCCACATCAATCAAGTCCAGTCAAGGGAGCCTGACATCTGATGAGTACCCGCGGATTTGTCGGTTTCGTGGTCGAAGACCGCGAAACGATCACCTTCAATCGTTGCGACAGCTACCCGGAGCGCCTCGGAGTCGAGGTCCTCGAATACCTCACCCAGATCACCGACTGGGACGAAATGCGCAGCGACGCAGCCTCGCTGGTCCATGTCGCCGACGACGATCCTCGCAACGAGGAAAAGTTCGACGCCTTCTGCGCACGCCACGGTTGGTGCCGCGGCGATTACACCGAGGTACCCAGCTGGTGTGACCTCCTGGGAGAAAACCTCCACGACCCCGCCGCCATCCTGACAGCCGGGTTTGCGGTGCATCACCCCGATTGGCCTGGATCGACCTGGTGTGACTGGGGGTATCTGATCAATCTCGATGTGGGCAAGCTGGAGGTCTACTCCGGGTCCAATCGCGATGCGTCCGGCGCTGGACGTTTCGATGGCCGAAATCGTGATGGGCATTTCCATTGGCCCGTTCAGCTGAGAACGAGTTGGAGCCTGCGCGAGCTTCCGGACGCGCAGACCTTCGTCGCGACCTTCCAGACGCGCAAGCCTTCGTAAGGCCCTCCAGCGAGCGGCACAACGCGGCGACGGTTGCCATCGCACCTGGCTGCCCTCCTCTTCCTGACACCCCGACCCGTTCTCTTCGATCAAGGAGTCTTCATGCCCGCCACCGCCACCGTCGCTGAAACCGACACCGACCGTGCCACCACCACATTGACCGTCGTTCCCGACGCCGTCGACACCGCCGACAACCTCGAGGACTCCCCGACCACCGGTGAGTCCACGAGCCTTCCGGCGGATCTGCCCGAGATCGGCGTCCAGTGGGTGCGTGTCACCGATGTCGTTCTGGCCGACAACGTCCGCAAGACCTTCGATTTGGCCGAGCACCCCGACCAGGTCGCCTCGATCAGGGAATTCGGGGTCCGCGACCCGATCAACGCCATCCGCGAGGCCGATGGTCGTATCGTCGCCTACGACGGCCAGCTGCGTCTGCTGATCGCGGCCGAGGTCGGCCTCGAGTACGTGCCGGTGTACTTCACCGCCGCCCCTGAGGGCGTCAGTGCCAACGAACGCGCGATCATCCGCACCCGCGATCAGATCATGTTCAACGACCGCCGGATCGGGCTCACCAAGGGTGACCGGGCCCGCGGCATCGCCGACATGCTCGACCTCGGCGCGACACCGACCCGGATCGCGCGCGAGCTGCAGATGAAACGCGACGAGGTCAAGACCGCCGCCAAGATCGGAGCCTCCCCGACCGCGCGCGCTCTGGCCGACGGCCACCAGTTCAGCTTCGATGAACTCGCGATCATCGGCCACTACGAAGCCCTCGGCGACACCGACGCCGTGCGGCGGTTGACCGCCAGCGGCGGCTACGGCTTCCGCTACGAGACTCAACGCATCGTCGACGAGCACGACGCGGCGCGCGCGACCCTGCGCGCGTCGCTGCCCTACGGGGCGCGTGGGTTCGGTGTCTTGACCGCCGAACCCGACACCAGCGGTGAAGACGCGCAGTTCCTGCCCGCCGAGCTGCTGGTCGACGCCGAAGGCGATCCGCTGACCGTCGAGGCGATCGATGCCGATCCGTCGCGGTATGTGGTGTATCTCGAACGTGAGGACGCCACCGATCTGGTGAACAAGGCGACCGGGGAGATCGTCGACCGCGACGCCGTGGACTGGAGCACCGAGGACGACGCCGAAGCCACCGCCGGGTCGGGGTTGCTGCACGTCGGCCAGGTCGAGGAACGCGAACGCTGGACCCCGCTGATCTACCTGCCCGCCCGGGCGCTGGCCGAGAGCGGCCTGCACCTGCAAGCACCCGCGCTCGACGAGGCCACCCAGATCGCCGCCGCGCTCGAGGCCCAGCGCGCCGCCGAAGAACGCGAACACGCTCGCCAGGCGCGGCGACGGGTGATCGAACTCAACAAGCGCGGCGATGCCGCCAACAAACGCCGCGAGGAGATCACCAAGGAATTCCTGGAGCGGCGCACCCCGCCGACCCAGGCCGCCAAGTTCGTCGCCGGCTCCATGGCTCGCGCCCTGGAGCCCAGGGAACTGCAAATCGTGTTGCGCTGGCTCGGGGTCGGCGGCAGCCGCGACAGCCTGCTTCAAGCGATCGAATCGGCGAGCGTGCAGCGGGCGTGGGTGATCGTGCTGGCGATGGCCATGGCCCCGCACGCGCTGGTGATCGGCAAGTCGCTGTGGCGTGACGCCGGCCCGGGCACCGCCCGATATCTGCGGTTCCTCGCCGAGGTCGCCGCCAGCAACGACTTCGCGCTGCTCGATGTCGAACAGGCCGCCGTCGGCGAGATCGACTACAACACCATCGACATCGCCGCCTGAGTGTCGTCTCCCCCACCCGCACAACAGTTTTCAGGAAGGACCGCCCGTGTCCGGCGATACCGTCATCACCGTCATCGGGAATCTCACCGCCGCGCCCGAACTCCGCTTCACCCCCGCGGGCGCGGCGGTGGCCAGCTTCACCGTCGCCTCCACCCCACGGGTATTCGACCGGGACGCCCGCGCCTGGAAAGACGGTCCCGCGCTGTACATGCGCTGCAACCTCTGGCGAGAGGCCGCCGAGAACCTCGCCGACACCGACCTGCCCAAAGGGGCGCGGGTGATCGTGTCCGGGCGGCTCAAGCAACGCTCCTACGAAACTCGTGAGGGCGAGAAGCGCACCGTGGTCGAGCTCGACGTCGACGAGGTCGGGCCGTCGCTGCGCTGGGCCACCGCGAAGGTGAACCGCACAACCGGGCGACCCAACACCGGCAACGGCGGTAACGGTTTCGGGCGTGTACCGGTCTCGGCGGCGGTCGCCGCGGTCGAGACCGAGACCGAGACGAGCGAGGGCCGCGAGCCGTGGGAAGTGCCGGTCTTCGCCGGACCCAACCCCTTCACCGACCGGCTCGCCAGCTGAGCGACCCGCTACCCCGCGTTCGGGGGGCTCGCCGTGCCCGTCGTGCCGAGCCCCCATTTCTGTCGAGCAGAGAACAGGTTGTGATGAACAGACTCCAGCTGTGGTTTCCGGTGCGCGAGATCGCACCTCTATCCGAGCACGCGATGAACGCCGCCGAGCATGCCAACCCTTTCACCGAACCGGGTCAGCATTGCCCGCCCGCACTGGTGCTCGCCCGCGACGACGGGATCTATCTGTTCAGCAACGGCTACCCACGCCAAGTCGCCCCGGATCTCGCCGTGCCGTACCGGGGTATCCGGCACGTGCGCGCGGCCTCGGTGGACTACCACCCCGACGAGAGCGGGTACGGCGACGACTTCGCCGACTATCTCGACCTCACCCAGGAGACCGAACGCGACCGTGTGCCGCTGCATCGACTCATCCGCACCTACGCCCGCATCGATGCCTGGATGACCCTGTCGGTATCGCCCCGCGGAATCGTCGTCGGCTTCCAGCAATCCGGGCCCGACACCGAATCGGCCCGAAACCCGAAGGGATCCTTGTGAGCAACGTCGTCGACCTGTGGTTCTCCCTGCCCGAGGTCCTTCCCTTGTCACGCCATGCGATGGACGCCGAGGAGAACAGAATCTTCATCGATGACCCCGACGCGATGACCGTCCCGGTCGAGCCGACGTTGCTGCTGGTCGTCGCCGACGGGGCGTATCTGATTTCGACTGGCTGGCCGCGCCTTCCCGCCGACCCCGATCAGCCGGCGGCGGGCAGTCTCCGCGTCTACGCCCACAGCTTCGGGCCAGGCAGCCAAGCCGCACTGGCCTCAACACCGCTCTGCGGCCAGCCCTTCGTGGAGCACCTGGTCCTCACCGACACCTCCGACGGGCACGACGGCACCGACGACATCGCGCTCCATCACGAGATCAGCAAGTACGCCGAACTCGATGGCTGGATGGTGCTCACCTTCCGCCGCGACGGGTTCGAGATCTCCTATCGGCGCGACAACCCGAACCAGGTTCTCCAACAACGGGGTTAGGTGCGGGGGCGGGGTGCTGGGCTGGGGTGGGCCCAGCCGCTCGAGGGCTGCCAGGCCATCACCCGCCACGCCACGGGCCCG